>NZ_JBSWYJ010000011.1:0-158553 GCF_056161045.1 Flammeovirga sp. AWQ4_249
GAGTGGGAATCGAACCCACACGAGGTTGCCCTCACAAGATTTTAAGTCTTGCGCGTCTACCAGTTCCGCCATCCCGGCTCATCTACCACAAAGATAAATGAAATTTTTAAATGAGCGAAAAACGGGGTTCGAACCCGCGACCTCAACCTTGGCAAGGTTGCGCTCTACCAGCTGAGCTATTTTCGCTTATTTGTGTGATGCTTTTCGTTTAAAGCGATGCAAAGGTAAGGCGAGATTTTATATTTCCAAAAGATTTCTAGAAAAAAGATGACAACGAATGTAAACGCATTGATTTTCAGTACTATTTTTCATGATATTTTTTTGAGAAAAAATTTGGAGAGTTTGTTTCGTGTTATAGTATCACTTTTTAGACACTCTTTTTTTATCTCTTTTATGCTTTACATGAAAAAAATAAAAATCAAATATTATAAATAGACAAAAAGATATTATAAAACCTCCAATTCTAAACAAATCTTTAATGATCGTTATCGATTAAATTTTATTAAGTGTTGTTCGTACAGAGGAGTATAAAACCTCTATATATTTGCGTCATATCTAAGATTTTTCATCGAGATCTGATGTATTTGGTGATTATCATTCTAAAATCTAGATATTTTTGGAAAGATTTCATTATTTTTAAATGAACTAATATTATGGCAATATCAACTTATCCTATGGATTTCAGTTTTACAGATACTCTTTTCGAAGGAGACAAAGAAGGATATGTAGATTTTTTATCAATTTCTATTGATGAGTTTGAATCTGACTTTCCTAAATTAAAATTAGCTTTAGAAGATAAAGATTCTGATTTATTCAGTGCAGTAAAGCATAAATTTAGCACTAGGTTACATACCTTCAACCTAGATACACTTGAGCGCTTTATGGCCGAAGTTGGAGCAAACTACAAAGAGGATGTGAACTCTGTTGACCCAGTAATGGCTTGGGCAGAGCTTGAACGTCACCTACGTAACATTCTTGATACTTTGAATGAGAAATTGACAGAGATCAAAAACAGCTAGTAGCTAATACTAATTCATATTCTCTGAAGAAATAACGACCTGTATCTCTCGTGCGTAAGTAGCGTAACGTTGAGACAGGTCTTCTTTTTTTAGCGTTTTGTAATAGTTTGATAAGTTTTGATTCGCTTGAAAACTTACCTCATTAGGTTTTCTAAAGAGTTGAGCAGCAAGACGTATTGGCTTACTGTAATATTCTTCTACGGCTTTTTCTGATTCACCTTGTGCATAGATTATATTTCCTATTAAAAGATAGCATCCGATTGTTTTGATATAATCTCTACCGTAGTTTTCTTGATAATAATTCAATAATTCCTGACTAAAGGCATAAGCTTCTTGATAATTCTGTTGATGAAAATGAATCATTGATAAATTATTATAAGCTATTGCTTTCCATCTGCTTTCCCTATCTTTTTCAAGATCTAATACAGTATCATAAAGCTTTATGGCTTCAACTGTATCACCTTTCATTAATAATAATCCTGCTAAATCAATATTTTGAATCGCTCTTTGCGTACTATCTTTCTCTGAACCAATTTTCCATTCGATAGCATACGCTTTATTTGTAAATTCTTCTGCCTTTAGAAATTCATCCAAACGAACATAACATTTAGAAATATCGTGCATTATTTCAGCAGCTTTTAAATTTTCCTCTCCAAAGCTTTTTTGATTAAAGGCTAAAGCATATTGATAGATAGTTAGTGCCAATGAGTCTTCCTTTACTCTTTCAAATTTAGAGGCTACTTGAATATACCAGTCAGCAATTTGCGTTTGATCATTCATATTTGCATTTGCAATAATGGCATCATCAAAGAGTTTTGTATACCATTTTTGAGCATAAATATATTGTCGCTTATAGAAAAAAGTGTCTGCCAATTTTCTCTCATAAGTCTGTCTTCTTTCCTGATAACCAATATTCGCTAGAAGTATTTTTGTTACTTTATCTGCTGTAGCATCCGCATCTTTATAATCACCTCTTTGTAAATATATTTCTGCTAATGATTCATACTGATTGGCTAATTCAATTGCATTATTACCAAATACCTTTTTAGCTATCAAAATTGATTTTTCAATGTTTTGAATTGCTAACTTATAGGCTCCAGTTCTCATTTGGGACTTTGCAATCCTATTCAGAATTTCTACCATATCTGAACGGTATTGAGTATCCATTTTTTCGATTAAACTTGATGCTTTGGTGTAATACGAACTCGCTGTTCCAAAATTTTCAATTTCATAATGGAATGTTCCTAAAGTCATATAAACAGTAATCAAAGAAAAATAATGTCCTCTTCCTTCGGCTTGTTCATATGCTTCCATTGCCTGTTCGTAATAGTTTATGGCAATATTTGAAAGTTGATGATGTCTAAATATCTGTGCTAGATAAATATACATGTCACCAATAAATGCATAATTCGGATTAGGATCAGACCGTAGTATGGCTAAACCTTTTTGTACATATTGAGATGCTAAGTTTGAATAACCATTGTCTGCAAATTTTTCTGCCATTCTTTTATGAAGAAGGACAATTCTCAGATCAGTATTTGGGTAGATTGTTTTGGCCTGTTCTAATAAACTATCGGCCAATGCTGATGCTTTCAGATGATAATTATTGGAAAGAAGATCATCTAGACGTTCCTGTACTTTAGAAACTTCGAGTTCTTCTATCTTCAAACTATCAAATTCTTGAACTTGGGCTATAGAAAAAAAAGGCAATAGTATGAATATACAAAAGCCTAAAAATACGGACCAATATTTATGTATATTACAAACTATCACCTTTTACTTTTTATTTTCAAAAAGCAGAATATGCTTATTTTAACTCTTCTAATTTTATAGGAGTTAATGGCTTGATAATAATACCTGCCACTTGATCATATTGCGATGCCTTTTTTCTATCTTCTTCTGTTACTTCTGCCGAAAGCATATATACTTTATCATTTTCAATATTTTTTGCTTTCAATTGATCCAAGAAATCCCAACCAGTACTTGGAGGCATATTAATATCTAGAAAAACTACCTCTGGATTTACAGCATCCCATGCATCTACAGCTTCTTGTACGTTAAGAAAGGTCGATACGTTTTCCCCAAAACCAGTTTTTTCTATCATTTTTCGACAAATTAAATTATTTGTCGGGTCATCATCAATCACAAAAATATTTTTGTAGTTACTCATAATAGAATATGAAAATGAAATTTAAAAAAAGAGACTATCAAATCAGATAATATTTAATGGATAGTTCTTTTTCATGTACTTAATTATTCTATATACAAAGTTATACACTTTTGGGGATTTCTTCGCTAAAATTTGGCACATAAAAAAAGGTGAGCATTACTCACCTCCTTTCTAACCAATTCAATTATTTAAACTTCCATCGAAATATATTCATTAAAGAGTGTTTAATTTTCACTCTTTAAACAATTCAAATAAAGAATTACAAATTTTGTAATCATTTCCTTATTTGATTGACTTCTTGATTGTAAACATATTATAATATTAACTATTTCACAAATAATCAGTTAGTTATTTTAAAGATTTTGAATAAAATAAGATTTTTATAGATGATTTATAATCAAAACACTATGCACTCGCTAATATTAAACTATAGTTTTACTAGAGTATAGTTTTTTTGAGTTCATTTTTTCACTTTTCGACTGCCTTAGATTAATCCAATAAAAAATATAATATTGTATTTTTAGTTCTTATTATTTCCAATAAATGAGGATGTTCTTAATAAATTTTGATTAAATCCTTTTTCTTACAATCCTTTTTTGTGATCCTATAAGTTCATAGTAAATTGCATGAATATTTGACAAAAAAACTTTTCAATGGATATTTCAACTGCTAAACATGCCTTGAAACAATATTTCGGGTATGATCGATTCAGACCAATGCAAGAGGACATTATCCAAAATGTACTTGCAAAGCAAGATACAGTTGTCTTAATGCCTACTGGTGGAGGAAAGTCAATTTGTTATCAGATTCCTGGTATCATTTCTCAAGGAGTAGCCATTGTTATTTCGCCTTTGATTGCCTTGATGAAAGATCAGGTAGAAGGACTTAAAGCAAACGGTGTCCCTGCCGCTTATATCAACAGTACTTTATCATATACTGAGATAAGAGAGATAGAGGAAGACTTACTTCACAACAGATTAAAACTACTGTATGTTTCTCCTGAAAAACTACTAACACCCCATTTCTTAGATTTTCTAACAAGAATTTATGTAAGCTTCATTGCCATTGATGAAGCACACTGTATTTCACAATGGGGACATGATTTTAGACAAGAGTATACTCAACTTATTTCTCTTCGTCAGCATTTTCCTGATATTTCATTTATTGCACTTACAGCTACTGCTGATAAAGCTACTCGTAATGATATCGCAAAACAGCTCGGAATGAACAATCCTAGAATGTTTATTTCTTCTTTCGATAGATCTAATTTGAGCCTTAGGGTGGAAGCAGGGCAGAAAAGAATTGAGAAAATACTTCATTTCTTGGCAGAACGTCCCAATCAATCAGGTATCATTTATTGTCTTTCGCGAAAGAATACTGAAAGTTTAGCGACTAAACTTCGAAAAGCTGGGCATAATGCTTTGTACTATCATGCTGGAATGCCGTCGCACGAAAGAGCAAGGGTACAAGAAGGGTTTATTAAAGATGATATTCCAATAATCTGTGCAACAATTGCCTTTGGTATGGGTATCGACAAACCCAATGTTCGCTGGGTCATACATTATAACCTACCTAAAAACATGGAGGGTTATTACCAAGAAATTGGTCGTGCAGGTAGAGATGGTTTAGCTTCTGATACACTATTATTCTACACTTTTGCTGATGTAATGCAATTGAGAGAAATGGTAGGAGATAGCGGTCAATCTCAATTACAGCTGTCTAAGTTGGAAAGGATGCAACAATATGCTGAAACACGTACTTGCCGACGAAGAATTCTATTAAGTTACTTTGGTGAAACGTTAGAAAAAGACTGCGGCAACTGTGATGTTTGTAGAAATCCTCCTGAATTATTTGATGGTACTGTTATCGCTCAAAAAGCAATGTCTGCTATTATTCGAGCAAATAGAGAAATGAATAAAACCCTTTCCGCAGGTATGTTGATTGATATCTTGAGAGGATCCAGAAGAATTGATTTAATTAACCTGGGTTTTGATCAACTCAAAACTTACGGAGTTGGTAAAGATATATCTTATGATCATTGGCAATTATATATTCAACAAATGCTTAATCTTGGCTTAGTTGAAATCGCATATGATCATCATAATACTTTTAGAGTAAGTAAAGCAGGTCAAAATGTGCTAATGGGTAAATTCCCTGTCAATTTTGCCAAACTTTCTCAATTCAAAGAAACACCTTCTACAAAGGCACCAACGAAGAAAGTTACTGCTAAAGAAGAATTGAAACGTGATTTATTTGAAACACTTCGTGTGCTTCGTAAACAATTAGCAGATAAGGAAGGTATTCCACCTTACATGGTATTTAGTGATGCTACACTAACAGATATGGGTGAAAAAATTCCTATATCAGTACATGATATGATGAAAGTATCAGGTGTTGGTGAGATGAAGTTAAAGAAATATGGTAATCAATTTATTGGTGCTATTGTTCATTTTGTCATAACAAAAACTAAGGAAGGCTATAAAATTAAAGGTAGTTCACCACTTTTGACATACGAATTATATCAAAAAGGATATTCGATACATCAAATCGGACAAGAAAGAAAGCTTCGAGATGAAAGTATCTTAAACCATCTTGCGACACTATATGAAATGGGATATAACATTGATATATTCCAATTTATAAATGGAGATCAGATAGAAGCTGTGGCTGAAGCCATTAGAAATGTAGGTGTAAATCAAGGTGTTAAAGCTATTTTTGATTATTTTAAAGGAGAACTTCCTTACAGTTGTATCTATTTTGGAATGGCACATTTCAAAAGGTCTGTAGGAGTCTAATTAGGTCATAAGCATAAAACATATATAAATTAGTAGAACATTATTATGAGTGAAGGGAAAAAACACAAAGCGGGTTTTGTGAGTATTGTAGGTAAACCTAATGTGGGTAAATCTACATTGATGAATGCGTTGGTAGGAGAGCGTCTTTCTATTATCACGAGCAAAGCTCAAACTACTCGTCACCGTATTATGGGAATTATGAGTACAGAGGATTATCAGATTGTTTATTCAGATACTCCTGGTATTATTAATCCTAAATATGAACTCCATGAATCGATGATGGATTTTGTGGATAATTCACTTAATGATGCTGATGTCGTTTTGTTTGTAACAGATATTTTTGAAACATTCAAAGAGAAAGACGCCTTGATTAAATTGGAGAAAACAAAAGCTCCAATTATTGTCATTATCAACAAAATTGATCAAGCAAAACAAGATGATGTTTTGAAGAAAGTACAATACTGGCAAGAAAAATTGAATCCTAAGGTGATTATGCCAGTTTCAGCATTACATGGTTTTAATGTTCCTGCTATTTTAGACGAAATATTAAATCTTCTTCCTGAGCACGATGCTTTTTATGATAAAGAAGAATTGACAGATAAGCCAATGCGTTTCTTTGTCTCTGAAATTATTCGTGAAAAAATCTTTATGCACTATAAAGAAGAAGTGCCTTACTCATGTGAAGTAATTGTAGATAGCTATAAAGAAAGTGATGATATCATAAAGATTAGAGCTACAATTATGGTAGAAAGAGAAAGTCAAAAAGGAATTATCATTGGCAAAGGAGGAATCAAGCTCAAACATGTTGGGGCTGACTCTAGAAAAGAACTTGAAAAATTCATCCAAAAGAAAGTCTTCCTTGAAACTCACGTTAAGGTAGATGCTGATTGGAGAAAGAATGACAAGAGTCTCAAAATGTTTGGATATAAAAACGACTAATGAAAAAGCCTCACAAAATTTAAAATATTCTGTGAGGCTTTTTTATTTATGCTGATACCAATATTGATTTACTCAGTTACTTTAATAACAATAATGGCGTTTGTCTCATTTCTTCTTTGATCATTCGCTTTGATTCTTAATTCATAAGTTCCTGTATCAGCAAAGACATAAGATTCATTATAATCAAAGGGGTTATTCCCTGGAGTAGGAACGTCTACAGGGAAAATGTGAATGATATTACCATCACTTTCTTCATCCTCAACTGCTGAAGGATCTTCAACGATTTCATACATCTGCATAGTTAATGCATTAATATTATCATCTAAGTCATCCAATACATAGTTAATCGGAAGCGTTACTCCTTTATTAAATTCTATAGTATCCTCTAAGATATTGTCATCAAACTTGAAAAAAGGAGCATAATTTCTGAATTCCATTGCAATAGTAGCCCTATCTGCTTCATTAAGCCCTACATCTTTTGCATCTAAATGAATTTCATAATCTCCAGTTGCCGCAACATAAGACCCTTCAGAATCAGGTGCGGTAGCAATTTTCAGTATTTTATAAATTTCTGTCTGTGCTCCTGCAATTGGAAAAGTGTCTACTTGATCCAAAAATGCTGGTACTCTCAAACCTGACGTAATGACCTCTTTGGGCTCAAAAGTGATCGAATAAGAAAGTAAATTATTATCATCAGTCAAATACGATCTTATTTCCAACTCAGTACTTAAGGTATCAATTTCAGGTTCCGAACCACTTCCATCATTTCCATTGATATAGAAATTTTCAATCACAGGAGGAGTTGTATCCACATACCTTTCACATGAGAGAAAAGAGATTGACACTAAAATTACTTTTAGAAGATTTAGAACATAAGTTCTTTTCATAATGATCAATAATTAGAACTTCTTAAAAATAAGAACACCTGTTAGAATAAGAGCAATAACCACAAATACATTCAAAATGATTTGAAGAATTGATGTGTCATCCACTGCAACTAAAGTGTTATCAGCAAATTTCATTGCATCGTAAAACGAACCTAAATCCGTTTTAGAAATCTTTGCGTCTCTTAAACTTTTACCCGTTACTGTAATTGTACCCTCAGGGTATAAGGTTTTATATTCTGAAGTTTGAGGATTAAATATTGTTAGACTAATAAAGTCTTTAAGCTGGTATGTACCTGGCTCTTGAGGTTCAATATAATAGACAAACTCTTTAGAACCCACTACTTTGCCATTTGCTCTTTTAATATTTTGAGAAACACTTGGTGGGTAAAATAATAAATCTTCAGATTCTACTAAATCAGGCTCTCTAATAGAAGAAATATTACCAATACCTTCAATTTTAAAATCAAGTGTAATGCTTTCTCCAGTCTTAATCTCTGTTTCGCTTAAGTTTTGCTTTAATCTATAATTTCCAACACTTGCTACACTTTTGAATTGACTTTCTGGTAATGGTTTCACTTTAATCGTTCTACCTCTAGATTTGAACACCTCGATATCTTCTTTTCTATTTCTACCAAAGAAAGATTGTCTTTGTGCTACTTGATATTTTATCATTTGCAACTCTGTAGGTTGAATGACAATATCTTCAGTATTCAAAGGGTAGAACATCGCCTCATAGATCTTGTATTGACGATAAGATTTACCATTAAGTGTAATATATTCAGAATGAACTGACTCTATATTAAAGTTTTCTTCCCAACAATTTTTGGGTTTGACTTTCTTCAATATTTCAGAAACTTGTTCATCTAATTTATAGAAATCCATTTCAGCTCTATTTGTCACAGCGACAAAAAATGAAATATCCATTTTAAATCCTTCACCTCTATAAACTGATTTTTTATCTGTACTTACTGAGAAGAAAGCATCTGCTTCAACATTTACAAATTGTTGACTTTGTTGATTTCGTGATGAACCTCCACCCCAAAAATCAGCAAAAGGATCGTAAGTTTGTCGTTGAACTGCAGGACCTACTTTTATATCTGCACCGCCATTTTTCACTGTCTTTCCATTAACAGTCATAGAAAATGGGGCTAATTTAAATACACCTTGTTTCATAGGAGAGTACATCTGAGAAACACTCTGCTGTGTAGAAACTTGGCCATTTATAATCGAAGTCTGGCTGGAGGTAGAAGGTCTACCTTTTCGAAAGCCCTCAATATTGGGAAATTCAGAATATTTTGTCAATCGACCATTCTTAACGGTCAATGTAATTTCAAAATTTTCATTTTGTCCAATTTCTGTTCGACCTATTGTAATGCTAACCTGTTGAGAAAAAGCAGGAATAGATAGTGCAAACGAACAGAACAATAGAAATCCAAAGGATTGTAATAAACGAGTCAATGTAAAAAATTTCAATGGTAATCTTTTCATACCGTAAATATCTATAATTAGTCGGAAGAAAAGTTGTGAAAAAAATAAAAAAAAAGAATTTTTCTTCTTAAAAATGTAACATTTACACTATATTAGCGTTACAACAAATAGCATTAATCAAATTAATTGATCAGAAAATTAAATTTTTAATTTACAAGACAACCAAGTAAAACATACCCGATCATGCTTGAATATTCAAAAGTAATTCTCAAGAAAGTGTCATTTGACCGTCACTTATTTTTAAAAGAGTTACGCAAGTCTTTGGGAATTCTTTCGATCAATGAAGTACTGTCTTTACGATCGTGGGGAAAAATAAACTTTCCAAAGTATGCTTTCACAATCCAAAACGAATGCAATAAACATCTTAATTCTTATGCATTAGTTGGCTAAAGAAAAACATACATACTTTATATAAAAATATTGATAAAGTGGTTACCTAAACTAGAAGGTAATCACTTTTTTTTTGCAAAAGCTATATTCCTTTTAAGCCCATCCAGTTTAGTTCTCTTCACAGCAGACTTTCTAAAAATTTCTTTAAAAACATCTTCTGTAATTTCTTCCCAGTCTGCTTTGTACATTTCACCTAGTTTTTCATGAGGTAAAAATTCATCTGTTTGATGAGGTTTTGAAAAACGATTCCATGGACAAACATCTTGACAGATATCACATCCAAAAATCCAGTCTTCCATTTTTCCTTTAAACTCTTGAGGAATTTGTTCTTTAAGTTCAATAGTGAGATAAGAAATACATTTACTACCGTCAACAATTCCTTTTTCTGGGATTGCATCCGTTGGACAAGCATCTATACATCTAGTACAAGTACCACAATAGTCTTTAATTGGTGCATCTTCTTTTAATTCTAAATCAATAATCAGTTCAGCTAAAAAGAAAAAGCTACCCATTGATCTATTCAAAAGTAAACTATGTTTTCCAACCCAACCTAAGCCTGCTTTTTTTGCCCAAGCTCTTTCCATTACAGGTGCAGAGTCTACAAATACTCTCCCTTCTACTTCTCCAATTTCTGCATTGATGAATTTTATTAAATCTTTGAGCTTTCTTTTTATTACATAATGATAATCTTCACCGTAAGCATATTTAGCGATCTTGTAATTCCCATCAGTTCCTAAATCCTTTTCTGGAAAATAGTTATAAGATAACATCACAACAGATTTGGCACCTTCTACAAGTTTGGTAGGATCTAATCTTTTATCAAAGTGATTAGCCATGTAACCCATTTCACCATGCATTCCATTTTGAAGCCATTTTTCTAAAGGATCAGCTTCCTCTTCTAAAAAACCAGCTTTAGCAATACCACATTCAGAGAAGCCAAGTCGATAAGCTTCTTCCTTAATAAGTTTCGAATATTTCTCTTTTAAATTTTCTTTATCCACAATTGTTACGCATCTCTTCTAATGAAGCCCATCCGCAATGTTCAATTTCATCAATCAAATCATTATCAATTAGACTCATCTCTTCTGCTTTTTTAGTTAAAAACTGTAATCTCGCAGCTCCTAAAGTTCCAGCAATACCTTTGAGAGTATGAATTGACTGGAATAATTGCAAAGGCTTATTTTCAGTTACAGCACCTCTTGCTTTATTGATAAGGTTGACAAAATCTTTACAAAAAGATTGTATCACCGCGACCTGTTGATACTCTTCGGTAGCAAAGGTCTTAATTTCTTCCCAAACATTCTGCTTCAGAAGGGGAATACTTCCGTAGGGTTTAATAAAATTAGGTTTCATAATTCATAACCATAACGCTTAAATAAGGTTACCGTTTTAGTTCCCATGTAAGAACTGTAATTTGAATTCTAAATCTGCATTAAAATTTCCAATTATTATCGAAAACGCTTTTTTCGAAACTTTTTGAATTAGAATATTACTTGTCTTTTTAATCCATTTTCTCCCTTAAAAGTTCCAATTAAATCCTATTTTTACTATTTACCCTACTTCATTTTTTATATAAAATCAGAAATTCATACATAAGTATTTAATCTAGTTTATTTCATTAAAAAGAATAAGAACATAAATAAATACGTTATTCATTAGACTAATAACCAGTTTATTAAAAATATTAATTCATAAATTTTATATAGTATTATGAATGATTATCAAACAAGCTATATAACTACGTATTTATTTATGTTATGATTAAAGGGAATTTTAAACAACTAAGGGGGAAGAATGAACGACTAATTAATATTCAACTATATGAATCTTTGCATCTAGGTTATTAATCTACTTTTTCGACTAATTCTTGAAAGAAAAAGAAATTAATAATAGCACCTTTTACTTACAGTCATTATTTTGCGAAAAATATTAAATACCATGATTATATATAATATTTCTTTTCATGTTGATGATGATGTACTAGGTGCATGGAAAGAATGGATGAAAACATTTTTTATTCCAGAGATAATTAAAACAGAGTGCTTTAAAAGCCATAAACTGATGAAATTACTTTCTGAGAAAACTGAAGCGAAAGGATCTAATTTTGCTTTAATGCTTGACGTTGAAAATTTATCAGCTGCTGACAGATTTATGAGAAATCACGAAGTTGAACTTCACACACAACTAAAACAGAAGTTTGGCGAAAAAGTAAGTCAATTCCGCTCTGTATTAAGAGAAGAAACTATCTAAGAAAAACTTTTTTAGTAACATGAACACAATTTATCGATCACTTTGTATTGTTAGTATTTTCCTCTTGGGAATTATTACTACTGCAAATGCGCAACTTATTAACCCTGTCACTTGGAGTGCTGAACTATCAAACAACTCTCCCAAAAAAGGCGACATTATTACAATTACTTATCATGCAGAAATTAAAGATGGATGGTATCTCTATTCGTCGGACTTTGATCCTGATTTAGGTCCAATATTAACTTCTGTAAAATATGGTGAAAATAAGACTTTTGAAATTGCTGGAGATTTCACTCCTATTCATCCAAAGAAAAAATATGATGAATTGTGGGAAGGTGAAATTACTTATTTCAAGAAACATGGTGAGTTTACTCAAAAATTAAAAATATTAGAGGTTCCTTTTACTATAGAAACTACTATATCTGGCCAAAGTTGTTCTGATGAAAGTGGTCAGTGTATCCCTTTAGAAAAGAGTTTTACTTTTGGAAAAGCACAAGCTGCATCAAAAGAAGTAAAGAAAACGGAAGTTATTGAAGAAGTAAAAAAGGCAAATAATGGTGAGATCAAAGCAGTTTCTTCAAGTGGTCAAGATACTGAAGAAAGCCTATTTGGTTTTATGTTATCAGCTTTCATTTTTGGTTTGACTGCGATTTTCACTCCATGTGTATTTCCAATGATTCCTCTTACAGTGTCATTTTTCACAAATCAAAGTGGAGGTAAGTCAAAAGCATTTATTTATGGATTTTCTATTGTAGGAATCTACGGTTTCTTTGGAGCCGTATTAGCACCTTTAGCTGGAGACCCAAGTGTTGCAAATGCAATTTCAACACACTGGTTACCAAATATATTATTCTTTACAATATTCATTGTTTTTGCAATGTCTTTCTTTGGCATGTTTGAAATTACATTACCAAGTTCATTGGTAAATAAAATGGATAAACAATCTGATAAAGGAGGATTAGGTGCAGTTTTCTTTATGGCATTTACATTAGTTCTTGTTTCATTCTCATGTACAGGTCCTATCGTAGGTACTATTTTAATTGAATCAGTTGGTGGTGCATATGTAAAACCAATCTTTGGTATGATTGCTTTTGCATCAGCATTTGCTTTACCGTTTACTCTGTTTGCTCTTTTCCCTGGTTTAATGAAAAATCTACCAAAATCTGGTGGTTGGTTAAACTCAGTAAAAGTAGTTTTAGGTTTTGTAGAGTTGGCCTTAGCTTTTAAATTCTTATCAACAGTAGATTTAGTATATCATTGGGGTATTTTAGATAAAGATATTATGGTGGCAATTTGGATTGCTATCACTATGATGTTAGGATTATACCTTTTAGGAAAAATCCGTCTTCCTCATGATTCACCAGTAGATACAATTAGCCCTCCTAGAATGATTCTAGCAACAGTAGTTTTTGCTTTTGTCATTTATTTAATACCGGGCTTATTTGGTGCTCCTTTAAAAATGTTATCAGGTATTTTGCCTCCACAAACAAATCATACATTTGATATTAAATCTATGATCCGTGATGAAGTTGCTAATGCTTCAATAACAGGAGGTGAACAACAAGATATGTTATACCCTATCAAATATGGTGAGATCTTCCATTTACCTCATGGGTTAAAAGGATATTTTGATTATGATCAAGCTATAGAAGCTTCAAAAAAATTCGGTAAGCCCATTTTCCTAGACTTTACAGGTCATGGATGTGCAAATTGTAGAAAAATGGAAGATAATGTATGGTCTGATCAAAGAGTATTAAAACGTCTAAGAGAAGATTATATCATTTTAGCATTATATGTAGATGATCCCACAAAACTTCCAGAATCAGAGTGGGTAACTTCTTCTTTTGATGGAAACATTAAGAAAACAATCGGTGCAAAAAACTTTGATTTCCAAATCACAAAATTCAATAGTAACGCTCAACCTTATTATTGTTTATTGGATGAAACAGGTGAATTAATGATTCCTGCAAAGGCATATGACTTAAATGTTGAGAACTTTATTCAATTCTTAGACGAAGGAGTAAAGTCTTTCAAAAAATAATACAATATTTTTATACTTTTTGGCCCACTCTTTGAAAATTTATTCTGAGAGTGGGTCTTTTTTTTATACTTTTATATTCTAGAAGAACCCTTAGGCTTTATGGCCTATTTTTTTAAGCTTATTCTATTGAATATTTTTTCTTAAAGTAAGCTAACCTATGTTACTTAAACATGAAACACTGTAATAATATTATTCTTATAAAACATTCTCGATTTTTATTAGCACTAATAGTTCTAATTAATTTTTCATCTTGTTCTATACGAAAAAGTATACTTTTTAAAACAGATACTAGTATTAATGAAAATGTCTTCGAAGACGCTCAGCAATCTGCTTTAACAAACTATGTTATTGATGTAGATGATAGGATAGTTATGTCTGTATTTACCAATGATGGTGAACTTATAGTCGATCCTAATGGTGATTACCTACAACCTGAGCAATTAGGTAGGTTAAACAATGGAGGTTCTAATCTTAATAATGGAAATAACATTAATTCATTAGAAAATCCCAACAGTGCCATGAATATGGATATTCGTGAAAACAACGGTGAACCTAGAAATTATTTAGTTAGATCTGATAGTCTTGTTTTCTTACCTCTAATTGGAGACATTAACCTTGTAGGTCTAACATTATATGAAGCTAATAATCTTCTAGCTGAAAAATACAGTGCTTTTTATTTAGACCCATATGTTGCTACAAATTATATAAATAAAAAGGTAACGATTATGGGAGCTACAGGTTCTGAAATTATTCCATTGAGATCTGAACATATGACAGTTCTTGATATTATTGCTCAAGCTTCAATGAATGGTCAACAAGTTAAGAATAATGGAAATATTGCCATTCAGAATGATATCATGGCTACCAATATAAGGTTAATTCGTCCAGATCCAGTTTATGGTTTAAATAAACCTGCTGTTCAATTGATAGATTTAAGCACAATTCAAGGTTTGGCAAAGGCAAACTTAAATGTCATGCCCAATGATATCATCTATATTGAACCTCGTAGGAAATCTGATACTAGAAACCTACAAGATCTGACGTTGATAGTAAGTGTAATCTCAAGTGTAGTTTCACTTTACTTACTTATTGAACAAATCTCTACAGGAAATTAATTTCACATCATAATTAATCGTCTTTAAATGACTGATTTCGAAAAAGAATTTGACGACTTCGAAAGCGAAGGTGGAAATATTACAGATAGTCTTGATTTTGACAAACTAGAATACGTTGTTAAGAAAAATATTATTTGGGTTATAGTATTAGTTTCTTTAACTACACTTTGCTCTTTTCTTTACTTAAGATGGACACCAAGAATTTATCAAGCTAATACAATTAATCAAATCAAACTTACTTCAAGCTCTCAAGATTTCGCAGAAAAATTCGGAATAATGAGTAGCTCACTAAATGATGGAAAACTTGAAAGTGAAATGGCACTTATTACTTCAGGTGTTACTTATGATAGAGTATTAGATTCTTTAATAGATTTAAGTATTTCTTATTTTTCTGTTGGAGATGTTAGAGATTCTGAACTATTTGGTGAGGAAATACCATTTTCAATTTCATTTCTTGATTCTCAAAAATTTATTCTAGAAAATACTTCATACTCAATAAATTTTTCAGAAAACGGTGAAAAATTCACTATTTCCTATTTAAAAAACAATCAAGAATTTAGTATTGATGGATTAGCAAATAAACCATTGAAACTTGAAGGTGAGAATATTATAATTACCCCTAACTCTAAAGTAATTAATAATAATACATACTCTTTTCAAGTTCATTCAAGAGCTGCACAGGTCACATTTTTGAAAAAAAATATTAGTGTTTTAATTTTTGATCCGAAGGCAAATACAATTCAAATTTCATTTACAGCTGCCAATAGGGAAAAAGCAATTTCTGTATTAAAAGCAATCAATTTAGCTTACAGTCAAATATCCAGAGAAGGAAAAGCATTAGTGTATGAGCGTGCTTTAGATTATTTATACAATCAAGTAGATCTTACTCGAGATTCATTAGACTTACAAGAGCAAAAACTTAGGGATATAAGTTACAACAAAGATATTTCATCATATATGGATGCTACTCCTATAGTAGGTCATATTCAGGAATTAGAAAAATCTTTGAGTGAACTTAAAAGTGAAAGAAAGAAATATCAAAAACTACGTGAGTTTTTAGAAGCTGATAGTAGTATTGTATACATTCAAGCTTATGCTACTATTTTAACTGACGGAGCTATTGTTTCTAGTTTAGATGAATTAGCAAAACTAGAAACGCAAGCAGATCGAGTAAAAAACTCTTATACAGAACAAACAATTGCTTCGAATGCTAAACTTGTTTTGTATAAAAAACTAAGGTATGAAGTTGCTGAATCAATCAAATTTGCTGAAGAATTTCAAACTGAAAATATTGATGAGCTAGAATCAGAAATTTCAAAATTAAAACGAGTATTTTATCAAAATATAGGAGGTGATCCTGATCTCAAGAAAATTGAAAAAAGGGTAGAAATCTATACCAATATCTTTGACCTTCTTACCAATAAAATGATTGAGGTAAGTATGGCTCAGGCTAGTACAATTGAAAGTTCTGCTGTCATTAATTCTCCTTATGCTAGCAAAACTCCAATCACTCCCAAAACAATGATAGCGTATGCTATTGGTGTCGCTATTGGTGTTTTCTTATCTGTAATTCTTATTCTTATTGTATATGTAAGAATGGATAAAATTAGTGGGTTAAAACATTTAGAAAGAAGAACAAAAATGCCAATTTTAGGCTTAATTCCTCAATACAATAAGGAAGAAATGTCTGTATCTAAATTGGTAGTATCTAGTGATCCTAAGTCAACGATGAGTGAGGCATTTCGTTCTGTGAGAACAAACCTCAACTTCATGATTTCAGATACTGAATCAGAAGATAAAACTAAAGTTATTTCTGTAACTTCTACAATTAGTGGGGAAGGTAAAACTTTTATTGGCTCCAACTTAGCGGGTATTATCGCTATGTCAGATCAAAAAGTTGTCATGGTCGATCTTGATTTAAGAAAACCTAAAGTTCATTTAGCATTTGGTGGTAACAACTTTAGTGGTGCTTCTTCTATCTTAACAGGTCAAAAATCAATTCAGGAATGTCTTCAAGATACTGAAGTTGAAAATCTAAAATATATCAGTGCAGGACCAATTCCTCCAAACCCATCAGAGCTCGTAATGTCCAATAATTTTGATAAATTCTTGGCTCAATTAAAAAATGAATATGATGTGGTTGTTCTTGATTCTCCTCCAATTGGACTAGTAACAGATGGTATGATTATCATGCAACATGTTACAAATCCGATTTATGTGATCAGAGCTGATTATTCTAAGGTAAACTTTATTGATAATGCTGACAACCTATATAAATCAGGTAAATTCAAAAATATATCTCTAATTCTTAACTCTGTTCCTGATAGAAGAAGTTATGGTGGATATGGATACGGATACGGTACTATGTCATATAGTGCTGGTGGATTTGGTTATGGATATACGTATGGGTATGAGTCAGATCTGAATGAAGGAGATGCAGCTTATTTTGATATAGATAAAAAATCTTGGTGGCAGAAAATTTTCCAAAAGAAGAAAAAATAATAATACTTCTTAAAGCATGATTTAAATGGGCTTTTATAATAAAATCTCTTTTGTAATTTTGCCTTTCGTAAATTTCTATATGTAATCAATAGTATGGGTTGGCTATCAAAATTATTTTCAGGTAATAAGAAAAAAGAAGTAAAAGAAGTCATTTCTGCACCTTTAGGGCCAGAAGTAACCGTCGATATGCACGCCCATTTTTTACCTGAATTAGATGATGGTGCTGCTTCTTTAGAGGAATCTATGGAAATCATAAGAGGTCTTTATGATCTAGGTTACCGTCACATCATTGGAACTCCTCATATCATGAGTGATTTCTATAGAAATACACCTGAAGGAATTCAAGAAAAAGTAAATCTTGTTCAAGAAGCAATAAAAGAAGAAAATTTAGATATTAAAGTAGATTTTGCTGCTGAATATTATTTGGATGATGGTTTTTTAATGAATATTAGAAATGAAAAACCATTCCTAACTTTTGGCGAAAATTATCTTTTAATCGAAACCTCTTTTATTAATCCTTGTTTATTTATTGAAGAAGTAATCTTCATGGCGATAAACCAAGGTTATCAACCAGTAATAGCTCACCCTGAAAGGTACACTTATGTTTTCGATAACTTTGAGGAAATAAAAAGATGGAAAGATCTTGGAGCAATGTTACAAGTAAATGCACTATCATTAATTGGACATTATTCTTCAAAATCAAAAGACATTGCAGAAAGATTAATTGATGAAGGATTAGTTGACTTCATTGGCACTGATTGTCATAAACCTAAACATTTAGAAAGACTTAAAAGAGTTCGTAATTCTTCTTATTATTTCAAATCTTTAGGAGGTGACCTAAAAAATAATCAGATTTCTGCATCATAATTATCAAGTTTAAAGGATACTAGTTTGTCACTACAAGGGAAAAAAGTTTTTGTAACCGGAGGAACCGGTTTTGTGGGAGGATATATCATTCAGCATTTATTAAAAGAAAATGCTCATGTTGTAGCCATGAATGGTATTCATAATGACAAATCCTTTCTTCAAGATGAAGATAATAATATCCAGTGGGTAGATATTCATCTTTTAGACCCTAGTAACCTATTAGAAATCTTAGAGAATGTTGAATATATCGTACATGCAGCATCTATTGTTTCCTTTAATTCTTCACGTGAAGAACTTCGTGCAACTAATGTAGAAGGAACTGCCAATCTTGTAAATATTGCTCTTCAAGCAAATATCAAAAAGTTTATCTTCATAAGCTCTATCGCCGCTTTAGGTATTCCTGAATATGGTGACATTATTAATGAAAATTCAAAATGGACTGGAGAGAAAGGCATGTCTCAATATGCCATCTCAAAATATAACGCCGAACAAGAAGTTTGGAGAGGTTATCGAGAAGGACTAGATATGGTAATTCTAAACCCTTCTGTCATTTTTGGCGTAGGTAACTTTAAGAGAAGTAGTCTAACAATATTAAATTATATACAAAAAGGAGTAAAGTATTACCCTAGTGGTTTGTTTAGTTCTGTAGATGTTAGAGATGTATCTCAAGCTGTTATCAATGCTCTAACTTCTGATATTACAGGTGAACGTTTTATTTTAAATGCTTCTAGTATACCTTTTAAAGAAGCACTAACTGTTATAAGTGAAAACTTAAATGTAACGCCTCCTTCGAAAAGTATTTCAAAGTCAACTGTGATGAAGCTTTATTACTTAAAAAAGGTTTTATCATTATTCGATCAGAAAAAAAATTCTTTTACAAGAGAACTCATTAATACTTTATTCTCAACCTATCAGTATCAAAATAACAAAGCTATTGATTCTCTTGGAATTCATTTCCATTCCTTAAAAGAGACAATGCAGTGGGTAAAATCAGCTAAAAGTTAACCCAATCACTTAAATACAATTCACATAATAAGGTATCTATTAACATTATCACATTTAGAAAATGACGATATTGTGTAGAACTCACTATAGAAACTTCACAATGCCCAACGATAATCTACAAAGTGCCATTGAAAAGTTCGAATTGATGGAAAAGGAGGGAAGGATTGAGTTTTTCGATTTAAGTACCTTTGAAGATATCATCGAATTTTATTTTATAAATTTTAAAATACCTCAAGCTTTAAAAGCCTGTGAGGTAGCTGAAAAAGTATATCCATTTTCTAGTAGTGTAAAGGTTTTTCATGCTAGAATTTTAGCATTTTCAGGTAACTACACCAAAGCATTCCAAATCATCAATGAAGCTGTACAAATAGCACCAACTGATTTTAATGTACTATTTCATAAAGGGTCTTTACATTCAATAGTAGGCGAAGTAAAGGAAGCAATTAAAAGCTTTGAAATAGCCTTGCCTTTTGCTGATAATCCTTCTGATATTTACTATAATATTGGTATCACTTTACAGTCAATCAATGATTTTGAAAACGCAATTTTAGCCTTCAAAAACTCCATTGAAAGTGATATGTCTCATGAAGACACTATCTATGAACTTGTAGATTGCGGTATTCAATTAGGCAAACAAGAAGATATTAAAGACTTTCTTCAAGCTTTTGTTGATGAAGATCCATACAACATCGATGCTTGGTATAACATTGGTATTTTTTATAGTCAAACAAAGGATTATGATGAAGCCTTACAAGCTTTTGAATATGCTACTTTAATTGATGAAACTTTTGATAGTGCTTATATGCAAATTGGTCATTGCTTCATGAATAAAAAGCAATTTCCAGAAGCATTTAGAGCTTATCTTACCACCTTACAGCATACTGAAAATCCAACTGCCGAACTGTATTGCCACTTAGGTGCTTCTGCTGAATTAATGAATGATTACAATGTAGGTATTCGTTATTTTAAGAAAGCAATTGAAGTAGATGAAAATTATGATGAAGCTTGGTTTGGTATTGGTGAAAACCATCGACTTTTAGGTAATTTTCTTCAAGCTACGCACTATTTAAACAAAGCTGTCAAGCTCAATAAATTCTATGATGAATATTGGTATTCTTTAGCTAAAGCTGAAACATCATTGGGAAATCTCAATGCTGGATTAGAAGCGTATGAAGAAACTTGTAGAATTAATCCTCACAAAGCTTCTATTTGGGTAGAATGGTCGATGGTATATTATGAAGAGAATGAAATAGAAGAAGCAATTAAAGTTTTAATTAAATCTCTAGAGCATTTAGAAGAGAGCTATATTATAAATTATAGATTAGCAGGATATTATATGTTAGGTGGAAATTTAAATGAAGCTTATAAATATATTGAGAAAGGTTTAAAGTTAAACTATGATGCTCATACAGAACTGATAGATTTTATTCCAAATAATACAGTGAAGAAAGTATTAGAATCTGCGATTTTAGCCTTTAAGAGTAGGTAAATGCTAATTAGCATTAATATTTTAATTTTTTAACAAAAATATACTACATAACCGATTCACTTTTACGAAATTGCGCACCGTCTCAAATAGTTCTATTTTAATAAAACAGGAGACAAAGAATGTATCGGCATAATTAAAGTCGGTTTTTACAAAACAAATCGTCCGAGAATGAATTACGAATTAAATAATCTACCTGAAAGAAGTGTTAAGCCAAGAAATAAAGGTTTGACGATGGCAATGGATAAAGGTATGTCTTTACGTGAAGTAGAAGATGTATTATCCACTTCAGGTGATTACATTGATATAGTAAAGTTAGGATGGGCTACTTCTTATGTAACTCCTCAGCTTCAAGATAAAATCAATTTATATAAAGAAGCTGGTATTAATGTATACTTAGGAGGTACTTTATTTGAAGCTTTTGTTATCCGTAACCAATTCGAAGATTATCTAAGAGTTTTAGATAAATTCAACTTAGACTTCGCTGAAGTTTCTGACGGTTCAATGGATATGGCTCACGATGTAAAATGTGAGTACATTAACAAATTGTCTCAACGCACAACTGTACTTTCTGAAGTTGGTTCTAAAGATGCTGAAAAAATTATTCCTCCTTACAAATGGATCGAATTAATGCGTGCAGAATTAGATGCTGGTGCTTGGAAAGTAATCGGTGAAGCTCGTGAAGGTGGAAATGTCGGTCTTTTCCGTTCTTCAGGTGAAGTTAGATCCGGTTTAGTAGAAGAAATTCTAACTCAAATTCCTTACGAAAACATTATCTGGGAAGCTCCTCAAAAAGCACAACAAGTTTGGTTTATCAAATTAATTGGTACAAACGTAAACCTAGGTAATATTGCTCCAAAAGAAGTTATTCCTTTAGAAACTATTCGTTTAGGTCTAAGAGGTGATACTTTCCATGACTTCTTAAATGAAGGTTGGAAGTAATCAAAATACTATACTTAAAGTCCCTTTCTTATTTGAAAAGAAAGGGACTTTTTTGTTTACGATAGTAACACTTTCCAAGCCTCTATCACCATTCCTTTATCCAATAGTTTAGAAGCTAGCATATGATTATTCTCTCTAGATTCCATTTGTGGAACATCCATCGAATCTAATACTTCCTGAGAAGGTATTTCTTCTACATTAGCTAATTTAGCGAGTTGATTACCTGTCAAAATATCACTTTCTACAATGTGAAGTGGTAACTGATCAATTCCAATTCCTTTTTGTCTTAATGGTTTAGTTATAGACATCAAAGCTTTTCCACTAGCTCTAACATAATAATGACCACCCATTCGACCCATTAAATCTAATTTTGTTCCATCAATACCACCATTTGCGTCTAAGATATTTTCATCAACATGAAATTTTATAACCTCACAAATCACTAAGTTACCTGCTCCTCCTTCTTGCCCCATTTCTATCACCTGTTGTAATTTACATTCAAATTGTACTGGCGATTCCATAACACGAGGAGGTTTTACATCCATAGAGGGTCTTTCTGTTAGACCTGATTTTACAAACTCATTGACTCCTTTATCATATTCAGTTGAAGACAAAGACATCTGCTCTACGATTTCATAGGGAACAATGTTGACAACGCATTCTTTTGTCTCTAATATATTTTCTAATGTATGTTTTACGGTATTATCTCTAACTCTTCGAGTAGGAGAAAAAACTAATATTGGAGGATTTGCACCAAAGAAATTGAAGCAACTATATGGACTTAAATTTACTTTTCCATTCTTATCTACTGTACTCACAAATGCAATAGGGCGTGGAGCTACAGCATTCAATAAGTAACCATGCATTTGAGCAGTAGTCAATTCAGAAGGTGTCAGTGATTTCATGTGTTTACTGGTATTTTTTGATAATTACTTTAAAGTATTACGAAAAGAGTACTTCTCAAAGAGAACCTCCTAATTTTTATGTAAGAATATTAGAATAAAGTAATTATTTAGTTAGTTCTTGGTTTAATACAATTTTCATTGCAAAGCTGTATATGTGTTCTAGCAAATACTAAACATTCGAAATCACAAATATAATAACATCATTTTTGATGAATTGAACATTATTATTTTTAGAGAGTTAGAACAACACTAAATTGATTGAAAATAGAAAATATAATATTTAACTAGGTATCATTATTAATTTTGACAATTCATTTGATGAAATACTAACATAATTGCATTAACAAATATACTCACTTCATCAATGTAAGATATTTCAAAATTGCACTTTAAATGTAAATATTCCATTAACAAAATATTAGAAGAAGTATTGATTGTATTTATCTAACAATCAGTGACTAAAGATTAAAAAATGATATTTTATTTTCAAGGGTTATAGATTAATATCAAACGAATAATAAAAAAATGAAATTATAGAGGTTTCCTATTTAAACTTCCATTGAAAAATAAGCTTAAAAATGGATAGTTTATGTAATCAAATTTAGTTTTTATCTTATACAAAGATAGTTAAAACATACTGTGAATCATTAAATTATATAGATATTATTCAGAATATTAAATCACTTAAAAAATATTGAAATACAATATTTTTAATACCTTCAACTAAATGAATAAGACTTCTACTTGTTAGGAAAAATATATTGTGAAAGAATATCATAATTCAATAAAATACTGAAAACCAAAGAGTAGATACTTTAACTTGTAATCTAAGATTATATATTTTACTTATTTGAATATTTGGTTAAGCGTATTTACATATAAAAATAAGATCAGATCGAAAAATCGACCTGATCTTTGAGTTATTAGTTTGCTGCTAAGTTTAGTTTATACCAGTTAATTTTTCTGGTGTAGTACATAGTGGCAGCCAATATTACTGTCAATCCGATACTACCCATCAATAAAGCGTAGTCAACCATCTGAAGTGTCGTAAATAAAAATAGGTAAAGACCTAGTAGAATTGTAAATAGAAGTAAGGATAACTTCCAGCTATTAAATAGTGTCAAAGAATAAAGAGATATAAGTGTCACTATTGCTCCCGTGGCAATACTAAATGCTATATTAAAACTACTATGTTCTGATATTGAAACTAATAAAGTATAGAATAGACATAAAGCGATACCGACTAAGGCATACTGCAATGGATGTATTCTTTTTTTATTAATCACTTCTACTAAAAAGAAGATTAAAAAGGTCAAAGCTATAGTCATGGCTCCATATTTTGCGGAACGCATTGAGGCTCTATAATCATCCATAGGTAAAATCAGATCCACACCAAAAGCGGTACTTTTGATATTTTTCTCATAATTAGAGCCATTATCTACCCAGGATTGAGGAAAATTTCTATTCAATTGTAATACTTTCCATTTTGCATTAAATCCATTTTCTCCGACATCTCTTGAATCTGGTAGAAAATTTCCTACAAATTTTGGTGCTTGCCAATCTGAAGCTAAATCAACATTCGTTGTTGCTCCAACTGGTATAAAAGAGATATTTTGACTGCCTTGTAGATCTAAATCAAAATTAAAATCATACTCCTTTTGTTCATGTTTTAGTTTTAGTGGTATTGTCACTCCACTTGCTATTAAATTTGGAATTCTAGTACCTGGTTCAACTCCCAAAGTAGCGTCTAGCCATTTCAGTTTAATCTGATTTTTAATACCTCTTAAATCGCTAATACCAATAGTTAGGAAGGCTTTATCGTATTGAATTGCTTTTAAATTTGCCAATGCAGGAAGCTCTTTTAAATGAAAAGATCCATCTAGTCTCATTTGGGAAGAATAAACGATTACTTCATAAATTCCTCTTTCTAATGGCTTTGGAGCAACCTTTCCTTTTATATTCAAAGTCTCAGGTAATACATACCAATTTTGCTCATATTCTATGATATTTCCTTCTTTATCTTCCTTTTCAAATAATAAAGGAATTGTAAGGATAGGACCATTTACTTCCTGCTGATTCGCCCATTTTGAAGAAACATCATTAATAGCTGATTCACTTAATTTCTCCCGCTCAAAAATAATCTCTTGGATCATTGCTAGTGGAATTAAAAGTAATAACATAAGCACTGTGATAATACCAATTTTAATCATAACTGTATTTTTCATCCAGTTTTTTGTCTCTGTTTTTGTGTTTTGATCTTCCATATTTTTATTTCATTAAAAGTACTTTGAAATTCAAAGTGTATTTGTAAATTTTTTTGTAATAGTTAGTTATTTCCAAAAGGAAAAAACTTGTTTGCTTAATAAGTAAATGGAGAGGATATTCTGAATTTTTGTAACTCTTTTATCATTATAAAAAAGAGACGTTTTTCGTTGTGTATATTTCATAATTATTCAATTTAACTTTGACTCTGCCAACCTTCCACGATATAATTTCTTTCATAAATTTTATAGGCTTCTCCTTGGATCGGTTGAAACCATAATTCAATTCGACTGCCATATTCATCTCCTGGACTTCCTTCATAAATTCTAAATTCACCATGATGATTTGTATTAGAAAGATCAAAAATATGAGCATTAGAGCGTTTTCTTATTTTTTCTGTAGATAGTGGATCATTCTCAGTAATTTCATAAGCCTTGATAAATAAATCTCCTTCTTCATCTGCTTTATAAGTCGTATGATAATTGTAAATACCAGGTTGAAATGATTTAGAGATGATAAAATGATCATTCTCCACTTGCAATGATGATGGAGTTCTGTTCATGGGTGTATTAAAATTTATATCTGTAGGTATTTCTTTATGAACACCATAATAATCTGGAGGGGATAAAATGGCTACAACTGTATGAACACAGAATAAAAAAATAGCTACTAAAATAGGAGGAACCGAAAAGTACCATTCTCCTTTTACAATTTGATACACCGCTGCGGATAAACAGCCAATTAAATTTGTGTAAAACAATACTGTACCCACAGTAACTAAAAAATCATTACTTAATTCCATCGCCAATACGTAAAAGAATAAAACAATATTAAAAGTAAGAATTGGCAACCACCACCTTGAAATGTAATTGTTTATTATTTTCATTTTTTAATAGATTAAAAGTACTTTGAATTTCAAAGTAAATGAATAAAATTTTTATTTTAAGAGGCTTTCTATAGCCTTAATATGTTTTTTGAAAGCAATTCTTCCAGCATCTGTAGCAGAGTATTTTGTATTGGGTTTTCGGTTTAAAAATTCCTTTCGAACCAACACAAATTCATTTTTCTCTAAAGATTTTAAATGACTTGCCAAGTTACCATCCGTCACGCCTAAAAGTTCTTTGAGGGAATTAAAGTCTAAATACTCATTGACAACAAGTGCAGCCATAATTCCCAATCGAACTTTATTTTCAAATGCTTTATTTAAGTCGTTTAGTAAATCTTTCACTTTTGTTCATTAAAATACATGTATAAGCCATAGGCGATATGTAAAAAGCCAAAACCAAAGGTCCAAAACCATAATCCATAGCCTATGAATTGAGTTGCCAAAAGTCCTAAAATTATTTCAAATATCCCAAGACCTCTTAATTCTGAAACACTATATTTACTTGCATTCACTAACGCTAAACCATAAAATATCAAAGTCATAGGAGCTGCTAATCCAATGTATCCTTTTTGAACTAAAGCAAGTGTCAAAAGACCGCCAGTTGCTAAAGGTATCATCAAATTAATGATCAATCTTTTGGCTTGTAAATCCCATAAACTTTCACCTCTTTTATCTGCTTCTCTTTTTGTAAAATAAAAAGCAAAACTCAAGGCTGCAATTAAGGTAGTAATACCTGTTCCTACCAATGCTTTTACTTTTCCTGGACCGATAACATCTCTATCCAATCCAATGTTGTATAAAATGTCATAAGCAAAATAGGCTCCTACTAAAGCACAAAGTCCTGCACTAATTCCAGAGAGTCCACTCAAGGATAAAAATCGCGATGAACGATTCATAATATCCCTGATTTCTTTTAAGTCGTTGATGTATTCTTGTTCTTTCATAAAAAGTACTTTGTACTTCAAAGTAAGTGAATATTTTTTTATTTATCAAAATAAATTCAATGATAATAAATAGAATATGAAAAGTCATACACATTTAAATATTTAGTTTTCAATAAGTTAAGTTTCATAAGATTTTTTTAAAAAAAATATATTTCTGAATAGGGGTATACCTAAAGTTATGTGTCATGTATATGTAAACTTGATAAATAAACGAAAGATAGATTATGAAAAACTTAATTTTATTCCTTTTTAGTTCAATTGTTTTATTCACTAGTTGTGATAGAAATGTAGGAAATTCTCCTCAACAAGCGTTTGATTTAAAGATTGATGAAACGATTGAAGGTATTGAATTCAATGTAGCTGGAGATGTCATCATTGACGAAGGGAATACGCAATCTGTTGTGATAGAAACTCAGCAAGAGGTCATGGATCACCTTACTTACAAAGTTCACAATGGTATTTTAGAAGTTAGTTTAGATAAAAACTACAACAACTATGATTTCGAACTTCATTTAACAGTGAATACACTAAGAAAAGTTGAAATAAATGGTAGTGGTGATATTTTAGTATATAACTTAAATACTAATGGCGATGAACTAGATCTTGATATTGATGGAAGTGGAGAAATTGTTATTGAAGATGCCTCTCATGCAGAAAATCAAATTGATATCAGTATTGAAGGTTCTGGTTATATTAAAATCCAAAAAATTAATACTTCAGAAGTTGCAGTTGAAATCGCTGGTAGCGGAACAGTTGATTTATATGGAAATACGCAGTCTTTAACTATAGACACTGAAGGTTCTGGAGATGTAGATGCAGGGCAATTAGTATCAGGAGATGTCACTATTAAAAATGCTGGTTCATCAGATATTCATGTAAATTGTAATGGTAAATTAACCATACAAAATTCAGGAAGTGGAGACATCAAAGTAGATGGTAATCCAACTTCTATTGGAAAGTAAACAATTATAGTCTGTTTAATATACAATCTAAAACCTTAGATAAGCTTGAAGTTTTTCAATGCATATCTAAGGCTTTTATTTTTTTGAGTTGAAATGAATGTCTCAAAATTATTATTCACTTTAAATGTGGATAACTTTTAGATTTTGATTTATCAAAAGTTTATCAACATTATAATTCACTGATAATAAATTTGATAAATGCTTAATTCAAGCCTGTGAATATAGTTATTCACAAATTACCAGTCTTTTTCTTTATTCTTATAACAATGTTTCCACGTGAAACATTAAAGTTATTCACATTGTAAAATAATCACTGAATTTATCAACATTCATGTGGATAAATCCATATAAACACAAAAACCTCTGTATTTTCATTATCGAAAAAACAGAGGTTTTTAATAGTATGTGAATAACTAGCTTATATACTAGCTGCCATTTCTGTAAAGTTTTTCCAAATATCGTGATCTGGAAGTTTAGCTGTAAAACGTACAGGCTCTTTTTTCACAGGATGTTCAAATTCCAATTCTCTAGCATGTAGGAAAATTAATTTACCTTGCATAATTCTTTTTGGAGCTCCGTATTTCATATCACCAACAATAGGAGAAGCGATATTTCCTAATTGAGCACGAATCTGATGTGAACGACCTGTTTTTGGAATTACTTCTAAACAGTAATTATCACCGACTCTACCTAATAACTGATAGTATGTCTCTACATATTTACCACCTTTTTTATCAGATTGATAAACATGTGAACGGTTTTTCTTTGGATCTTTCTTCATCCAGTTAATCATTGTATCCTCATCGTATTGAGGTTTTTTCCCCACTAGAGCAATATATTTTTTTGTCACTTTATGATTCTGGAAGATCTTTGCCATTCTCTCTGCCGCTTTAGAAGTACGTGCAAAAACAACGACACCACTTACAGGTCTATCAAGACGATGTACAGGGGCTAAATAAACAGCTCCAGGTTTATTGTATTTTTCCTTAATGTACTCCTTTACAATATCCAAAAGTGTTTCATCACCAGTTTCATCTCCTTGAACTAAGATTCCTGGCGCTTTATTCACAACCACTAAATGATTGTCTTCATAAATGACTTGTGATTGATCGATTTTCATATTTTTCAACGTTTAAACTATCTGATTATCAGATTAGTATTGTTCTTTTTCGTTCGGGAAATCTACTGATTTTACATCTTGGATATAATGCTGAACAGCTTCAGTCATCATACCTCCTATATCAGCATATCTTCTTAAGAAACGAGGTTTAAAGTCCTGTGTAATACCTAGCATATCATGTACAACTAGTACTTGTCCATCCACTCCAGAACCAGCACCAATACCGATTACAGGTATAGTCAACTCTTTTGCAACTCTTTCTGCAAGTGCTGAAGGTATTTTTTCTAATACTAAAGCAAAACAACCTAACTCTTCTAATAGTTTGGCATCTTCAATAAGTTTCTGAGCCTCAGCTTCTTCCTTAGCTCTAACTGTATATGTACCGAATTTATAAATAGATTGAGGAGTTAATCCTAAATGTCCCATTACTGGAATACCTGCAGATAAGATTCTTCTCACTGAATCTTCAATTTCTTTACCTCCTTCAACTTTTACTGCATGTCCGCCAGACTCTTTCATGATACGAATAGCCGAACGTAATGCTTCAGTTGAACTACCTTGATAACTACCGAATGGAATGTCCACAACCACTAATGCACGATCAACAGCATTAACTACTGAAGTCGCATGATAAATCATATGATCTAATGTAATTGGTAAAGTAGTTTCATTACCTGCCATTACATTAGAAGCTGAATCACCAACTAGAATAACATCAATACCTGCTCCATCAATAATTTTAGCCATCGAATAATCGTAAGCAGTAAGCATAGAAATTTTCTCACCTCTTTCTTTCATCGCTGCTAATTGATGAGTAGTAACTTTTTTGATATTTGATTTGTGAACTGACATTTTATATTTTATTAATAATGTATTCCTCGATCTATTTTGAATTGATCTGCAAATATACGAGTATCTCTTGATTCATAACAGATATTCACCTCTACTAATTCCCTGATTATGATCATCTTCCCCTTACTTTTTGTCAATAGTTCAAAATAGATTCATTTATTGGTTGTATTTTCGTGATATGAACAGAAAAAAGAGGTTTGAAAATAAAGTTTGTTGGATCACAGGAGCTTCTTCAGGTATTGGTAGAGAGGTAACATTATTACTTAGTAAACAATATCCTAAATTGATTCTTTCGGCAAGAAGTATTGATAAATTAGAGGAAGTAAAAAAAGAAATTGAAGGCAAAATAGAGGTCCATATTTTACCATTAGATCTATCTGATTCAAAGGAAATTTTAAATCAAAAAGTAGAAGATGCTTTTCAAATTCATCAACAATTAGATTGTATTTTTCATATAGGAGGAATTAGTCAACGTTCAAGCTTCGAAGAGACTACTACAGCTACATTTGAGAAAATATTTAATGTAAATTTCTGGGGTCCTGTTCATATTACAAGAGCTATATTACCATTTTTACGAAAGTCGTCAGATCCTATTATTGTAGTCATCAATAGTGTACAAGGTAAATTCGGTGTACCTGATCGAACTGCATATTCATCTTCAAAACATGCATTATTAGGCTTTTTTGATTCATTGAGAGCCGAAAGTGTTATTCCTAATCTACAAATCACAAATATTCTTCCTGGATATGTAAAAACTGATCTTGCCAAAAATGCATTATTGGGAGATGGAAGAACACAAGGACATCTTGATGAAGGTAAAGGAGGAATCACTGTAGAAAATGCAGCACAAGATATTATTAATGCTGCTACAAAGGGTAAAAGTGAAGTGGTGATTGGAAGACCGAGAGAAAAAGCTGCAGTTTGGATCAAACGATTTTTACCAAAGATCTTTGAGAAAATTATTCAAAAATAATTAAGACTGTCAAAGCAAAAACTATAACTTTGGTTGATAGTAGCACTTTAAGAAAAGAGAAAGATTAACTCAAAAAGAGTATGACAAATAAAGATATAATTAAGAAGTTCCGCCTCACAACATCCTTAATGGAACTTCATGGCGCTAATCCATTCAAAACAAGAGCATATAGTACTGCGATTCAAAGCATGGAAAATGCAGGTACACCTCTTATTTCTTTAGATCAAGAAGGTTTAGTTGGTATTGGTTTATCCAAGACCATGGCTGAAAAGTTAATTACTCTTTTTGAAACAGATTCTTTTCCAGAACTAGATGACCTAAAGGAAAAAACTCCTATTGGTGTCATCGAAATGATGGGCTTAAGTGGTGTTGGTCCTAAAAAGATTGCAGCATTATGGAAAGAACTAGAGATTGATTCTTTAGAAAAACTTAAGGTTGCTTGTGAAGAAAATAAGGTACAAACATTGAAAGGTTTTGCTGCTAAAACAGAGGCTAAAATCCTTCAACAAGTTATCTTCTTACAGGAAAATAGAAAGAATATGCATTATGCTAAAGCTGAAGTAGTGGCAAATGCTTTCATTCAGTTTTTAGAAGAAAAAAATATAAAAGTAGCTACTGCTGGAAATTTAGCGTTACATAGAGAGGTAGTTGAAGTTTTCCAATTTACGATTGAAACGGAAAGTTCAGTTGCATTAATCGATACACTTAATGAATATGATCAGGTTAGTATTGATTCTGAAAAATCAATACCGCTTACACTTAGAGGAAGTATTGGTGAAAATGAAAGTCCATTAGAGATTTTCATCGCATCACCATCAGAATTTGTCAAACTTTCTTTTCAGAAAAGTGCCACTGTTCAGCACCTTCAATTACAAAAAGAAGGACACCCAACCTTGGCTGATGTATTGAGAAAAGAAGAAGTAAATACTGTTGAAGATATTTATCAAAAAGCAGATTTACCATTTTTCCCGGCTCCACTGAGAGAAGGCTTATTTGATACAGATTTTGTAAAAAATGGTATTCCTAATTTAGTTGAGGATAGTGATTTAAAAGGTTCTTTACATAACCACTCTGATTACTCTGATGGTCAAAATACTTTACGTGAAATGGCTGTCTATTTAAAAGAGCAAGGTTATGAGTATTTAGGTATTTCTGACCACTCTAAGACTGCATTTTATGCAAATGGATTATCTATCGAAAGAATCGAACAACAGCATAAAGAAATTGATGAGTTAAATAAAGAATTGGCTCCTTTCAAGATTTACAAAGGTATTGAATCTGATATCCTTTCTGATGGTAGTTTAGATTATACAGATGATATCTTAGATACCTTTGACTTTGTGGTTTCATCTATTCACTCTCCTCTGACAATGACAAAAGAAGTAGCGACTAAGCGATTGATCAAAGCTATTGAGCATCCTGCTACTACAATTTTGGGTCACCCTACAGGACGATTATTATTGAGAAGAGAAGGTTATCCAATAGATCATAAAGCTGTTATTGATGCGTGTGCAAAACATGGTGTCGTTATAGAAATTAATTCTAGTCCTTGGAGGTTAGATTTAGATTGGAGATGGGCGAAGTATGCATTAGATCAAGGCGTAAAATTATCTTTAAATCCTGATGCACATGCGTTAGAAGGTTATGCTGATATGCACTATGGTTTATTAGTAGGTCAAAAAGCAGGATTAACGAAAGAAATGACATTAAATGCAATGTCTAAAGATGAAATTGAAGCTTATTTTAAATCCAGAAAAAAGTAAGTGCTAATTAAAAAAGTACTTTATAAATATTCCTTTTTACATTCTATGGAAATTACAAATAGAGTGTAGTCAATGGGTCTCAAAATTAGTATATTCTAATACTAAATTCTGAGGCCCATTTTTAAATGTTTAAAGAAGACACCAGCAACTACATCGCTAAATTACCCAAGTGGTTTATTTGGACTATTATCATTGTCAGTATATCCCCCTTTATACTACAACTCACTGTAATTAATTTTGGAAATCCACCTATCACTTCTTTGACAGAATATAATCTAGAGGAAGTTGATGTTAAGTCTTTATTTTTCAAAAGATATATTGGTGTGTTTATACATCTCATCTTAGAGTGGAGTGCTGTAATTATTGCTTTATCAACAGCTATATTGAGTTTTGTACAATACAAAATGACAGGAAATACCACTGCTCCAATTATTGGGATAGCATTATTTTTCTCAGGTTGTTTAGATGCTTTTCATGCATTAGCTGCTACAAAAATCATTGAATCTTTTGCTAATAATGATAACTTCATTCCTTTTACATGGACACTTTCTCGAGTATTTAATGCTCTTATTCTATTAGCTGGAATAATGCTTGTTTTCAAGTATCGTGATGTACTACAAAAGTATAGAAAAGACCATATCCTATTAGTAATATGCTTGATCGTAATGGTGATCACTTATAGTATTGTACATTATATCGCAATCGCTCCTTCTATCCCAAATACTTCTTTCCCTAATCAAGTTATCACACGCCCTTATGAGTTGATACCTGGCATCATTTATTTCCTTTTAGGAGTAATTATTCTCCCGATGTTTTATAAAAAATACCCTGGAATATTTGTGGAAGCATTAATGTGGAGTATGATCCCTGCTATTGCTACACAGCTACACATGGCATTTGGTTATACAAGAATCTTTGATGGACATTTTAATATTGCTCATTTTTTAAAAGCTATATCTTATATCGTTCCTTTTATGGGAATTATCATGGATTATATGTCTATGTACCAATTAGACCATATACGATTGGAAGAGATGGAAAGAGCACAAAGTGTCTTAGAGGGAAAAAATGAAGAGTTAGAACAATTTGCGTTCATTACTTCACATGATTTACAAGAGCCATTAAGAACTATATCTAGCTTCTCTGATTTGTTACAAATGCAAGAAAATACACAGTTAGATGAAGAGTCCAAAAAGTTTATTTATTACATAGGACAGGCTTCTAAAAGAATGACTATGCTTATCCATGGACTCTTAGAATACTCGCGATTAGGTAAAAATAGAGAAATACAAAGAGTTAATCTCAATGAAATTCTAGATGAAGTTCAGGAAGATATGCTAGGGAGTATCAATGAGACGAATTCTATTATTGAATATGTTGATTTACCTGAAATCAATGGTTACCCATTAGAATTACGATTATTATTTCAGAATTTATTGAGTAATGCAATAAAATTTAGGAAACCGAATGAAGCACCATTTATTAAAATTTCTGCAGCTTTTCTTGATGGAGAATGGATGATAGGAATTCAAGATAATGGCATTGGAATAGATCCAAAATACGAGAAGAAAATCTTTATTATCTTCCAAAGATTAAGTGCTAAAAACGATGGAAAAGGTACCGGCATTGGTTTAGCCCACTGTCAGAAAATTGTCAATCTACACCATGGTCAAATTTGGGTAGAATCAGAAGTAGGAGTAGGAAGTACCTTTTATTTTACAATTAACACAGAAGAAAAATGAACCGAAAAAACTTAAACCAAATATTACTAATTGATGATGACGAACCCGTAAACTTTTTACATGAAATGGTGATCAAATCATCAAACTTAACAAAGGCGAAAATAGAAATTAAAATGCTGGCTCAACAAGGTCTTGATTTTATTAAAACACAAAAAGTAGCAGATGGAAATCCATTATTAATATTCTTAGATATCAATATGCCGAGAATGAATGGATGGGAGTTTCTTGATGAGTTTGATAATTTTCCTCAAGAATTAAAAGAAAATACTGTAGTTGTAATGCTTACCACAAGTCTTAATCCAGATGATAAGGTAAAAGGAGAGGGGCATCCTACTGTCAAAAAGTTTATGACAAAACCATTAACGAATGATAGTTTTCAGAATGTTATGGAAGAATTTTTTCCAGCATAAAAAAAGGTTTGGGAGTCGATAATATACTCTCAAACCTTTTTCTTTATTTATAACTAAAAACTATTCAGCAGCTGCTTCTTCGTCTTTAGTTTCTTCTTCAGTGTCTTCTAATGCCTCAGGATAAAACTCTGAAAGTTTGTTATACCAAGTTACTAATTTTTTGATATCAGAAGTATAAATACGGTCCTGATCCCAATTAGGTAATACTGAAGTAATGAAATCAACTAAATCATCTTCGCTTTTAGGATCGATATCTGCTAAAATACCTACACCAAACTTAGATTTGATTGATTTGAATACATCTTCTAATGCTACAGATTCTTCAGCTTCACCTGTTACATACATAGAAATCTCTTTTAAGATTGAGATTCTTTGGCTAGCATTAATGATAGTTTTCTTAGGTTTAACCTCTAAAGATTCTACAATAACACCTGTACGTGATGGCTTTACGATCTTAAATAGACCTGGCTTACCAGCTACTGAAGCAATTTCTTTTAAATTCATCTCTATATGTTTTATATAATGATATTCATGTACTCTACAATTTTTTATAAGTTAGAGTTCATGAACTTAATGACTTTTATCGTTAAAAATGCTTCGCAATATAATTAATCCTCTTTTTATTTCTCAAAAAAATGAATGTCATTAATATTTAAAGCATAAGAAAAAACCCATGGAGAGAACTCCATAGGTTTTTATATATACATTTTGGCTTTTTAGTCTTGTCGAGACCAGAATTACTGTAATGTAATTTCTAATGCTAAACCACGAAGTTCATGCACTAATACATTGAATGATTCTGGAACATTTGGATTTGGCATATTGTCACCTTTAACAATCGCCTCATACGCTTTCGCACGTCCTTGAACGTCATCAGACTTCACAGTTAAGATTTCACGAAGTACATTAGCTGCACCGAATGCCTCTAATGCCCAAACTTCCATCTCACCGAAACGCTGACCACCAAACTGAGCCTTACCACCTAGAGGTTGTTGAGTAATCAACGAGTAAGGTCCAATAGAACGGGCGTGCATCTTATCGTCAACTAAGTGACCAAGTTTCAGCATGTACATTACACCAACAGAAACTCTTTGGTGGAATGGATCACCTGTTAAACCATCATATAATTGCGCACGACCAAAGTCAGGTAAACCTGCTTCCTTCAACTCTGCTACTACTTCTTCTTCAGAAGCACCATCAAAGATTGGAGTAGCATACTTTCTACCCATTTTTAAACCAGCCCAACCTAGAACAGTTTCATAGATCTGACCGATGTTCATACGTGAAGGTACACCTAGTGGGTTCAAGCAGATATCCATTGGAGTACCGTCTTCTAAGAATGGCATATCCTCTTCAGGAACAATCTTAGCAACAACACCCTTGTTACCGTGACGACCGGCCATCTTATCACCTACTTTTAATTTACGACGCTTAGCGATGTAAACTTTAGCAAGTTTTACGATACCTGTTGGTAATTCGTCACCCACTTCTAATGTAAATCTATCACGCTTGAAGTAACCTGTTACTTCGTTACGAGCATTCACGTAGTTTTTCACTGTTGAACGAACAAGCTCATTCACACGATCATCTGAAGTCCAGTTATCTAAGATAAGGTCACCGATAAGGTTAGCTTCCTCAGGAACTGCATAAGATGAATCATCACGGAATGGGTTCTCACCAGAGAAAATATTTTCTGCGATATTAGCTTCTGAGAAAGTTACACCTTTGCTCATTACTTCTTGACCAAACTTATGGAATACACCTTCAGAAGTCATTCCGTCAAGTAAGCTTACTAATTTCGATAAAATCTTGTTTTCTAAGTTCTTTAAGTCACGAGAGTATTGTTTTTTCAATAACTCTACTTCCTTCTTAGCCTTAGCACGCATCTCTTTATCTTTCTTAGGACGAGCAAATAGACGAGTGTCGATTACTGTACCAAGTAAAGATGGAGAAGCTTTTAATGAAGCATCTTTTACATCACCTGCTTTGTCACCAAAGATTGCACGTAAAAGTTTTTCTTCTGGAGTTGGATCAGATTCACCTTTAGGAGTAATCTTACCAATTAGGATATCACCAGGGCGAACACGAGAACCTACACGGATAATACCGTTTTCATCAAGGTTTTTCACTGCATCTTCACCAACGTTAGGGATTTCAGAAGTTAATTCTTCTTCACCACGTTTAGTGTCACGCACTTCTAATTCGTATTCAACAATGTGAAGTGATGTATAAACATCATTACGTACTACACGCTCAGAGATTACAATCGCATCCTCAAAGTTATAACCTTGCCATGGCATGAAGGCTACAAGTAAGTTTTTACCGATAGCTAATTCACCATTTTCAGTAGAATAACCTTCTGAAAGAACGTCACCTTGTTTTACTCTTTGTCCTTTCTTCACGATAGGACGCATATTCATACAAGTATCCTGGTTTGTTCTACGGAACTTCACCAAACTATGAGATTTTACATCATCTTCAAAGCTAGCAAGCTTCTCATCTTCAGTAAGATCATATCTCATGTGGATACCATTCGCATCAACTGTATCTACAACACCGTCTTTCTCAGCAAGAACAACAGTACGTGAGTCAATTGCTACGTTTCTTTCCAAACCAGTACCTACGATTGGAGCTTCAGGCTTCAATAATGGTACGGCTTGACGCTGCATGTTGGATCCCATTAGTGCACGGTTGGCATCATCATGCTCTAAGAAAGGAATCAATGATGCAGCAATCGATACAATTTGGTTTGGAGCAACGTCCATATATTGGATATCTTCCGGCGCTTTTAACGGGAAGTCACCCTCATAACGAACTTTTACTAATTCTTCAGTGAAACGGTTATTCTCATCTAAGTCAGTCTTAGCTTGAGCGATGAATTTCTCATCTTCCTCTTCAGCAGAGATATAAGTTACGTTATTATCTTCAATATCAACAACACCATCAGTTACTTTACGGTAAGGAGTCTCAATGAATCCCATGCTGTTTACTTTAGCATATACCGTAAGAGATGAAATCAAACCAATGTTTGGACCTTCTGGTGTTTCAATCGTACAAAGACGACCATAGTGAGTGTAGTGAACGTCACGAACCTCGAAACCTGCACGCTCTCTTGATAAACCACCTGGACCTAAAGCTGAGATACGACGCTTATGCGTTACCTCTGCAAGAGGGTTAGTTTGGTCCATAAACTGAGATAGCTGGTTTGTACCGAAGAACGAGTTAATCACTGATGATAACGTACGTGCATTTACCAAGTCAACTGGCTTAAAGTCTTCGTTATCACGAACGTTCATACGCTCTTTAATAGTACGAGCCATACGAGCTAAACCTACTCCGAATTGAGAGTAAAGTTGCTCACCCACCGTACGGATACGACGGTTTGACAAGTGGTCAATATCATCAACTACTGTTTTAGAGTTGATCAAGTGGATCAAGTGCTTGATGATTTTGACAATATCTTCTTTAGTCAGTACGCGCACATCCATGCTAGTCTCTGACTGAAGCTTACGGTTAAGTTTGTAACGACCTACTTCACCTAAATCGTAACGCTTGTCTGAGAAGAACAAGTTGTTGATAATATCACGTGCTGTCTGATCATCAGGAGCCTCAGTATTACGAAGTTGACGGTAGATTTGGTGTACCGCTTCTTTCTCTGAGTTTGAATTATCTTTTGATAAAGTATCGAAGATGATACGGAAATCGTTGATGTTGATATCTTTTCTATGAACGATCACAGAGTTAACACCTGCGTCTTCGATCAATTCAAGATCTTCTTCAGAAATGATATGATCACGTTCTAAGATTACATCGTTACGATCGATAGATACTACTTCACCAGTATCTTCATCTACGAAGTCTTCTGTCCATGTTTTAAGAACACGAGCAGCCAGCGTTCTATTCTCTAACTGAGCAAGGTTTTTCTTGTTTACCTCGATTTCCTCAGAAAGTTCGAATAAGTCTAAGATGTCTTTGTCTGATCCATAACCGATCGAACGAAGAAGCATCGTAACTGGGAATTTCTTTTTACGGTCGATATAAGCATACATCACGTTGTTAACGTCAGTTGCAAATTCGATCCATGAACCTTTAAAAGGAATTACTCTTGCTGAGTAAAGTTTTGTACCGTTAGTGTGTTTTGATTGAGCAAAGAACACACCTGGTGATCTGTGTAGCTGAGAAACGATTACACGCTCTGCACCATTGATTACGAATGAACCACGACGCGTCATGTAAGGAATATTTCCTAAGAACACATCTTGTTCGATCGTCTCAAAATCCTCATTATCCTCATCACTACAAGATAGCTTTAACTTAGCTTTTAATGGTACACTAAATGTCAAACCTCTTTCTACACACTCATCAACAGTGTATTTAGGAGGATCAATTGTGTAATCAATAAATTCCAAATTAAAGTTCTCGCGAGAATCTGTAATAGGGAAATTCTCCATAAATACTTTGTAAAGACCTTCGTCTTCACGTAGTTCTGGTGGAGTGTCGATTTGAAAGAAATTGTGGAAAGATTTAAACTGCACATCCAAGAAGTCTGGGTAACCCAATACTCTCTTTGCTGATGCGAAATTCTTTCTACCGTTCTTGAATGTTGCCAAGGTGGTATTCTTTTTTAAGTTTCAAAACTATCTGTTTATATAGTAACACGTACTATTCTAAACAGAGGCGCCAAAATGTAATTAACTGCAATTCAAATACACTATTTATAGAATGAAAATAATATATTTTACATGCAATTTGCAAATATAGACAAAAGTTACTAAAGTCATACTCTTGAGGGCAGAACTTTTATCAACAATACTAAATAACTTAAGAAATGTCATTGTATTGTTAGCATATTCCTAAAACTATCTGAATTATAGTTGGCTAAACCTTGATGTTTAAAGATAATTTCGCCTTTCTCATTGATCACATAAGTAGAAGGAATGGAGTTACTGTAAAAAACGGAAGGAGTCTGTGATTTTCTTCTGTAAACAGGAAATGTGAACTTTTTTCGTTGAAGAAATTTTTCTGCTTTCGTCTTATCTTCATCAATGTTCAACATGATAAAAACGACATCTTCATCTTCTTTGAAATTTTGATATAAAGCTTCAATACTTGGCATTTCTGCAATACAAGGAGGACACCAAGAAGCCCATACATTCAAAAAAACTTTCTTCCCTTTGAATTGAGCAAAATCTATTTCTTCCTCCGAGTCAAAAGCGGCTAAGGTCCAATTATAATCTGTTTTACCATTATAACTTTCTTTAGCCGAAGGGTTCATGACTCCAGTGAATAATAATACTCTTTGTAATCCTGCAGATAGGTCTACATATAAACCTGAAAAGTAAAGCCCTGCCAAGATGATTGTAAATATCCCCCAGGATTTTAATTCTTTTATAAGGGTCTCTTTTGTGATTTTCATGATAATAGGTATTAAAAAAGCCTCTATATACAAAAATACAGAGGCTTAATTTATAATTGAAAGTATTCTTACTTTTTCGTTTCTACGATTGGTAATTCACTTAATATTTGTGTTTTCAAGAAGCTATTTACCAATTCATTTAATTGGAAAAACCTTGCTGCAATTTTAGGTGACAGTTCTTTCTGCATCACTTTTAAATGCTTTTTCTTAATTTTCAACTCTTGTTGCTGTAATACAATTAATTTATCAAGCATTTCTTTAGCATCATCATCGGTTAGGCCTTCTGTTTTTGCAATTAAGCTTTCAAATAATTTTGTTTTCTCTCTTGAAATTTCAGAATTGTCTAATTCAAATTTATCGTATAATTCCCAGAATCTTGTCGCTTGGTCCAATGGAATATCCATATTCTCCATAAAGAAAATACGCTTCTCCGTTTTTATTACTGTTTTGATCGTTTCAGCATCTACATTTTGAGCAGTAGCTGTAAAAGATAACCCGATTAGGATAGAGAAGATAAAAAATAATTTTTTCATTGAATTGTAGTTTGATTTGTCATTGAATAAAATTGATCATAAAAATACCTAGTCTCTTCGAAAAAAATAAGACTAGGTATCATTATTATAAAATAAAGTGCTAATTAATAAACAAAACCTAGATTTATACCTAAATATGAATTATTAATTGATGTATCTCCTGATTCTAAAGCATAATTATATCGTATCGATAATACAAAATCCACATTAGGATTAATATCTGCTACAACACCAACTTCTGGGGAAAAGCCAAAATGCCAATTATCTTCAACAATTGCCCATTGTCCAAACTCTGTACGTTGGTTTATATAATAAGTACCAATACCAATTCCAATATATGGACTTGCCACAGCATCTCTATTGAAATAATAATTAATATGCCCTAAAATAGGTACGATATTCATGTATCTATATTGATTACCATCTGCAACAACGCCATTTGAGGTATCAATATATCTATCATCTGTTTCTTCATACAAAACATTCCAACTTGATGATATACCTAATGAAATAGGAGCAGAGGATAAATGTTCTCTCCATTCTATACCAAAACCTCTACCGCTATACTTACTTATATAATCACTCGTTTCTCCTAAAGGCAAAGCCATATTATAGGTAAGTATTAAATTGGATTCCTGACCGAAAGTAGACAAACCTATTAATCCTACGATCAGCGTTAAAAAATACTTTTTCATTTTTCTTCTTTTCTAATTTAGGATTAATTATTTGCATCTTCAGCAATGATATATTGATCTAACAATACATCAATGCCATTTTCAATTAATGTTGTATTATTGGCTCTAGATAATACTCCATTAAGAGCACCCTGCCAACCTAAGATCAATTCATATCTTTCATCAGCCGGTGTGTTTACATTATTTTCTTGTGTAGCAGCTACATCTACAAAATCTAATAATATTGTTCCATTACTGTAAGAGTAGTAAGAATATCCGCCACCATACCAAGGATAGCCATATCCTGGATAGCCAGGCCAGCCCCATCCTGGCCAACCAGGATACCCTGGATACCCTGGATATCCTGGCCAATAAGGAGGTTGCCAAACGACTCCTGATTGCTGTAATGCGATTTGTGTTAGGTGAACAAATAAATCAGGTTGATTTTCTTCAGTAGGATTTTCTATTTCTGTTAATCCTAATTCAGAAATTAATTTTAATCGAGTATATTCTGCAATTTGTTGTTGATCTTCTAAATCAAGTGTATAATCCGTTCCTATTCCAATTATTGACATAGAATCTGTTACTATATAGAAAGTGTTATACTCACTTAATTTTTCTTGAGAATCGTAGTGAGAGATAGCAATATCTAAATCGCTAGTATATTCTGCGCCACCAGGATAACAACCTTGCAAGAATATAAAAGCACTGAGCACAGTAAGTGCTTTTAAAAAATATGTTTTCATGAAAAAAATGAGTTATTAAATATTCAACTGTTAATACACTTAAAGATAATGTCTTTTTATTTTATAAATATAGTTTCATTAGCATACTTTATCCTAGAGTAATATTAAAAAGTATTTTAGTTCAATGTTGATAAAAATTTAATAGGAAAATTAGTAATACTACGCCTCTCGTTATAATTTTAGATTTTTAATTTTTAGTCTTTAAATCATACATTCTTGCTCAAAAAAATCAGCTTTTTTATAGGCGGCTTATTGCTACTTGCATTTATATTGATAGGTACAATAGATCGAACACCTATACATTCAACATCAGAATACAAAGAGACGTTACTAAAAACAGATGATATTTTATCTGCAATACATAAAGAAGTATCATCAAGTGATACATTACAAATTGGTTGGTCTGCTGAATCTATAATTCCAAAGGGTATTGATTTACCTGTTGCTGGCTATGGATTCAGAACTTCTTATACTACCGTAAGAGATACATTGTATGCTAGAGCTTTTGCTTTTGATGATGGTATAAGAGAGTCATTTGTATTGACACTTGATTTAATGATATTCCCTGTAGAAGTAAAAAATAGATTGGCTAAAGAGTTACCTAAAATTGGTATATCTGAGGAGCAGGTTTTATTTTCTGCTATTCACACCCACAATGGAATGGGAGGATTTGATCCATCATTATTGGGTAGTATTTCACTTGGTCAATATTCTGAGGAAGCAACTGCTAAAATAACAGAAGCATCTATTCAAGCTATTCAAGAAGCTAGAGCTAGAAAAAGTAAAGGAGCCATCGGATTTATTCAAACTCAATCTCCTGAATGGGTTACCAATAGAATTGTTCGCGGAGGTCGAAAGGAAATTTCATTACGAGCAATCAAAATTAAAAGAACGGATGGAAAACAAGCAGTTATTACAACTTATAATGCTCATGCCACATGTCTAGATAAGGACTATTGGATACTTTCTAGAGATTATCCTGGTGAATTAATTACAGCATTAGAAGAATCTCCTAACATTGACTTTGCAATGTATTGTGCAGGAATGGTAGCGAGTCATGGTCCTGGAAATCCTGATGACGAAGATGATTTTGAACATATTGAACATATGGGAAAAGCCTTATCTGATTCTATTCTTCATCAGTGGAATAATGTTCCATTACAATATATAGTCAATACGAGTGTTCACAAAATTCCTATTCAATTTAGGCCATCTCAAGTAAGAATTGAAGAAAATCTAAAAGTTAGAGATTGGGTATTTGAACTCGCTTCTGGAGGTTTGAAAGGAGATATTACTTATTTCCAATTGGGAGATATTAATTGGTTTGGTGCCCCTTCTGATTTTTCAGGAGAAATCGCATTAGATTATCATTTTGATTCTTTAGCCAAAGCACACCATAAAAAATTTATGCTTTCTAGCTTTAATGGAAATTATGTTGGGTATATCACCTGTGACGCCTACTATGATTCTTTAAATAGCTATGAAATCAGAGAAATGAACTGGGTTGGTCCAGAGTATGGTGCATATTTTGGTGATATAATTGAAAAATTAATTATAAATTAGAGTAAACTTCAATTTTACGTTTGTTAAATTAATCCTTATCACTTAGATTTGTCTAAGGAATTAAAAGTCACATAAACCTAAATCCTTCCGGTAAGGTGACTATATATGTCGAGAGCTTCTATCTCACATACTCTTAATAATTAAAATTAAGTTTCTTCAAAAAGTATTTCATTATACGACAGCCTTTGTACTGTCACCATTATTTTTATGTATACAAGAAAGCTACTAGAGGCTAAACTGCTATCTGAATTAAAAGATATTGCAGATAGTCTTGGCATGAAAAATTTCAGTAACCTTCGTAAGAAAGAACTCATTGAAAGAATTGAGAAAAAAATAAAATCTCAAGAAAAGAATGAGGCATCTGCCCCTGTATCTGAAGCCAAAAAAGAGCAAACTCCGAAAGTTACTCCAACTGCCTCTAACGATAAAGAAGGTGCTGATCAAAAAGAAGGCGATAAACCTGTTAATCAGCAAAATAAACAAGATAACAGACCTGAAAAAGCCCGTTTAAACAGAAGACAGCCCCGTGAGCGTGTCAAAAGAGAAAATGTGAAGAAAGGCAACGCCAATCAAAATAAAAAACAAGATAACCGAAAAGGTAAAGGTCAAAAAAATAACCCTAATCAAAACTCTCCAAAACCAGTTACACATGATGATATCATGTCAATGGAAGAAATTGATTTAGGAATTGACCCACTTGACGATATGCCTGATTTCGATATGTTCTTGGATGATGAAACTGATGAAAAACATCCTACATTAGAACAAGAAAGAGATAAGGCCATTCAACAAAAAGCCACTGAACCTCCAAAACCCGTACAAAAAGTTTCTGTAAAGGACTTTGATGGTGTTATTAGTAGTGAAGGTGTACTTGAAATCATGTCTGATGGTTTTGGCTTCTTAAGATCTTCAGATTATAATTACTTAGCCAGTCCTGATGATGTTTATGTTTCTCCTTCTCAAATCAAATTATTTGGTTTAAAAACAGGAGATACTGTATGCGGTAATGTAAGACCACCAAAAGATGGTGAAAAATACTTTGCACTTCTAAGAGTTGATACTGTAAATGGTAAAACTACAGAAGAAATTAGAGATCGTATTCCATTTGAATACTTAACACCACTTTTCCCACAAGATCAACTTCACTTATCTACAAAACCACAAATATATTCTACACGTGTATTAGACTTGTTTGCCCCAATTGGTAAAGGTCAACGTGGTATGATCGTAGCACAACCTAAAACAGGTAAAACAGTGCTATTGAAAGAAGTTGCGAACGCAATCGCTCAAAATCACCCTGAATGTTATTTGATTATTCTTCTGATTGACGAACGTCCGGAAGAGGTAACAGATATGCAACGTAGTGTAAATGCTGAAGTAATTGCATCTACTTTCGATGAAACAGCCGATAAACACGTTAAAGTTTCTTCTTTAGTTTTAGAAAAAGCGAAAAGAATGGTAGAATGTTCACATGATGTTGTCATCCTATTAGATTCTATTACTCGTTTAGCTCGTGCGTATAACACAGTTACTCCATCATCAGGTAAAATTCTATCAGGTGGTGTAGATGCTAATGCATTACATAAACCAAAGAAATTCTTCGGTGCAGCAAGAAATGTAGAAAATGGTGGTTCATTAACAATCATCTCAACGGCATTAATTGATACGGGTTCTAAAATGGACGAAGTTATCTTTGAAGAATTCAAAGGAACTGGTAACATGGAACTTCAGTTGGATAGAAAATTGGCCAACAAGCGTATTTATCCTGCAATCGATATTCCAATGTCAGGTACGCGTCGTGAGGACTTATTGATGGATAAAGATACATTACAACGTGTTTGGATCATGCGTAGAATGATGTCTGATATGAAGTCAACAGAAGCAATGGAATTCTTACAAAGTAATATGAGAGGTACAAGAACAAATGAGGAATTCTTGATCTCAATGAATAAGTAAGACAAAAAATATATTCTTTTAGGCCGGAGTAATTTTAATTGCTTCGGCCTTTTTTTTCTGCTATATTTTGAAATAGAAAGACACTTCAAACTATTACAAAAAAAAGTAGGTCTATTTAAAACACTATACTCTAGGCAATCTGAATAGAAAAGATGAATTCAATCGCTTCAAAAATATATTATTACCTTCCAAAGAATAATTTCTTTAGTCGATTATATCAGTTATTGAGAAATGAAAATCCGAATTGGGTTATTTTATTTTTTGTAGCTGAAGGAGCAGGGTTGACTATAGCTTTTTCTATTTCATACACTGCTTTATTCCAAGAAAGAGCAGTGGATTCATTGCCTTATTCATTTATTTTTAGTGGATTAACAATATTATTTTTAGCTCGTTTAATCGCTTATTTAGAAAGAAGATTAAGAGTTGAGCACCTCAATGCTACTTATAGTTTCCTTAAAGTACTAGTCAGTGCTTTTATTTGGTATTTAAGTATTAGTGTCAATGACTACCTTACAATTTTAGGTTTAATCATTGGTACCAAACTATTGATTTATTTTGAAGATTGTACTTATTGGACAATTGTTGAAAATAATGCTTCAACACCAGAAAGAAGAAATTTATTTGAACAAGCACGATCTTACAAAGTACTTTCAAAATTGACAGGTTTTTTAATTGTCCTTGTCGGATCAAATCTATTTAGCTTATCTGCTATGGCATTTTGGTCTATCCCTTTGTATATCTTATCTGGGTGGGGATTATGGCAATCTTTAAAAAACACTAACCTCACTAAAGATTTAGAAGATTATCATGAAAATGTAACTCGTCCTTCTAGAAAATTTACACCAGATAGTTTTTGGGCTTTTGGTATTACAAACCCTTATGTATTCAAGATTGGAGTTCTCACTTCTTGTATTGCTTGTGTATGGGGAATTGTGGAATTCTTTTTCATGATTGATTTAAAAATTTCACTTTATATCCCTAACAAAGGTGTAATTGCACTTGCTCTTCTTCTTATTGTCTCTTATGCTATAGTAGCGACAATTACACCTTTCTTCACTTCTAGGAAATTACAAGATATTGGAATCAAAAAACTTCTTCTACTACCTCCATTAGTACTTTTAGTAGTTGTCGTTTCTACTTACATCGTTTTAAGATTTAGTGCTGATCAAATTCCTATCATGCTCACACTAATGGCTATTTCTTTTATTTTGACTAGAAATATTATTCTTTCAACGATTACTCCTTCTTTATTGAGGCCAATTAAGAAGAAACATAGAAGTTTTACTTTTGGGATTCTAAGAGGATTTTTTGGATCAATAGGATTAATATTCGCTGGATTATTATTATGGATTGTTGACGCTGATATTCCATCTAGAGAAGGACCCTTTATTATTTGGTTGCTTGTCAGTTTACTTTTAGCATGGTGGCTAGGCGCTAAAATCGTTTCACGAGATTATAGAGTAATTATCCGTAGAGCTTTTCTATTAAGAGATATTGAAAGTTATGAAATCGCTACCCATGACCAAGAAGTCAATCGATTATTAGCGAATAAATTAATATCGAGACGTCCTGAAGATGTCATTTATGCTTTGGAGGCAAACACGATGATCAATCCAAAGAAAAATGAAACTATTCTTTTACATATGCTTCGTCATCCTGAGGAAGTAGTGAGGTATTTTTCGATTACATTCAATGAAGTTATCAAAACACCAAAAATAGAAGAAGCTATAAAAGGATTGGCGCAAAATGATCCAGATCCTAGAGTAAGAAAAAAAGCAATTATCAGTACATGTAAGAGTGATCCAACTTTTATTACTGAAATCATTGATTTAATAGATAATAAAGAAAAGGAAATTCGTAAAGGTGCCTTGTATGGATTGCTTTCTTCAGAGTCTGAGGAACAAAGAGAGATTGCATTAAAGTATATAAAAAAGACATTGCAATCTGATGATCCTTCTCAAAAGATATTTGCTTTGAAGATCCTTGCTAAAGTTTCTCCTCTTGAAAGCGAACCTCACATATTGGAGGCTTTATTAAGTAATGATGACTTACTTATTGAAGAAGGAATTAAGATTGCTGCCATTGTAAAAAGTCCAACGCATCTTCCTTTATTAATTTCCTTATTGAAAGAAAATAAATTCAATGATATCGTCTTAAGAACACTAATTCAGTATGGCGAAGATTGCTTGGATATCTTAGAAAATGAATTATTTGTCAACAAGAGAAGAGAGGATATATATCTTATTACTCTTTGTAAAGTAATGGGAAAAATTGATTGTCCTAAATCTTATGAGATCCTTTGGCAATTGGTAGACTATCCTTGGCCATTTATGAGAATGGCTGCTTACAATGCTTTAAAAAGATTAAAATATAGACCTAAAACAAAAGCTGATTTTCAAGTTTTAGAAAAACATCTCGAGCGTTTTTTCCAGAATTACTATTGGTTATCTAATGCTATTGTTGTTTTAAAACATGAAAAACCATTCCGTGCAATGCTTTCAAGAGCATTACAGGATGAAATGAAGATATTAGAAGAAGGTATTCGTACTATTCAAGGTTTCTTAATTGCAGGAAAAGGAGATCAATTATTTGAAATGACTTCTTTTTCTAATAGACCTTTCGAAATCACAGATCAGGAAATGATTCTTCAAAATGCTGAAATTGAAAAGAACTTATACCAGACAATGCCTTCATCTATTTATCAAAAACTGATCATCGTTCTTGGGTATTATAGTTTGGAAGTGAAGATGCAAAAATTAGGAGATTATTATTCTTCTAACCTTGTGGATCCATTGAGTATTACTTTAGGGATTATTCGACCATATAGTTTTAATCGTCCACTATTTAATACTTGGACTAAAATTACTGCACTCATTAGTATTCGTGATTCTATGTCTCCAAGTTTGATGAAATATATAGGGCAGATTTTAAACAAAGACGATATAAAACTGATCGAACCTGCATTAATTAGTTTAAAAAGAATAGAAGATTATCAGGATTTAACTGTGTCAAAATCGTTGGATGAATTAGTTACACCTGAAAGAAAAGATTGGCTTATGGGTATTTTAAATGAAGGAACTAAACCATTACTAGAATTAGAAAAAGTAATCTTATTGAGATCTACTACACTATTTAGAGATATACCTGAATATATCTTAGTAGATGTTGCAAGTATTATGCATGAAGTTAGAATTCCTAGAGATACTACAATCTTCAGAAAAGGAGAGGAGAGTAGAGAAATGTATATTATTTACGAAGGGGAAGTAAAACTACATGATGGTGATTTTACGTTCAACACTCTGATGAACAGAGATCTTTTTGGTGATTTAAGTATACTTGATTCATCACCAAGAACCCTCACCGCTACCACAACAAAAGATTCTGTTTTGATGACAATCGAACAAGATGACTTCCTTGCACTAATGGGATATAGAAGAAGCCTAATGCAAGGTATCATGAAAATCATGGGACAAAGAATTCGAAATCAAACAAACAAATAATTATATAATCAACAAAATGTCTAAACTAAACTTCAAATTGCTACTTACTATTACTTTATTACTTTTCATGAGTAATACGTATGCTCAAAACATCACTCTTCCTCAATTAGATAGTGTCGTCGCGACTTCACCAAAAAAGTAAAGTCTTGTTAGTCGTTGGTGCTACATGGTATGCTCCTTGCATTAAAAGTGAAAGAGAACTTCAGAAAAAGGTTGAAGAGTTTAATGCTCTAGATATTGAATTAGTATTTCTTTATGAGAAAAATTCAAAAAAAAATGATAAGTATTTATCCAAAGATTTTAGATCTTTTATCGTACAAACGAAAGGAAAAAAACCAAAAGAAAATCTATTAGAAATTGGTGAAAAGCTTTGCCCATTAGAAGCATATTGGAAAACATGGCCTCTTAATCATTTCTTTTTAGTTGATAAAAATATGAAGCCTCTATTACATTATAATTCACCTAATGATAAAGTAGATATCATCGTTCGTTTAAAGGAGTTAGATATGGAAATATAAACGAAAAAGAGCATAATCCTCTCATAAGATTATGCTCTTATTTATATAGTAAATCAGCTTTTATTCTGATAACTTTTGCGTAACTAATTTCTCAGCATTTTTTAATGCTTCTGGTAGATCTTTATTGATTAAACGAACATCAAATTGATCTCCAAATGGCATTTCTTCTGCTGCTTTGGCTACTCTTTCACGAATTGCTTCTTCTGAGTCTGTAGCTCTGTCTCTTAACCTTTGTTCTAAACAAGCTACATCTGGAGGACACACAAAAACGGAAAGTGCTTTTTCTTGAAAATATTGCTTCAAACTAATTCCGCCCTGAACATCTACATCCAGCACAACGTGTTTTCCGGCAGCCCAAATTCTTTCTACTTCACTCTTTAGTGTTCCATAGAAAAGATTATGGTATACCTCTTCATATTCTACAAATTCATCTTTTGCGATTTTATCCTTAAACTCTTCTGAAGAGAGGAAGTAATAATCTTTCGCATTTTGTTCTTGCCCTCTTGGAGCACGTGTCGTAGCAGAAATTGAAAAGGTCAATTCTGGAAATACACTTAGAAGATGTCTCACAACGGTGGTTTTACCTGATCCTGACGGTGCAGAAAAGATAAATACTTTGCCTGATTTCATGCTTTATATGTGCAAATAAATTTTTGTTTAAGACTGCAAAGATAATGACTTAAACGGCTATTTCTCATTTAGTTTGCTTTCTTTTGATAATAACCCATCTTTTTCGCGTAAACTTCTAGTTTTTCTTTCAGTAAGTTACGTGCTCTATGCAGTCTACTTCTAACTGTACCTATCGGAATATCAAGTATTTTCGACATCTCTTCATACGTAAACCCTTCGATATCGCATAAAATGATAACAATTCGAAAATCTACAGCTAAAGCATTTAATGCACCTGTAACTTCATCTCCAATCTTGTATTTTGTATTTTCTTGCTTGAGCCCTGCCACTAAACTTGGATCATTTTTTTCTCCACTGTAGACAGTCTCTACTTCATTATAATCAATTTTAGAAGGTTCTTTACTTTTCCTTCTGTATTCATTAATAAAACTATTTTTTAATATTCTAAATAGCCATGCCTTCGCATTTGTTCCTTTTTCAAAACTATCAATGAATCTATAAGCTTTCATATGTGCATCTTGCACTAAATCTTTGGCATCTTCATCATTACCAGTCAAACGATAAGCGAAACTATACATTGAATCAGTATGAGGTGCAAACTCACGATCAAAAATTGCTAATCGTTCAGCAGTGCTGTTCGGGGATTTTTTCTTTTTTGAGTCGTTATTCATGGTGATAATAATAGTAGAAAGAGCTACCTTTGAAGGCAGTTTCCTTTCAATATGTGCTAATAAATTAAGGTTTAAACAGTGCTATAAGTAATCCTGTTTTTTTGAGTTATTCCCAATATACTAAGGAACAAAGTGAAAAGAAACTAATTCAGTAAAAGATGAGTGTATAATGTTATGAGAATACAAGTAATAGATAATATTGTTATAATTGGCAGTCCTTTAATGAAGGAATTTTCCATTTCATTACAGATAATCAGTGCTTTAAGGTCACATAACGACCAAATACACATCAATTGGGTAGGAGATTCAGCTCAAAAAGAACTTACTGAATATATTGAAGGTATCAACAGTTTTCATACTTATGAAGAAGCAGACGAATCTGTTTTAGCAAAAGCCAATGCTGTTCTTTTTCTTTCTGAAAATAAAGAATTGGCAAAAAAATGTAGGGATCTCAAAATTTCCATTCGAATTGGAGCAAAAGATAATTGGAGAAGTAATCGTCGTTTTACAGATACAGTAGATATTTCCAAACAAGATACTTTATTGGATTGTTATTTTGCATTACTCTCACCATTAGGAATCCAAAATCAAACTTCTTCTGATATTATTACTCCTCCTGTAAGTACTTTTAGAGGAATTATAAAAAAGGATTTAAAAAACATTCTTTTCTATCCTTACCGATTAGACACTCATAGAGTTTGGCCAGCTGTTAGGTATTTTGAATTGATAGATGTCTTACCAAAATACGAGAACAATTATGTTATCGCTGGAATGGAATTAGAAGGTAAAGCCTTACAAATGACTGCTCCAGAATTATTTAGAGTACCAAGTGTAAAAAATGCTACTGACCTAGAAGATATAATTGAAGTTTTGGCTTTGGTTGAAAAATCAGATTTGTTTATTACTTACAATAATGATATTGCCCATTTAGCTTTTGCAATGGGTAAAAAAGTGATTTGCATATCTTCTGCTGCAGAGTCTTTCTACATCAATAAAGAGATGAATTTTATATCTACGAATGATGTTTCTTGTATCAAATGTGTAGGAGAGAAGCCCTGTGAATGTTTAAGAAAGCTGAGTATTGATGAAGTTAAATCTCAGATAGAAAACTTGATGAATTAGATAAATATTAATATTAAAAAAGTTCCTTATCTTACAACAAGGAACTTTTCTTCATATTAGTGATAATAAAAAGTAACAGATGAACTTTCATCCTTATTCGTACTCATCTTTCCAGGATGTTTTATTCCAACATTTGAGTTATTAGATACTTCTGCTACGATATTATCATTAGAACCCCAACTCATAAATTTAGAATCCTCCACTTTTATTATTACTTCATCGAAATTAACCGATGAACGAAAATCAGAACCATTTTTACTATTTAATTCAATATTCACTTTTTCCTCATTTTCAGTGAAAACCTGAACATTAGAATGATCTAAATCTAACTTTAGTTTTTGACCGTTAAAATTTTTGATTTGTAAATCTGAATCTATGACATCACATTGAAGTTGATCTGAAGGCACTGTTAATTGAAGATTCAAAACACCTTCTCCTTTCTCTTTTGGTAGAGATTTAATGATAAGTGAATCTCCTTTTATCAAATAAGGAACATCTACTTTTTCTTCTCCTTTTCTAAAAGAGAACTTAAATTTATATTCCTCACCTGATGTGATAAAAACTATATAGTTTACATGATCTAACACTAAGTTTTTATGTGAAGGTGCTGATAACTCAATACTATTATCCACCATTTCTTTCTTTCCATTTGCTACAGAATACAATGCTCCTGTACAAATAAAAAGGCTTATACTACTTATCGCAGCAATTAATATTATATTACTTCTCTTCATGATATAATTCTTTTAGATAGTCTTGGAGTTCATCAAAAGTAACTCCTAGGTTCGTTGCTTGACGAACGGTTTCTGGAAGGGTTTCTTTAAGAAATAGAATCTTTTGAGCATTTAAGATCATATCTTTTGCTCCTTTACTTACAAAGTATCCTTTTCCCCTCTGTGTATAAATAATACCCTCTTGTTGTAAGGCAACATAGGCTTTGATTGTTGTATTTGGATTGACGCCAACAATACCTGCTAGTTCTCTTGTGGATGGAATTTTTCCTTCTTCTTTATATTCTCCACTAATAATTTTATCCTTCACGTCATCACCTATTTGGGTAAAAATGCTTTTTGTGTTTTTAAACTCCATCTACAATTCTTTTTCTTTTAATTTCAAATAACTACTCGTGATAAATGCAGTATTGATCAACAAAACTGAAAAAATAAGGAAATACATTGCTGCATCTTTCGTGTCGAAAAAGAATAAAGGTTGTTGACTACTAATGTATTCTTTGACATTCATTCTAATGAAGATCAGATAAACTAGAAAGCCATTAAAAATACCGATTAATGCAACTGCTAATACAGTTTGTGGAATTGTAAATTTTTTGAATAAAATAGCTCCTGTAAAAAAGATATTAAAGGCTGACCAAGGTAAAAGTATAAGAATCAAAAATGCCAATAGTTTTCTTACTACAACTTGACTCTCTACATTGGTACCCACAATATTATCAATAAAATTTGTGATAAACTCTAAGCCAATGTACCCAATACTTTCATCAAAAGAGGAATGAACTTCACCTTCAATCATATAGGATAATAAAACCAAAGCAGGAATTACAAAACATCCAACAATCACTGTAGACAGATATTCAAAGATAAATTTCTCTAGCTGTGAAATAGGAAATGTCAAATAAGTAATGATCTTTTTACGATTACGAAGTTGATGAAAAGCTCTGCTAATAATTGCTACGCCTGAAAAACAAACGCTAGCGATAAACATGCCCATTAGTACTTCATCCTCTATCGGTTCTTCATTTACAGCTCTTATTACTAAAAGAAATAAGATTACAAAAGTCATTAAACCACCTATTTCTATAAGTGTTCTTTGCTTATTGTAAACAAGTTCCATATAAATGTATTTCTTGAATCTATTGAAATCAAAAGTATTATTCATCTCTAATTAGTTTTTTATAGTCTTTAATTAATGCATTAAAAAAGAGTTCCAAGTCTACTTGAGTATCCTCTTCTTCTTGTTTTGGAGTGATCGTTTTGTATCCTCCTAATATTGGTTCTGCATAAATTGTTTCTACAGAAGATTGAAGTTTTGCTACTTTCAAGAAGTCATACTTTTGCGTTAGCTCAAATATAGATTCATTATAAATGACACCACCTTGATCCAAGACAATCAAATGATCAATGATATTACTGACATCTTTTACTTGATGAGTTGAAATCATAATAAGTTGATCTTCTTCAAAGCTGCCAGCCATAATTTTTCGGAAAGTGGCTTTTGATGGAATATCCAAACCATTTGTAGGTTCATCCATTAAAATAAACTCAGCTTTTGTTGCTAAAGCAAAGGCAATAATTGCTTTTTTCGTCTGACCATAAGACATTCCTTTTAGATTCATCTCAGGATTCAACTCAAATTCATTGAGTAAACGAATCATTAATTCTTTATCAAATCGAGGATAAAAAACGGAAGTGGTGGATACAAAAGATTGGATACTTACTGGAGGTAGATCAAATTCTTCTGGTACAAAGAATAGTTTAGATAAATAGGAAGGTTGACGATGAAAAGGATTCTCACCCAGTACATTCACAATTCCTTCTTGTGGTTGAATAAGACCACTCATCAGCTTGAATAAAGTACTTTTACCAGCTCCATTTTTTCCTAGTAAACCTACAATACAGCCTGCTTCTAATTCGAGAGAGAGATTATTCAAAATAGTTTTCTTCTTCGAGTAACTAAATTGAAGATTGTTAATTGACACCATAGTTATTTATAGTTGTTTTATAGTGCACTACTAATATAGTGCACTATAAAAGTGTTTTTATTTTTTTAGATCTCCAAATTTTAAGATGAAATTTCAATTTTTTTTTAGTTACTCAACCTTCAATATTTAATCTATAATAGCTCTCAATTCTTTATTAAAATAGGTAACAATAAGAGGTTTACTTGAAGTTATAAAAATTAAAAAAGTACTATTAACCAATTAAATAGGATTATAAAAATATTTTGTATGCTTATTTTAATTTATTGAAATATATTATGTAATATAATTATGAGGAAAATTCATTTTTTCTACAAATTGCGCCAACTACTTTTAGCTCAAATACTTACTGTCAATTATTAAATTCATAAGAATTAAAACTATTATTTTTAAATTAACATCAAACAATGAAGTATTTTAACTTTACTTCAATTTACATTTTAGCTGGTACTTTATTATTTTTCACAAGTTGTAATGTAGATGAAGTTCAAGTACAAGATGAAAATGAGCATCTAGTATTTGAAATTACAAGCGAACTATCTAACGCTAAAACTTCGAATAATCAAATTCCTTATTCTCTTTTAATTACCATAAAAGATGAGGAGGCGAATGAGATCTATTCCTCTAAAAATGTCACTATTTATAATTTTGAAGGAAAGTATATTAGTGAGCCTTTAGTAATTGCTAAAGGAAATTATAAGCTTACTGAATACAAGATCGTTAATGATCTTTCAGAAGTAATTTATGCCACCCCAACATCTACTTCTTCTTTACATCATTTGGTCAATCAACCATTGGATATGGAAATCATCATCCAAGAAAGTGAGGTAAATGAAGTTGCTCCACAAGTGATTAGTACAACTGGGTATACTTCTCAGGAATTTGGTTATGACTCTTTCGATTATAACCTATTCGAAAACCTGCAATTCTTTGTGGATGTTAAAGTGAAAAACAAAAGTGGTGAACTTGTTTCTACTCCTAGTGACTTAATTATATCAGTTGCTGAGGAAGAAAATTATGAACATCATATTTCTGCTGAGGTAAATAAAGTTTCTACCTATGGTAATTATGAAAACTATTCACTTTCAGTCAGTAAAGAAGGACATATCATTTTTTCTACTGTGTACACAAAAGAAGAACTGGAAGGCTTTACTTCAGAGAGTCCACTAGAAATCGAATTGATCAACTTTTTAGATCAACCATTATTACACCTTCCTTTTTCTAATTCGTTATTGGATATTTCAGGTAATAACTACAATGGTTCTTATTCTGCAACAACACCAAACTATGTCGTAGATTATAATGGAATAAGTGACGACGCAGTACATTTAAGTAATTCAGGAGAATACATCAATGTTCCTGCAATCAATGATTTCTCAACAAATCAAATTACTGTTGCCACTTGGGTTAGACCAACGCAATTCTATTTTTCAGAATGTCAATTGAATATGATTATTCTAAATAAGACTGACAATGAAAGTAACCATGGTTTATGGTATTTAGCCTATGGTGATAATTTTGCAGATGGGAGTAATTGTAACAACTATGACCCGGAAAATACTCCATTTGGATTTAGAGTTGATTTTGAAGATGGATCAATAGGTTTTGAGTACACAACTACCCGAATTAATTTGAATCAATGGTACTTTGTCGTTGGTCAATATGATGGTAAATACTTGAATATCTACGTTAATGGAGAATTAGAAACTCAAGTAGAATACGATAAAACTTTAAAAGTATTTAGTAATGGTCTTACTATCGGTAGAGACACTGGAAGTGATAAATTCCCCTATAATATGAGAGGTGATATTGATGATATAAAATTATTCAATAGAGCTTTGACACAAGAGCAGATTTTAGAACTGTATCATGAAAAAGTAAACTTAAAGTAAGTAAAAACAAAAAGAGTTAAAGTAGTTAAAACTAGTATTTTACTTATTAAAAGCTTTATGAAAAATCATATTATATATTTCATAGCTTCTTTAATTTTTAGTTTCCTGATTGGTTGTAAAAATGAAGAAGTCAATTTATCAGCTCATGATAATAATGGAAGTGTTGTTTTTGAACTTAACAATAATTCCAATAATAGATTAAAAACAACACAAACTCCCTCTTCAATACTATTAACGTTAACTGATTCAGAAGGGAATATTCTTTATTCTTCAAAAGAAATTGAATTAGTTGATTTTGGTGGAAGTTATAAAACCAACGCCTTTCCTTTAAAACAAGGCAACTATATAATAACTGAATACTTAATCGTTAATAGCAATTCAGAAGTTATCTATGCTACACCAAAACAAGATGCTGAATTAGCTTATTTAGTAGACGAACCTCTTCCTATTTCATTTAACGTTGAAACGGATAACATTAGTAACCTTAATCCTGAAGTGATTTCAACAGAGAATATTTCAGCGGAAGATTTAGGCTATGCTACATTTGAATTAGAAATCGTTGAAACTTTCTCTTTTAATGTAGCAGTAATGGTTTTTGACCAAGAAAGCAATTCATTTCAACTGACAAATAGTACACTTCAAGTTTACTACGAGGACGCCTTATTATTAGAAGAAGATCTTTCTGATGAAACATCAGGTTTTAGAATTAAATCTGGAGACCAGCCTTATAAAGTTATTGTTTCAAAAGAAGGTTATATCGCTTATGAAATGGATTATTCTATGGATGATTTAAATGAGTTCAATGATGAAAATCCATTAATCATTCAATTACAAAAAGCAGAGTAATCAGAAAGAAAAAGAAATCAACAATGAATAATCTAACAATAAAATATAGTCTATTAATAGGCATTCTATTTTCTTTCTTTAGTTGCACAGACCAAAAGGAAGAAATCAAACTCCAAGAAGGTAGTATTCAATTCCAATTAAATACTACTTCTAATTCTAGAATTACTTCTGATTTAATGCCTTCTAAAGTCGTTGTTTCGGTAAATGATCAAGAGGATAATTCTATCTTTTCTTCAAAAGAAATCGAATTGTATCAACTTGACGGTCGTTATTTAAGTCAACCGATAAACCTTCCTACAGGAGCATATACTTTGGTTGATTATGTAGTATTAAATGATAATGATGAAGTAATCTATGCAACTCCAAAGCAAGGAGCTGAGTTAGCGGATTTAGTATCTAATCCATTACCAATTGATTTCGCTATTGTAAAAGATGAATTTACAAATGTTGCTCCTGAAGTAATAGAAGTAGAAGAACATTCATCAATAGCATTAGGCTACAGTACTTTTGGATATGAGATCGTGGATACTTTTCATTTTTATGTTGGAGTAATCGATCATGAAACTGGTGAAATGATCAATTCAGCTATTCTAATTGAGGATATCGAGAATAATATAGATTTTGAATCAACACTTTCTGCTAAAGTTTCTCCAATCCGATTAAGAGAAGATGGAAGTCAATTTGACATTTCAGTTAGCAGTTCTAGCTACACCAACTACACATCTTCTTTAAGTATTGAAGAATTAAAAATGTACACTGCTACATCACCTCTTCTTATTCGACTAAAAAAATAGCAAACTCAATAAAGTCTAGAACACTTTATAAAAACAGAAAACATGAAAATTATTAATAGATATAGTTTTCTTCTTTTTTCACTAATTGGACTTATGACAAGTTGTGGTAGTGATGAAGGAGGAAGCAATAACAATCCAACTCCGGATCCAGAACCTGAAGTAAAAGTTGATGGAACTATTGTCTTTGAAATCAACAATGCTGACTTAGCACATGATGATTTATCTGAAAATTCAACACCTTTTTCCATCGTTATTTCTTTATTAAATGAAGAAGACGATACAGAAACTTTTACTTCTGAAACATTTGAATTGACAGCTGTACCTTTTGGTTTTAAGACTGAAGATATAACATTATTAGAAGGAGATTATTCTCTTACAGAATATCTAATTCTCAATAGTGAAAATAAAGTTATTTATGCTACACCTAAAAGTACTTCTCCCTTAGCTAGTGAAGTAAATGATCCACTTCCAATTGCGATTAATGTAGTAGGAGAGGAAACAACGAGTGTTTCTCCAGAAGTTTTATCCACTGCCAGTATTGATCCTGAAGAATTAGGATATGCCACTTTTGAACTAAACATTGTTGAAACAATGCCGATTTCTATTGGCGTGATGATTTATAATTATTCTTCTAAAAGTTTCGAATTGACTGCTGCTTCTTTAACAATTGATGATACTGAAAAGACATTAATTGAAAAGGAATTAGAGAATAAAACTTCTCATCTAGTGATTCAGAGTAATGTAGAGGAATACATTATTCAAATTAAAAAAGAAGGGTATGAAGGATTTGTCAAGACCTATTCTAATAGTGAATTAAAAGTTCACAATAGTGAAAATCCTCTATTAATTCAATTACAAGAAGTTATTAATTAGATCATGATGAAAAAATCAATTTTAAATATTATGCTTTCTATCCTTCTTGTAGGATTTTCACTTACAAGTTGCGACACACAAAAAGAAGAGGCTATAACAGAAGGAAATCTAGTTTTTGTAGTTGATCAGGCATTCAATAATGCTAGAATTTCTGCCGATTTAGAGCCTACTTATGTTCTTGTTTCGATTTCAAATACTGAAGGTACTTCTGTATTCAATTCAACAAAACTAGCACTCAATAGTTTTGAAGGTAAATTACAATCGGAAGGTCTTTCACTACTCAACGGTTCTTATTTTTTAGATGAATATCATGTCATCAATGCTTCTAATGAAGTGATTTATTCTACACCTAAATCAGATGCCGAGTTAGCTTATTTGGTTAAAAAACCATTATCAATAGAATTAAACATTTCAGAAAATGAAGTTACTTCATTACAACCTGAAGTAATTAGTACCGAAGGACATGAAGCGGTAGATTTTGGATATGCAACCTTTAGTTTTAACATCGTAGATGTATTCTCTTTTGGAATTGAAGTAAAGGATATTGATACAGATGAATTAATTACTTCTCAAGTTAATATCAAGAATGACAACAGTGCTAATAGCTTTGAATTAGAAGCAGAAGTCTCTAAAATTTCTCTTAAAAATGATGGAGAGAATTTTACTTTTTCTGTAATCAAAGAAGGCTATTACTCTAGTAATTTTAGTATTCCAAAAGAAGAACTAGAGCAATATTCAATCGATAATCCGATTATTGTTTCATTAGAAGTTTATGGCAATAGTTTATTGGCTCACTTTCCATTTAATAATTCATTAAAAGATATATCGGGTAATGATTATCATGGTACTCATTCCTTAGGAATACCAAATTATGTAGTGGATTATCATAACAATGCCGCTAATGCACTTACATTAGATAATAAAGATCAGTACATCAATGTACCAGCAATAACTGATTTTTCTTCCAATGAAATCGCTGTTGCGGTATGGATCAAACCAAAAGAGTTTTATTCTAAAAGTTGTCAATTAAATATGATAATTGGCAATAGAGTCAGTGGTAATGGTTTATGGTATTTGGGTTACGGAGATAATTTTGCTGACGGAAGTGACTGCGGTAATTATGATCCAGAAAATACCCCTTTTGGATTTAGAATAGCTTTTGATGATGGTTCATCAAGTTTTGATAAATCTGAAACACTAATTTCTTTAGATGAATGGTATTTTGTAGTAGCTCAATACAATGGTACTCATTTAAATATCTATGTCAATGGGGAATTAGAAACAGAAGTTGAGTACAATAAAACTTTAGTGGTTAATGATACTGATATTGTCATTGGTAGAAGTATATACGATAGCAATTTTCCGTACAATATGAATGGAGATTTAGATGATATCAAAATTTTCAACAGAGCATTAACATTAGAGCAAATTCAGGCATTATATCTTGAAAAAGTAAATTTATAATCCCGTTTTCTAATTATTAAAAATCTCCTTTTATCTATTTACAGGTAAAAGGAGATTTCTTTTTAAGTAATTTTATTCACATAGTACTTTTGAAAAGTCTAAAAAGAAACAACTTTCATAAGTTATCAACATTGTGTAATATGCACTTTCCACAATGTGGATAAATACTATTTTTTGAAGAATTAGAGATAATTTCAAAGAAACTTATAAATAGATACATTAACCATCTCAAATGTTGATAACTTTATCATAATTCAATAAATGTTGATAAAAACAAAACCTTATTTTCATTCTGAGTAAAGGATATTCAATATCTTTTTTGAGTTATCAACAATCAATCACTGATATTATCACTCAAAAAGAGACAAATATTTTCTATTAATAACTTATAAATCAATAAAATAATTGAATCTATTTTTATCAATGATAACTTCTAAAGCCTATATACCTTTTTTAGTTAAAAATATATTAATTCTCATAACATTGTGAATAAGTCTACTCATATTAGTAAGTTGATAACTGTATATTTCTACTTTAATAACTTATCAAATATATATTCAACATCAACTTGAAAGCTATACTGATTTTTTTTAATGTATTAGGTCTTAACAAATGAGTTATTCACAATCAAACCTTAAAAACAGAACAGCTGAGTAAATGTTGATAAGTTTATTTTAATCCTAAAGGAAAGAACTTTTATAAATTCTATTTAAGAGATTCATTAGTAAATTGAAATGATGATTGATCAAAAATCAGGATTCAAGTAAACTATAAACTATTATTCTACTTATTTTTTATCTGACATGTTTAAAAAACTTTTTGCCAAGGTTGGTCTTGGAAGTGCCAAAACTTTGAAAAATGTTGGAACTGCTGATATCATTTCTTTTACAGAAAATGAATTAATCATTGAAGCAAAAGTTTCAAGAGAAACAAGCATTAATGGCTCTATGACGGTAGTCTCTTTAGAAGCTAGAATGGAATGTTCAAGATCATTTTCTTGAAAAAGATAAAGCCAGACACATTCGAAATGTGTCTGGCTTTTTTATGTTCTAAAGTATTTAGGAATTACTTTTCTGCAGCAGCAGGAGCTTCTTCCTCAGCAGGAGCTTGACCAAATACTTGTACTTTGATTTTCTCTTCTAATTCTTCCATTAACTCAGGGTTGTTTTTGATCAACTCTTTTACAGTTTCTCTACCTTGACCTAACTTTGAACCGCTGTATGAGAACCATGAACCTGCTTTGTTTACGATTTCAAACTCAACAGCCATATCTAATACCTCACCAGCACGAGAGATACCTTCACCATAAAGGATATCAAACTCAGTTTGCTTGAATGGAGGTGCTACTTTGTTCTTCTGAACTTTCACTCTTGTACGATTACCAGTTACGTTATCAGCAGATTCTTTGATCGCACCAATACGACGGATATCCAAACGTACAGAAGCATAATATTTTAAGGCGTTACCACCAGTTGTTGTTTCAGGGTTACCGAACATTACACCAATTTTCTCACGTAATTGGTTAATGAAGATTGCTGAACAGTTTGTTTTAGAGATTGCACCAGTAATTTTACGAAGTGCTTGAGACATTAAACGAGCGTGAAGACCCATTTTACTGTCACCCATATCACCTTCTAATTCTGCTTTTGGTACTAAGGCAGCAACTGAATCGACTACCATTACATCAATTGCACCTGAACGTACTAATTGTTCTGCAATTTCTAATGCTTGTTCACCATGATCAGGCTGAGCAACAAGAAGACGTTCCATGTCGATTCCTAATTTCTCAGCATAAATTTTATCAAAAGCGTGCTCTGCATCGATAAATGCAGCCATTCCACCTTGTTTTTGAGCTTCTGCAATGATGTGTAAAGTAAGTGTTGTTTTACCAGAAGATTCAGGACCATAGATTTCAATGATACGACCTTTTGGTACACCTCCTACACCTAACGCTAAGTCAAGACCTAATGATCCAGTAGAAATAACAGGTACGTCTACAACGCTATCATCTGTCATTTTCATTACAGCACCTTTACCGAACTGTTTTTCTAACTTAGCAATAGTAGTTTCTAGTGCTTTTAATTTTTCTGTGTTTTGACCTTTATCCGCAGCCATGATAATTATAATTTAAATGGTGTAAGTTCTCTTTGTAAATCCCAATCAGAAACCTTTTCTGATTGTTTATACTACAAATGTAGGGGACATGAACGTAACACAAGTACGTACTTCTAAAAAATGTCAATTATTTTCAACATTTCTTTAAAAATTTATCAAATGTCTCATTTTTGAAACTTTTACCGATAAATATTTAAACAAATATAAAATTAAGTTTTTACAAAAACTACTAAAGATTAAAATATTATCACATTATTGACATTTAATTAATCAATGATATTTATTTAAACATTTATAAATCTATAAACACGCTAAAAAGGAGGATTTGTTTAAAATTGTGGTAACAATAAGATATTCTGTAGCATAAAAAGCCAAAATAGAGAGCAAAATGAAAGAGTGATAATGTTTGAATGAGATGAAAAAAGAAGAGTAGTGATAAATTTTATAAAAACACCTTCAAAATCAGTGGATTTATAGTCTAAATAATTGTTTCGAAAAGTCGCTATCGTAACTTTGAAGAAATTTGGAGATTGTACAACTTACAAACACAAATAGATAACATGAGCGAAACAAAACATGACCTTATTTCTCTAATTGGAAATACACCCCTTGTCAAAGTAAGTAATATAGATACAGGCAACTGCGAACTTTATTTAAAATTAGAAAATCAAAACCCTGGTGGTTCTATAAAAGATAGAATTGCTTTGAGCATGATTGGAAATGCTGAAAAAGCAGGAAAAATTAAGCCGGGAGATACATTAATAGAAGCTACTGCAGGAAATACTGGATTAGGTTTAGCCTTAATCGCTATTCTTAAAGGATATAAACTGATTTTAGTAATGCCTGATAAGATGAGTAAAGAAAAGGTTTCTCATCTTAGAGCAATGGGAGTGGAAGTGCTTTATACGCGTTCTGATGTAGGTAAAGGGCATCCAGAATATTACCAAGATATGGCTAAGCGTATCTCTGAAGAAAAGGGATACTATTATATAGATCAATTCTCTAACCCTGACAACTCATTAGCACATGAGTTAACTACTGGCCCTGAAATTTTAGCACAAATGGGCGGTAATGTTGATGCTGTTGTCGCTGGTGTTGGTTCTTCTGGTACAATTTCAGGTATGGCTGCTTTCTTTAAAAAGGCAAATCCATCAACAGAACTTGTATTAGCAGACCCTGAAGGTTCTATCCTTAAAGATTACATCGATAAAGGAGAATATGGAGAAGCAGGTTCATGGTATGTGGAAGGTATTGGTGAGGATTTCATTCCTGCTATTGCTGACTTTTCTTTAACCAAAACAGCATACTCTATTCCAGATAAAGAAAGTCACAATACTGCTCGTGAATTATTATTGAAAGAAGGCATCTTAGGAGGTTCTTCTACAGGTACATTATTAGCAGCAGCTTTACGTTATTGTAGAGAACAAACGGAGCCAAAACGTGTGGTTACTTTTGTTTGTGATAGTGGAAATAAATACTTCTCTAAATTATTCAACGATCATTGGATGAAAGAGAAAGGGTTTATTGAAAAAGAAACTTTTGGTGATCTTCGTGACTTGATCTCGAACTACTATGACAAAGGTGAAGTAGTAACAGCAAGTATTGAGGATACATTATTAGATGCTTATAAAAAAATGAAGATGTACGATATCTCTCAACTTCCAATTATGGACGGAGATGAGATCTTGGGTATCATCGATGAATCAGATATTCTTTTCAGTGTATATGATGATGAAACTGCTTTCGAGCGTTTCGTTGCCGAATACATGACAAGTAATCTGGTAATCGTAGAATCTTCTGATAGTATTGACCGATTAATGGAAATCTTCAGAGATGGTATGGTTGCCATCTTAAAGAATGAAGGAAACTTTGTTGGTTTAATTACTAAGATTGACGTCTTAAATCACTTAAGACAACAAACGGCTACTGATAAAGGTAAAGGATAGACTTTTTTGAAGGAAGAAGTATGAGGGAAGAGTGAAAAGGTGCTTTAAGGTATCTTTTCACTCTTTTTTTTTATATATTTTTTTTATTAAGTTAGTGAGTTAATTCTAACAAAAAGCAAACTTAAACTACCTTATGAAAACTTCTCTTTATCTTATATTTATACCTACTTTCTTATTTTTTTCATGTAATCTCAATGAAGAAAAAATAGAACAACATAAGTTAAATCTTATAGTTGAAGAAGGTGAAATTCTAGATTTGAACATTATAAAAATCGAAAATGATCAACATTTCTTCTTAGAAGCTGAAAGTAATCGGCTCAAAGAGAATGGAGTGATAGATCTACCTGAAAATGGTACCTATCAAATATCAGTTAGAGTTGATATAAAAGGCACTATGTATGGTGATTTTAATGTTATTGAAATCAATGAACAAAAAAGTATTTCAGTTACACTTTCTCCACAAGATCAAGTTGGATCATTAAGAGTTTTGATTAATGGAGATTATTCAAATAAAAAACTTTATGCAGCAGTTATTGTTAAAGAAACTCCAGAACTTCCTTATGGGTCAACTACAAAAGAGCATATGACTAATTTTATCAATCACTCTGTGGTTATATCTGATAAAATGAATAATGATGATATTATTATAGAGAATATACCTGCTAATAGTAAGTATATTGATGGGTATGGTAGTTTAATATACTTAAATAGTAATGTAGAATCTGCTTATTGTATCGTAATGGTTTACGATGAAGATTTTACAGTTAATGGTTATGGAATTGTACATGGCATTAAGGCACAAAATGAAGAGTTTACGACTGTGTATTTACAAGAGGTAAATTAAAAAGAAGAAAATAAAATATAGAGAAAGAGTGAAGAGGTACTTTGGGTATTTTTTCACTCTTTTTTTCGTTAAAAATCTTAAGCTAACTTAAAGTAAATAGAGTATTTAGTTATGTAAAAACATAAATATCTAACTTATAAAAGTAGATATACTCTCTTTTTCAATTGATACTATTATGCTTAAAATACAAACTATAATATGCTTACTCATCAGTTTCTTATTTTCATGTAACAAGGAGTTAGAAGTTTTTCATAAAAATGAGCAGTCAGAGTTCTATAAAATCAAAATTTATAGAAATTCGGAACTTTATCCCAATTCAAAATTAAATACTTATTCAGACTTTAAATTGAAAATCACTTCTTCTTTTCTTGATAAAAATAGAAAGACATATGACTATGATAGTTTCTATTTTGTTTATGACAATAATAAAAATACACTTAAAGGTAATTGGCTAGAAGAGGATATTATTGAATGGAGTTTTGATAGTAAAAAAACAATTAATATTAATCATCAACAGATCAATATTAGTAAATTTTTAAAATTGAAATTAAATAACTGTTCATGTTGCCCTGACAACTATTATGATACTCTCAGTACGCTTTATTTTAGTAATGAACTAGGACTTATTCATGAATTAGGTTGGAGATACCAGCAGAATTTTGAAGTCACTGAAAATTCTATTCTTGAAGGTATTGATGATGTTACACTTTTATTTGAGGAATTAAATAAAGATGAAGATTTCTATCCTAACGTACATAAAACTGCATTAAGAAAAGAGCTTAAAATATCAGAAATAATAATTCCTGAAGAGGAAGAGGAAATCGATGATATTGAACTTGAACTCCCTAAACCTGAATAATTAAATTAATCTTCTTTCAGTTTCGCATAAAAGTATTCATCATATATAATTTCATTTTTTACGATAGCCTTTCGATGAATTCCTTCAAGAGTATACCCATTTTTTTCTAATGCTTTCATTGACCCTTTATTATGATCAATGACGCCTGCATAAATTCGCTCAAGATTTAATTTTTCAAATCCATAGGAAGATATTTCTGCTATGGCTTGAGACATTATTCCTTTTCCCCAGAATTTTTCACCCAACCAATAACCAATTTCAGCACTCAAGCGATGGATATCTTCTTGTTTCATTAAAGTAATCACTCCACAAAATTCATCATGAAAGGTAATTGCAAAAGTTGTAGAAGGGGAGATGGTATTAGTAACATCAATAAAATGATCAGCATCTGATAAAGTATAAGGATAGGGGATACGATCTCTTAAATTATCGAGTATATTTCGATTATTAATAAGAGCAACAATAGTATCACGATCCTCGCTTGTTGGTAACCTTAATTTTATCATAATCTAATATAACAAAAAAAGGGAGCTAAGTGATGTAAACTTAACTCCCTTTTAGGTCAAACTAAAAGTTCAATATTTTTAAAAAACTATGATTATAAAGTTTCTACTTTGAATTTGATATCGAAGTTATTTGAAATTGCTTTGTCACCTAAGTTGTCAAAGAAAGAATCAGAACCGTATTTTAAACCGAATTTAGTTCTGTCGATTTCAATTGCACCTTCTAAAACATGTTTTTTACCCGCTTCAGTTAAAGTTGCGTCAAAAGCTACTTCTTGAGATACACCTTTGATTGTCATATCGCCAGTGATTTTTAATTTACCATCTACCTCTTCTGCTGATTTAACAACAAATTTTGCAGTAGGATACTTCTCTACATCGAAGAAGTCACCTGATTTTAAATGACCATCTAGCTTTTGTTTCCACTCACCTTCTAAATCAGTAGAGTTTAAAGAAGTAATATCAATTACGATTTCACCACCTTTTAAAGCTCCTTTTTTGATTTTCAACTCACCATCTTTTACTGTTACAGTACCTGTATGTGTAGAACCAACTACTTTGTGACCTGTCCACTCTACTTTAGAGTTATCAGCTGAAATTTTTTGGCCGAATGATACTAGTGAGAATAATAAAGCTACTAGTGTTAAAGAAATATTTTTCATAGTGTATAAAATTTAGATAGAATGTTTTCTTTTTGTTTTTATGATGATACAAATATATGTACAGACGATATTTGTTCAAACAAATTACAAGAAATTATTTTATAAAATTTCATAAACAACTGATTATTAGTTTATTATTTTTTTGATTAAATGTAATAATGATTGTTCTTTGGTTTTCAAATAAGAAAAGTAAGCATGAAAGTCACTATTGAAATCATTTTTGAATTCTTCTTTAAACTCATTCTGCTTTCCTCTATATCGAATATATCCTAAAAATAAATTGTTGTTAGGTGTATAATTATCAAAATAATGGCAATATCCACTATTCGCAAAAGATAGATCTTGAATACCTTCAGTGATTTCTTTGATTTTTTTATCCTTTAAAATAGTTTTCTCCTTATCACTCATCCCTTCTGGAAATGAATTATAAAGTGCATCCAATTCTTTAGCACTTTTAAGAAGATATTCTGAAAAAGTCTTTCGATCCTGTTTTTTAGCCACATACTTGATATATTCTGAAGAGTATTTACCGTATTTATAAGTTAAAAAACGTTTTGTTCCTTCATCACCCACAAAGTCTGCTAAGTTTTCGTTATAGGATACACTATTTTTCAAATATAAAGTACCATGTGTTAATTCATGAATGATTAGATGGGTAAGGTCTCCTTCATTTCTTTTCAACATACTTGAAAGAATAGGATCATCTAAAAATCCTAGAGTGGACCATGCTGAAACTTCTCGAATAGAAGCATCCCAACCTTCATTGATAAGTTCTTCTTTTGCTTCTACGACAAGATCTTTATTAAAAAAACCTTTATAGGAAAAAGATCCAGCAATTGGGAATGACCATTTTTTTGCTTCAAGAGCAAAAGGTTTACTTCCTGTCACTATCCACAATATTGGTTTTCCTTTTTGATCATAAAGTCTTGTATAACTTCCTGAAGGATCTAACCCTAAAGAATCAATTGTAAATTGTCGAATCTCTTGAATAAGAAGTATTTTATCTTTTTGTTCTTGCGTAAATGAAGTATCGTTAAGAAAAACTTCTATTGGTTCCGTATTCGTGATAATATCCAATTGTCCCATTCCCTGTCTAATACCATAAATTGCTTCTTCATGATAGTATCCCAAGAAACAAATCACACTAATAAATAGTGTCATTAATATTCTCTTAAGTATTGTGACAATTGTTTTTTTATTCATGAATATCTGAATTGCTAAGTTTTGAATATAAAACTACAAAAGTAGAAATATCAAGTTAGTAACATAAAGGGTTAGAAAACAAAAAAGCCTCCTACTAAATTTAGTAGGAAGCTCGTTGTATTTAAAGTACTAACACTCTATCCAATTCAATTATTCACTATTAGTTCCAATAATAATGGGTTAATAAGTTAGGTTTATAAAGATTCAGAACTGATTGTAATTCTAAGCATATCCATATTTTCAGGAAGATTTGAACTTCTCTGTGTTTCTTCTTCAACAGTACCATTTTCAGTTTCACCAGTATTTGGTCCTGCTTGACGTGGTGCTTGATTAGCCCCTGCTCCTGCATATTCGTCTACTTCTGTTCCAGCATCGATCAACATTAATAAATCAGATAAATCACCCGAGATAGGTTGTCCATTACTGAAAAGATTAACGTTATCTAATCCTAATACCCAATCGTTAGATTGTACCAACATAGTAGCTAAAGAAAGCATATCACCATCTGTAGCTGTGAAAGTAAAGCTATAAGACTGACCAGGTAAAATAGGACCTGCTCCATCTGCTCCAACAGGAGTATTGAAGTGATTTTCGAATCCTGATGCATCACCATCTTCTGCTAAAGCTTCAAACGCTGAAGATGCTGCTTCACCTACCATAAATACTGTATTTTCATTTCCTACAGAAAACGCTCCTGGAGCAAATGGAGAAACTAATCCAGACATTTCAGATAGCATTGCATCATTTACCGCTGTCATTCCATCTTCCGCAAGATCTTCTAAACCTTCTGAAGCTGCTTCACCTTCCGTAAATAATGGATATTGACCCTGAGAATGAATTACCCAGTTTCCTGGTGCAAATGGCGACATTAATGAAGCATTATCAGAAATATTATTTACTGTAACTGTAAAACGAGTTCCACCATCATGAGCAATTGATACTTGAATCATATCACTTACACTTGGATAATCAAATCCATCATTTACTTCAGAAATCAATCTTACTACTCCATTTTCAGTCTCACCAACATCTGTCATTCCTTCCCCTTGACGAGGTGCTTGATTTGGCCCAACACCAGGTTCTTCATTTACTTCAGTGCCAGCATCCCATAGATAAAATTGAGAAGTAATATCGCCCGTTAATGCATTTCCTTCTTCATCGTACAGTGCAATACCACCATCATTAGGTGCATAAAATAAATCGTTAGACTGTACAAGCATAGTAGCAAAGCTCAAGTAATGTCCTTTACCTGCATTAAAAGTAAATTCTTGACTATTACCTGGTGCAAGTAATCCATCGGTAGTTCCAAAATTGTAGTAATCTCTAGCAGAAAATGCATTTTCTACTGTAACTGTAAATGTTGTTTCTGGTAATACTTCTGGGTTATTATCGTTGTTATTTTCGTCGTCGTCAGTACAACTTGTTAATGCTAATGATGATAAAAAAGCAAAAGCTAAAATTGAGTTTTTCATTTTGATTGATATGTTATAAGTACAAATTTATTTTAAAGTAATTGTTAGCACCTAGTTGTTTTAAGGTGGTTAGTAAAAGGCTTCATAGCTGGTTGTTTTAAGAGCCTTTGTTGTTTTTGTTATTGCAATGTTACGGCAGTAATCATACACGAAATGTGAGCGAGTTCACATTTAGAAAAAAAGTTCAAAAAAAATATTCGTATCTTAGATAAGAGGTGGAAGAATAACCCATTTTTATTAAGATTATATTTCTAGTAAATCACACCTCTATTTTAGTTTATCATACATCACTTTACTCCAAAAACTACTCTATTACAGTATGAGATCCGTTACTATAAAATTAGGATTTGCACTAACTCTATTTTTAGTTATCATTATTACTTGGGCACATTCATGGTTATTTATCCCTTTACCAAAAGTCGATAACCTTTCTATTCTCCAAGCTAAAGTAGATACGATTAGTCAAAATCAATTTAAGATTAAGGAAAACTTTATTATTAAGAAAAAAGAGAAAATCTGGGAATTATATACAGAGGGATCTCCTTTTGAAATCGGTTATAGTACAGGTTTACTGAGCAAAACTATACTCCAAGAACAAGAAGCCATCTTTGCTCATCGATTAATAGAAAGTGCTCCCGGTAGGAATTTACATGCTACAAGAATTATCAGTGCATTTTATAACAGACATATGGATAATCTAATATTACCTGAATACTGTCAAGAAATGTATGGTATATCAATGCATATGAATCCTAAGTTTGATCCATTGGGTTCATCTTATCAACGTATCCTTAATTACCATGGCATATATGATACACATCGATCATTTGGAGAAATAGATGTGAAAGTAAATTCTGCTTTTGCAATCAATAATTCTAAAACGAAGGATAATGATTTACTCATTGGTAGAAACTTTGATTTTTTTGTAAGTGATCAGTATAGACAAGATAAAATTGTTCACTTCATCAATCCTAATGAAGGTTTTAAATTTGCATCCATCAGTTGGGCAGGGTTTATTGGAGCAGTTTCTGGCATGAATGAAACTGGACTTACAGTCACAATTAATACAGCCGAATCTAAAGTGCCTATCTCTGCATCGATGCCTATGTCTATTATTGCTCGAGAAATTTTACAATATGCTCAGACCATAGAAGAAGCCTATAATATAGCTTTAGTAAAAGAAGCTTATGTCAATGAATCAATACTTATCTCATCTGCTTTTGATTCTACAGCATTAATCATAGAGAAAACACCTAGTGGTATTGATACTGTTCATATGCGAAATGATGAATTAATTTGTACCTCTCATTTTCAAACAAAAACATTACGAAAACCTATTCAATATGATGACTCTTATGCATCCTATTATAGAGCTATTCGTTTACATGAACTTATTAACGCGAAAGAAAAATTAAGTGTTGATGATATGGCTACAATTCTAAGAGATACAGATGGTTTTGAAGGGCAGGATATAGGTTTAGGCAATGCCAAAAGTATTAATTCATTGCATTTGCATCACTCCATTATTTTTAAACCAGAAACAAAAGAAATGTGGCTTTCTACAAGCAATCATGGGATGGAAGAATATATCTGTTATGATCTTGATTCCGTATTTTATGGAGCCAAAAATTTTCCATTACCTTCAACATTAGCCTGTGAATCCAAACAGATCAACGAAGCAAGCCCTGCCTATTGGACTGATTATCATAAGTATCAAAAATTTAAAGGAATGGCCATACATTTTAAAAGTTGGAATAGTCAACTTCCACCTATTTCTCAAAAAATCATAGATGAGTTTATTGCTTTAAATCCAAAAGGATATAATGCATATGATATAATAGGTGATTATTATGTTAAAGCACATCATAAAAAAACAGCTGCTAAGTACTATAAAATGGCCTTAGATAAAGAAGTTAGTACAAATCGTGATCGAGATTTTATCAAGAATAAATATGAGTTGGCACTCAATAAAAAATAATTACACAAAATTTACACTAAAACCATGTTATGAAAAAAAGTTTGTTAATACTATTTGCCATAGTCTTTCTTTCTTGTTCGAATGATGATGACGAGTCAGTAGATTGCTCTACAATTGATTGCATACCCGCTGATCAATTAAAATTAAATATATTGAAGAATGACATAAACATCTTCGATATAAACCCTGAATTGGAATTGACTATCACTCAAAATAATCAAGAACAAGAATATACGACGAATGAAAATATTATTTATTTATATGTGTATGGGGATACTCCAATTCTAATTGCTATGGGTGATGATACGATAGAATTAAGTGGAAATATTACCACCTCTGAGGGAGAATGTTGTACCGTTTATACCATTGATCAAGTTTATTATAATAACTCAACAATTTGTGATGGAGGTGCAGCTTGCGATGAAGTTTTGACGATTAATATAAACTAAAAAAGAGCTACTAAAACGATAGGATTTTAGTAGCTCTTTTTTTGGAGATAATCTCTTTTATCAATGAACTTGAATACTTTCTGCTAATTTTTCATTCGAAAATTCTTCTAGTTCAGCTATTGCCATTTTCTTATGATTAATCACAATAGAATCATTTTCTATGGAATGTAAAAACTTCCTCAAAAGTTCAAATTTGTTTTTATCCATTTGTTCTGATAAAGCTGCTAATTGTTCAGAAATCGATGAAATTGATGCATTTGTTGTTGCTAATGTTCCTTGAAATTCTTTCATTTTCTCTTCAGTATTCGAAAGAGAAGTATTAATACTATCTACATCACTTACTGTTTGATGAATATTTTCTTCCAGAGATACAATTGATGAATTCGTTTCTATTAAAGAACTATCTAAATCATCCAGTTGATTTTGAGTCTCCAAAACATATTCACCAACTGTTTTTATATTTTCATTTGATCTTTTAATACTTGATGAATTTTTAGCAATTCTTACTTGTAAAGTATCCACTTTCTCATCCGTTTGATCTAATTGATCCTTAACACCTAAAACAGAATTTTTTGTTTCTACTATATTTCCAGCAATCACATTGTTGCTTGATTTATTATAACCAATTTCACTAATTATGGATTGAAATTGTTCTCTTTCTGAAGATCCTAAATTCTTAGAAAGCAACTCCAATTCATTCATTTTATCTAAATAGGCTTTTTGATTGGCTACTTCTTTTTGTTCATCTTTTTCATCTTCAATCTTCTCAATCCAAATATTTAATCCAATTGCTAATCCTACTAAAGCAATACTTAATACATGAGATAATCGAGGATTTCCGTCATGATCTGTAAAGTTGTAAACAGCGGATATCAAACCAAAAATACCTGCTATAAAAGTAAAGACTATCTTAAAGAATTCTTCATCTGTTTTATATTCAATTGCCTCTATTTTTAAATCAATAAAAGTGAAAGCAAAGAGAGAAAAGACCAATGCCGTTCCAAAGATGCCAAATAGCGCTTCTCTTTTCGACTGAATTTTTGCTTTTGATTTTTGAAGAATAAAAATACCAAAAAGAAGAAGTATGAAGTGAGAAATTAGTCCAATTGTTAAGAAGTTAATGTCCATTGTCTAAATAAAATTTATAATTCGCTTTCAAGTTTACGGTATGCAAACGATACATTTTATAATCAATACTATGATAAAATAGTTGATAAATAATTGATTGACAATCTACTCGTTTTTTGGGAAAAGAAATATGTAAAAAATAATAATAATCTAAAAAAGATAGTAAATGAGAAACTACAATTCATTAAAAAAAGCTACCGAAATAGGTATATTCCGATAGCTTCTTTGATTACAATTATGATAGTTTTTTCTCTGTGACAAGAGAGGGGAGTCATTTTAAGTAACTCATCATCTTAGTCGTAGAAAAAATATTAATTAAGGCGAAAAGAGATGGGTAAAACCATTTTTTGACGAACAGGTCTTCCTCTTTGTTCACCTGGATTCCAATTAGGACATAACTTTAAGATCCTTATTGCTTCCTCATCACAACCTGCTCCAATTCCTCTTACAACTTTTAGATTCGAAAGTGAGCCGTCTCTTTCTACGATAAACTCTACAAATACTCTACCTTCAACTCCCATTCTTTTGGCTTGACCTGGATATTTTATTTTTTTGCTTAACCATTTATAAAATTTGGTCATACCGCCTTTATATGTTGCAGCCTTTTCAGCTATCAAAACAAAATCATCTATTGGTTCTTCATCCTTCTCTTCTACAAAAACATACTCCTCAATAGGTTCATTTTCATCAATATCTTCTGGAATGTCGATATCAATGTCTTCGATTTCTTGCTGATTGTCAACTTCAACAATTTTTATAACAGGAGGTGCCTTTACCTTTTGCGGTACTTTTGGTTCTGGTAAAATAAATGCTGAATCAATATCGTCTGGTTCAAATACATAGGTATGTTCTAATTCCATTATTGATGATCCTGAAGAGGGATATTCAAAAGCGGCTAGAACTGTTAACATCACAATACTTAAACCTAGCATTCTAAAAAAAGACGTGTACCTTTCTAGGTTTACCTCATCGTATTTTTTGACAAGGGAATTGCTTTCAGATAATGGAGTAGAGTTTTTCTTTTTTACTATGAATTTAAAAATTTGGACAATGGCAATCAAAGAGGCTAGAAAGGCTAAAACTAGGCCTTCTAGACCTATAATTCTTAAAATATCAATCATACTTAATGAAATTTATAGCGAAAAATGAAGTCTAATTTTACTGGAAAAAACATAATTTTTCCAAAGCAAAAAAGGAATACATTTTTACACTCAGGCATGTCTATTTACACACCCATTATGAACAGATAATTTTAAAGAAGAGGCCTCTTCCACATTAATAAGGTACGGGTATCTAATGGGGAACATGAGTGTTTTAACCAACTTAACAGCGAATTATTGAATATTGACATTGATTAACACTAGATTTAATAATTCTCTTAATTTTTTTAAAATTTATTTTGAATAAAAAAGAAAAATTGAAACTTTATACTAACAATTGAGTATAAAGCAGAATAATGAAATGTAATTACATTACTTTTACATATCTTTACAATAGTGTCATAGCAAATTATAAATACTAAATAAAAATCTAACTAAACGCTTTACTATGAACTTAAAACCAATGCTCACAATGAGCCTTCTATTTCTATGTCTAAAAATAGAAGTATACTCTCAAGTAAATTTTATTGAAAATCGTATTGATCACATCTATCGTGATCTTGAATCTAATTACTCCAATCAAGGAGCTTCAATCTCTGTCTTTAATGCGGATAGCATTCTCTATCAAAAGCATTTTGGCATACAAGATCATATTAGTAAATCTCCTATCAATGATTCTTCGATGTTTTATCTAAGTGATATCACCAAAACAGTTATCGCTACTGCAATTCAACATGAATTTGAAAAAGGAATTCTACATCCTGATAGTATAATTGGGCATTATCTTCCTCATTTAAATTTAGAAGAATCGTTGATTAGGGATATCAAGGTACAGGAATTACTTTATCATTATTCTGGAATCCGGGAAATGGAATTTAGAGTAGAAAGAAAATATTCTGCAGGCTATTATGATGAGAAAACAAGACTTCAAAAAGGTCCTAAAGAAACTCAAAAGTTAACGAAAGACATTAGTGAGAATACTATTTATTTTGATGCACAGAAAAAAACAAAATATTCTAATGTAAATTATTTACTCTTGGTAGATCTGATAGAAACAGTCAATAAGACCACTTTTAATGACTATTGTCAAAAAACTTTCTTCCATCCTTTAGGTATTGAATCAGCAACTTTTTCACATATAAAAGATCAATATCTCGTCCATCCTTACAGACTATTTTACAGAGATTTTCCTGAAGATTCTACCGAAAGAGCTATTCAAAACGTTTATCGAATGGCATCACCATATCATATGAATAGTGCATATATAGATGGACTTTATATGAGCACTTCTGATTTCACAAAATGGATCCAATATTTATTGAGATTGAATAATAATTCTTATCAAGGAGCAGCTCCAAAAGTAAATATTGAAAAGGTATGGCAACAAAAATCAGAAATTAAAGATGTAGACTTTTGGTATTTAAAAGCTATTAAAGGAGGTTTATCCATGGGGTGGCATAACAAAACTATACTGAATACAGATATTGTCATTAGCTTTTCTCAAACTCCGGGCTTTCCATCTGTATGTTTCATTGTTCCCGAAAAAAATATTGGTGTATGCATTTTAAGTAATACAAATGATTTCCCTGCCTTAGGGCTTTCCTATTCATTACTCGAAATTATCAACGAAGAACAACTTATCTACTAAAATCATGTCTAGAATTATATTAATAACACTCTCATTTTTCTCATTTCATTTTTGTCTCGGTCAAAAGGGTAAACTTGGAGATGTTACCCTTCAAGGAAATGGAAATATTGTCAATGAATTTACCACATTGACAAAAGATATTCAGAAAGGAACAACTCAAATCAATGTCAAAAATTATCATCTAAATACTCAAAATAGATTTAAGAAACCACTACATAAAGGTGATCTTATTATGATAATCCAAATGCAAGGCGCTGAAATAAATGCTCTTGATGACAGTATATCTTATGGAGAAATTATCGATTATCATCAATGTGGAAATTGGGAATTTCAAGAAATCTCTCAAGTAAATGATTCTCTTATTTTTCTAACAGAAAAGGTTAAAAATGATTACACCATAAAAGGGAAAACACAAATTGTGAGAGTTCCGAGATATAGTAACCTTATTCTAAAAGAAATTTCAACACTTACCACTGAAGGTTGGAATGGTGAATACGGTGGAGTATTGGCTATTGAAGTGAATAAAGATCTTGTGATAAGAAATAAAGCTAAAATTACAGCCACTGGTTTAGGTTTTAGGGGTGGAAGACAAAATACTGCTGCTCAATACCATGAAACCGAAAGGGTCGATATGGAAGTGATGAACTATAGAAGCTTCTCTCCGTTTATTGGTGCCGAAAAAGGAGAAGGTGTTGCTGGATGGTATACAGAATACAATCATTTTTATAATGGTAAATACGGAAGAGGTGCTGCTGCCAATGCAGGCGGTGGTGGTAACTCCCATAATGCTGGTGGTGGTGGTGGTGCTAATGCTGGTATTCCAATGGATTGGACCGGAAATGGAAATCCTGATATTTCTGAAGAAAAATGGAAAAAAGCTTGGGCTCTAGAAAAGTCACTCACTCCATATTCCATTTCATCAGGAGGTGGCAGAGGTGGTTATTCTTTTTCATTTCGAAGAAGTAATGCTTTTAAAAAAGGTCCAGGAGATAAAACTTGGTCAGGAGATAGAAGACAAAATAATGGTGGTTTAGGTGGTAGACCATTGGATTATTCGTCAGGAAGAATTTTTCTTGGTGGAGGAGGTGGAGCCGGTGACTCTAACAATTTTAATGGAACAAAAGGAGGCAATGGTGGTGGAATCATCTATATCTTATGCAATAGAAATATTTATGGCAAAAGAAATGGGATAAGCCTTATTGAAGCCAATGGTGAAGCTGCTTTAACGACTACCATCAATATTAGTGATTCAGGACATAGAGCTGGAGATGCTCCCGGAGGAGGTGGAGGCGGAGGTGCCATTATTTTAGATAACAAAGGGAGTATTGAACATATAATTGTAACTGCAAATGGTGGAAATGGTGGTTCACAAATGATCATATATCAAGCTGAAGCTGAAGGTCCAGGAGGAGGAGGTGGTGGTGGTTATATTGCCGCTAATAACACTTATTCTTCAGTAGTATTAGAAACTTATGGAGGCTTAAATGGTATTACGAATGCTAATGGACATTCTGAATTTATTCATAATGGGGCTACATTTGGTGGGATAGGAGTCATTGCTCAAATCTCAAATTATAGTTATACTTCTGCTCAAGAAATACAAGGCGCTGATAAATTGGTTTTCAGTAAGAAAAGAGAAATATCTTTCGAGCATATTTCGGAAAATGAAGAGCACATTCTTTTCAATATGTACTTTGAAAAACGATCTGATAGAATCACTAAACTTAGTAATGAAGTTTTGGAAAAAATTGTAGAACACCTAAAAAAGAAACCCGAACTCTATTTCTATGTAAAAAATTATTGTAATGAATTTGATAGAGAACAAAAGAATCGAGAAATGTCTTTAGATAGGGCCAATAGCTTAAAAAATTACTTGGTAAAAAATAAAATAGCTTCAAATCGAATCATCACAAAAGGATTCGGAAGTCATACGAATACATCAGATATGAATGAGATAGGTAAGGAAAGTTCTCACACTGAATTTGCCTTTAGTACCGAAAATAATTTCTTACAATAAATAAAATGGAAAAATAGAGTAGCAGATCTCCTCATAGATTTTCTATATACTTAACTCAATAAAATCTATTTGACTCTATTGATACTCTAAACCATATTTGTAATGTAATAATAAGAAAATCACATCTTTCAATCATTCTTATTAATAGATCGGAGAATGTAGATTTCGCGAACTTAACAAATAAAATTTTCCCATTTTATCTCTCAATAAGTACAGATCAATGCAAGGTCTGTACTTTTTTATTTTTAATAATATCTATCATTACAACACCGGTAAAGTACTTAATTTCTTTATAGATTTCTTGTAAGAGTCATTTGAAAATCCTGCTGATAATGTAAATTCAACAGTAGGTTGTAAATATGAAATACTTGAAATTGGAGGATAATAGGATACCCTTAATTCTATATGATCACTTTCTTTATTAATCCTACCAATCTTTGAATAACTCGCTTTATCTCCAAAAGGAACTTTGACTGAAGTAGTAATAAACACTCTAGACAAATTAGAAAAGTCAGAAATAGAAGGGATCCATCCTCCACCCATCTTTATAACAGATAATCTTCCTTCTGCTGAAATGTACATTTCATTGTTTGCTCCCTGATTAAAAAATCCTACTGTAGTCTCTACACCATTACTTGAGCGTGGATCAAAGAAAATATATCTACTCATCACTTCAAATCTCGGTTTCAAATCTTGTAGAATACTCACTTCATCATTTTGATTAATGAAACCTTGCAAATGTTTAGCAGAAACACTTACGAAAAAGTTTTCATGGGTATAAAAACTTATACCACCGCCAATATCAACAGTTCCTTCTTGACGCATAGCTAAAGAATAAGAAGGTGTTGCTCCAATAAAATCTGAATCTGAATCCAATTGACTATAATAGACTCCTGGACTATCTCCAAATTGATGCATCAAGTAACCTAATGAAATTCCAAAACTAAATGCATGATCCATATTTCTATATGTCATTGACAATGGAATACTAAATGTCTGTTGAGTAAGCGTTGTAATTTCTTCTTCTCCATTCATAACTGGTATTCTCACTCTATCGAATAATACCCCAAGTCCAAACCCATTTCGCATGCTTGAGTTTCTATAAATGCCAATACTACCTCCAACACTTACATATTCCATCCCTTCATGTTGTGAAGCATACCTAATTCCAACATTCGCTTTATTATAAGTCGATCCCGCAAGGGCAGGGTTATGTGAAGAAGGTAACCAAAGTGGATTTGCAGTAATCAAATCCTGTGCATAAAGTGAGGTTGAACAAAGAAGTAAGAAAGTATATAGTAATTTTTTCATTCGTCTAGTGAGTTAGGGCGTTACAATAAATGAAGTATTCAAGTTCTCTACCAGACCATCATCATATTCCAGTTTTATTTTTGCATTGTATAATGAAGAACTCAACGATTCATCATCTCCAAAAATAAAATTAGGATCATTCGACTCAAATACTAAAAGATTTGTCGCATTAAAGATCTTTATATTAAAATTATCAATAGACACTCTATCTCTAATCAATAAACGATAACTGCCATCTTCGTTAGCACTACTTCTCTTTGAAACGGCTGTCGGTAATTTCACTCTTGGAAAATAAGGAACCTCTACATTTCTTAGCGTATCTCTATTAATTCCACTTTGACAATTAATGGCTCCTGAAGCATCACTTGCAATCAAAACAACATCATATTCTTTATAGGGAGTGCTTTCTCCTTTTTTAAGATTAGGAGTAGCAAAATTGAATATAAAATCAGCATTATAATAAGAGAATGACGAACCTATTAAATTTCCATCTTCATACACTTCCCATAATTGTTCAGCGCTATTAATTGAATTGGAAGAAAATGTAAGTTGTCCATAGGTTTGAGAAGCCACAACATAATTATCATCGATTACTGCTCTTGCAATGGGTGCAACGGCACCAAGATCTCCTTCATTTACTTTTTGTCTATTCAAACATTGATTATCTCTTGATGATTCTAGATAAATATCAAACCGTAATGAATCTTCTAACGGTCGCTCAATACGCATATCTGTCAAAGTACCTTGAGTACCATCGATCGTTAATTGCTGTTCTTTATAAAATCTATCATTTACATAAACTAACACTAACTCATTGGTTAGCGTATCTCCATCTGTTGTAAAGTTGATTGAAACATAATCACAATTATATATCAAATCAGTAATTGGATTAAAGTTGATAGTACGTTGGATTAACCCAAAAACATCAACGATTTGAGTCTCATTAGAAGTTACAGAAGTGGTATTATCCAACATTGTAACGACAACTTCATGTTTATCAATAGTAATATTGTCATCGTCAATAGCAACTACTAAATAAGTTACTGTAGGTGATGATGTAATAACATTCGTCAAAATCCCCAATTGATCTAAACCTGAAACAGTCTGAAAAGTCTCATTACTTTGATGTGTAATTGTAAAAATTAGGGTATTAGGTAAGTTATCTATACAAAATTCTTCATTATCTACGCTTACATCAAAAGCGTATGCGGTTGGATTCCATAGAAGTGTTTGTAGTAGAAAAAAAAAGAAACAACGTTTCATATGCTAGTAAATTAAAAAGATGTTTTAGAGCTATGTTATATAGTGTATAACAATGTAGTTTGAATTTATCATAATTGAAAATAAAAACTAAAGGTATCTATTCTGAATCAATATTTCTTTCCTTTGATAAGAAATAATGAACTTCTGCTTGGACATTATTTCAAAACCCAAAATTCCATCGATTATCGTATTCTTGTTGAGATGATCTATGTTTGAAAAAACTGTATTGATGGATTTAAATTCAAAATCACCGATATACATCTTCTTTATTTTTCCTTTTTTGACTTCTTCTTTACTTCCTGAAATTCCTATTAGTCCTGTTGTTTTCACTCTTTTTAAATTACTTTTCAATAGCTCAAAATGATGAATTGAAAATAAATTGGCACCAGCTCCACAATCAATCGCCATATCAAAAAATCTATGATCAATTTGAACTTCAATAATTGGTAAATGCCCTTTCATCTCTTTAATGGGAAACTTAGTATACTCTGAATGTCGATCAACTGTCTTTTGGTATTCTATGAAAGCCTTTGGTTGAATTAATGTGATCTCTTTCTTTTCATAATCAAATGAGATATCAAAGTGGTGTATAAAATCTGTTCCAATGATTCCATAAATCTCTGTATTTGTTTCTTTACTAAATGTAGAAAGATCAGTTACTAAAACTTTTTCATTTTCAGCTTTCAACTGTCCAAATTGAATGGAAGGAATAATCAAAATATCTTGTTGGTTTTTCACTTCAATATTATGAACACCTTTCCCTTTAGCATTTGATATTGATTTTGATTCTTCTGTTGCTTGGAATTCAGTATTCAAAATAGTTCTGGAAGAACCACTATCTAATATAAACTTTCTTGGTTGTCCATTAAGAATAACATCTACAATAAGTAATTTACTTTTGAGTTCAAATGGAATAATTTGATAACTCATTGCAGACAAATTATGCACCTTTAATTTATCTTCTTTGTGTAATACTTTCACTTTTGCTTCTATCAGAGAAAGTGAAATCACTTTATTTTCTTCATTAAAAGAGATGCTTGTTTTTTGGGTTCCTAAGTTCTCATATACAAAACTATATATCAACGTAAGTTTCTTCTCTTCTTTCAATTGCTTTACCTCTTGAATAGAAAGAATATTATCATTTAATTTTTGAGTAAATAGCATTTGCATTACCTGTTCTGCTATCTCTCCTTTTTGTCCTAAAATACTAAAATCTTCTGATAGCCAAGGTTTAATTTCATCAATGGATTTTAATTGAATTCCTTCTTCTAAAATAGAAACAAACGATTTACATTTTGATACATCTTGAGCATAAAGAGTAGTTAAAAGAAGGTTGAATAGAAGAAAAAAACTAAAATTATTAATCAATGATTTCATGAGATTTACTTTAAATGAATAATGAAGTAAAACTAAATCATGATCTTATTTTATAATTGAAAAAGGAGGTGGATAAGAGTTCTAGTTGAGGGTGGATTTTATACTCATACCTCATTTAAATGCTTTATTACAATATTTTTCAACTTTTTACGATCAGAGATCTTCAATTTCTTATAGATATTATTGATATGCGTTTTGACAGTACTCAATGAAATATTCAATTCATCTGCTATTTCTTTATTCATTTTTCCTTTCTGAACTAATGCTATTACTGCCAATTCTCTATCAGACAAAGTATCTATTTTTTTTAGGTTTAATTCCTTTTGCTTTCTGATAAATAATAAGAGATAGAATAGACCTACAATGCCTATAATAATGCTAATTATTAAAAAAATGACTTCATACAGTTCAAGCTGAAATACCTTTATAGCTGAACTAGCTTCTATCATTGAATATTGATTTTCATTCAACTGAATTACTCGAACTGAATCAGATGTTTTCTGGGTAAGAATATTCAATATTTCTGCAGTTCTTTCAGAATTAGATTTGACAATAATGCTATCATTATATTCAGCAGCTAAAACTGAAAAACAAACAAATAAAAGAGAAATGATTGGAAGAAAAATTTTGAATAGAAGTCGATGTATCATGTTGAATTTCATAATTCTCTAAACGAGGAATAACAATAAAGGACGTATTACTAAAAATAGATACGTCCTTTAAATATATATTAAAATTATCTTTTTAATTATTCTACGATCTGTCCAATAGCTTCACCAAAACCAATTCTTAAATCACCATTATCACAAAAACCTTTCAGTGTAATTGTATCATTATCTTCTAAAAATGTACGTGTTTCTGAACCAATTTGAAGAGGTTCTTTTCCATTCCAAGATAATTCTAATAATGAACCATAAGAATCTTTTGTAGGTCCCGAAATAGTACCAGAAGCACACATATCTCCAACATTTAAATTACAACCATTCACTGTTTGATGTGCTAATTGTTGCGCCATACTCCAGTATAAATATTTAAAGTTTGAAGTAGCAATCTTAGCTTCATTTCCTAAACCAGTTTTTAGATAGACTTCTAAATTAATATCAAATGTAGAAGGTGAATCATTTTGTAAGTAAGGAAGTGGAGTAGGAGATTGTTCCGGTCCTTTTGTTCGGAAAGGCTCTAAAGCATCCAATGTTACAATCCATGGAGAAACGGTAGAACCAAAGTTTTTACCCAAGAAAGGTCCTAAAGGTACATATTCCCATTTTTGAATATCTCTGGCAGACCAGTCATTGAAAAGCATTAAACCAAAGATATAATCCTCTGCTTGATCAACGGATACACTTTCTCCTAAAGCTGTAGATTGCCCAACCACAAAGCCCATTTCTAACTCGATATCCATTCGACTGGATTTACCGAATACAGGTGTTTCTGCTCCCGGAGGCATTTTCTGTCCATTAGGTCTTTTGATAGGTGTTCCTGAAATTACAATAGAAGAAGAACGTCCATGATATCCTACTGGAAGATGTTTCCAGTTTGGCATTAATGCATTGTCCTTTCCTCTAAACATCGTTCCGACATTGACTGCATGTTCTTCTGAAGAATAGAAGTCCGTATAATCACCAATTTGAATTGGTAAGTGCATCGTCGCCTCTTTTTGAGCAACCAATACATTTTTATCTGCTAATTCAGTATTTCCTTCTTTTAATAAATCGAAAATCTTAGCACGAACTTCTTGATGTATTTTCTTTCCTTTTGCTAGAAATGGATTCAATATCTCTTGTGAAAAAGTAATGGCTGCATCTTTAAAAATACCATTAAAATGACCTAAAAGAGCTACTTCTTCCAAATCAAGAATATCATTTCCAATCGCAATTCCCGCTCTTTTCGTTTTGGTTGATGTACTAAAAATTCCGTACGGTAAATTCTGAATAGGAAATTGAGAGTCTGAAGGTACGCTGACCCATGATTTTACTGAGGGATCATTAGTATGATCAATAGCCATAGTTATTTCTGTTTATTGTGTTGATTATTGGTTAGCACATGACATTAAATTTGCATGTTATTAAGATATTCATGTAATTAACGTAATTCTCACATTTTATAATAGTATTTTACTATTAATTTTTTCATCAAATTTCTAATCAATTCATCATGGACGCTATAATGGACCCATCAATTTCAAGTTCAAAAATTGAAGATATATTCATTCAACTAAAAGAGAATACTGCAAATGTTAAAGCCACAAATGCCAAACAACGTATTCAAAAGTTAGCGAAATTAGAAGAGTATATCCTAAAAAACAGAACCGAAATTCAGAAGGTTATTCATTTAGATTTCAAAAAGAATCCAATCGAAGTCGATGCCACTGAGATACTCAGTACAATGGGATTGATTAGACATACAAAGAGAAACTTAAAAAAATGGATGAAACCGCAAAAAGTAGGTACTCCATTAAGTATGTTGGGAACATCATCTAAAGTAGTTTTTGAACCAAAAGGTGCTTGTTTAATTATTGCTCCTTGGAATTACCCATTTTACTTGGCAATCGCTCCATTAATTTATGCCATTGCAGCTGGAAATACAGTAGCATTAAAACCAAGTGAGATTTCTAAACACACTTCGGGTTTTATTCAGAAAATGTTGGATGAACTATTCCCTGCCAATGAAATTAAAGTAATACAAGGTGGAGTTGATGTTTCTACTGAATTATTAAAAAAGAAATTCAATCATATTTTCTTTACAGGCAGTCCCCAAGTTGGGAAAATTGTAATGAAAGCCGCATCTGAAAACCTTACTTCAGTCACGTTAGAGTTGGGAGGAAAATCTCCTACAGTTATTTGTGAAGATGCTGATTTAAAAGATGCCACTGATAAAATCACATGGGGGAAATTTGTCAATGCTGGGCAAACATGTATTGCTCCTGATTATGCCTTAGTTCCTACACATCGTATGGATGAGTTTGTAGAACAAATGACCAATACTATTAATGAATTTTATTCTCCAAATGGAGAAGTTATCAGTGCTTCAGAAGATTTCTGTAGAATCATCAATAATAACCACTTTAATCGTATCAAAGGTATCATTGAAGAAGCAGCTCAAAAAGGAGCTACAATTTTGATGAATGGAGAGATGGATGAAAGTACAAATTATATTCCTCCAACATTGGTCACTAATGTAACAAATGACATGCGTATCATGCAGGAAGAAATCTTTGGACCTGTATTTCCTATCATGGCTTATGATCAATTAGATGAAGCTTTACTAATAATTGAAGAGAAAGAAAAACCTCTTGCTTTATATATCTTCGGGAAAAAGAAAAAACTAATTAAAAAGGTCTTAAATAATACAACTGCTGGAGGTACTTCTATTAATGAAACATTAGTACACATCAATAATCCAGAACTTCCTTTTGGAGGAGTCAATAACAGTGGTATTGGCAAATCACATGGAAAGTATGGTTTTATTGGTTTCAGTAATCAAAGAGCTGTTTTAAAAAATAGGGTAGGAATGACAGGAATTAAACCTGTTTATCCTCCATATGGTAAACTTGCTAGTAAATTGACTGATTTTATTATTAAGCACTTCTAATATTTAATATTACTATAAATAGAAATCCCATCAGAATTCAATTTCATTCTGATGGGATTTTTTTATTCATTTTTTAAAACGATATCTTATATAAAAATTATCATCACAACAGTTCTTTTTCTAAGTATATATTAATGCTTTCTTTCTGCACAAAATATTTCTTAACTCTATTATTCTTATTGGTAAGTCATACTATTTTTTCTCAAGAAATTATTTTTCTAGGAGGTATTGCTAATGATACTTACCTAAATACAAAAGGAGGAAGTTTACAACTTGAAGGTGGTTATCCTGTTATTAAAAAATTAAATATTGGTGTCTTTGGAAATTTTGGCTACAAATTCGGAAAAAATGATGATTTAAATCTTCACCCAAGTGAGCAACAACAAAGACTTGATATTAACTTTGGTATCTACAAGGAATTTATCATAGCAGATAAAAGTAAATTAAGAGTACAAGGTGGAGTTGGATATGGTAAAATGTTAGATTTAGAAGCTGATATTAATGTATCTTCTATTTCTCCATTTGTAGCCATTGGATATTACTTAAAATTAACGAACAAAACCATGATAGGTATCAGTTATGGTATTCGTGGTAATGAACTGGTTTATGATAATTTCAATTTTGGATTCATTTATTCTTTTAAAAAAAATCATCAAGAAATTAAGGATTAGAATTTAGGCCACCATGTCAATTTATGCCATAGCATTTCGAAGGGGCCTTGTTTATATTTCTTTAGCCAAAAATGACAGAACATCATTTGACAAAATAAAAAGACGAAACCAATTAGAAGACTAAAAGCTACTCCACAGGTATCTGCTAAGTGAAATCCATAACCAAAGTATAAAATTCCTCCAAAAACAGATTGTAATATATAATTGGTCATACTCATTTTACCATAAGTCTGAAATGGTTTACTTATTTGCTTTACTTTGTCTGATTTATACACCAAAACAATTACAGCAACCCAAATTAGTGTAAAACTAAATTTCCACCACATATCGAAAGTAGTTCCTAGTGTTCTTCTAATTACTTCAGGATGATCACTTCCTAAGAATTCACCTTTTAGATATAATAATGGAAGCATAGCTATAAATGAATATAGCAATACCTTTTTCCAATAAGGATAATTTTCAGTTTTGAATGCACCTACTTTTCCTAACCAAAAACCAAGGATAAATAATCCCATGGTTTGAATAGCTCTTCCACATTCTATTGCCCATAATAAAGAAAATGATTGACCATAGGTAAAATTACCCCATAAGGTTTCTAAGAAATTTCCTTCTTTAATAATAGCCATTGCTGCTTTCCATGGAGCAACAAACATTCTATCTGCAGGTACAAAATCAGGATTAATCAATGAGTAAAGATATAAACCTATATCTGTAGGTTGTAGTAAAAAGAAAATCGCCCCTATTAGTAAAGCCTTATTCGACCAATTTCTGACAAAGAATAAAACCACGCCTGTTAATGCATATAACATTAATACCTCTCCAGGAAAAAATAATGCATTGATACAAGCAAATAAGGTTAATGTCAAAAGTCTCCACAAATAACGATAGCCAAAATCCTTACCTTTTTTGACTTGTTTGTTATTCATTAAATAAAAAGTAAAACCAAATAGAAGGGCAAAAATTGAATACGTCTTACCTGCAAACAGAAAAAAGATACCATCAAATAAGTAGGTATTCAAAGTGTTTAACCAATCCGGGTTTAAAGCCTTATCAGGATAATGGTAATAATTAAAATGTTCAATATTATGGATAAGCATAATAATCGCTACTGCATATCCTCTAAGTACATCTACAACATCAATTCTAGATTTTGTGATTGTAGTAGTATTCGTTTGTTGTGTTAATGTAGGTTCCATGCCCTAATTTACATTAAAATAGGGAGGTAAAGAAACTTGTATTTTCACTTTGAATGAGTAATTTTACGTCGATTCAATATTATTTATTTGACTTTTTATCATGACTAATTTTTTTAAACTATTCAGCTTAAGCATCCTATTTTCTTTTGCCCTATTAGGATGTGAAGAAACAGAGACAATCTCGCCAGAAGAAAATAATGATTACTACATTTATGAAAATGGTAGTGAAATCATCAAAGTAATTGTAAAATCAAATGGTACTTTCCAAATGTCTTATGGATATGGAATTTCTCCATCAGAGGGTTTTGAATATGCTTGGATCAGTGAAGGACAATATTCAGAGTATTCTCAAGAAGGATTTACGATTACTTCAGAACGCTTTTTCAATACTTGTGATGATTGGGAAGATGATAATGAAAACTACGATGAAGATTTAACTAGGTATAGAAAAGTAAATACTGCTTTTGAAATCAATTGTTCACACTTTGATTTGTTAAAGTAAAATTACAGAAAGAGTAAATGGAAGTTTACTCTTTTTTTATACAAAAAGCTCTTACAAGCAAGGAACTTGTAAGAGCTAAAATCAATTGATCAATAGTTGTTTCTCATAATGTAGTGGTCTAGTTCTACATTACTTTACTCAATTAAAACAAACCTTAGGTAAAGAATCGCTTATAGTATTATGAAATAAATTAACTAATCATTATCACTTTATATACTCAGCTTTTTTTCTCTTTTTATTTTATAATACAATAATACGAAACTCATGTAACATTGTTACTATTTAGGTAGTTAACAGATATTATGTAACCAATTAATTATGTGTTACTTAATTCCTAAAAGTTTTTCTCTGATTTTTTTGATATAACCAAACTGTGGACATCTTTCTAATAATAGATCTAATTGCTTCACATAAGCTTGAATTAAATCTTCATTATCTTTTTGTCTTTCATAAATATGTTGACCAACAAGCCAATGCACCCTTTCTGCAACTGACATTGTTTGTCCATAATTTTGGTAATGTTGAGGAAGTAAATTGGATAATCTCCAAGTACGTACAAATGATAAAAAGTTAGGAAGATATTGATTGAAGTGCATGACCAATTCCAATATCTGATAAAAAGTTTTGGGCCTTTCTTTTTGAGGGTGAAATTTTAATGGAGCAAAAAGAAGTAAAAGCTGATCTGCTAGATCATATTTTTCCTGTTCTAATAATACTTTAAGTTCATCATAAAAAGACAAACAAGCGCAGTATTGTAATCGATCAGCTTCTTCTGGAATATATTCAACAAATGGAGAATATAATTCTAAAAATTGTTGATGTTCGTTTTCCTGAAAAGCAACTTTCAGCATATCATAAAGTACCCATGCCATAGCAGCATGAATTTCTTCATCATTAGGAGAAAGCTCTAACAGTCTTCTAGCTGTAATAAATGCTTCTTGATATTTACCTTCTTCTCTTAAGCTATAAATTTCACGAACTGAATACATCTAACTATTTACCAAATTTACCATTTCTACGATTCTGATCTCTTTTTGCAGTTTGTTTTGACATGATAAATCTCAATACTAACAACAAAGTTGTTGCACCTGCATATTGTAATGTTTCCATGTATTCTTCACCGCGATCATACTCATAGTAAGCCAATAGAAGTAATGAGACAGCTGCTATGATAAATATGAAATTAGCGATATTTCCGAATCCTTTGCCCATAAGTTTAGTGTAGAAAAGTTGAAAGAAAAAGCCCACAATACTACTACTGTGGGCTTTAAAAGTTTATATAATTAACGAATGATTCCGCCTTCAGCAATTTGTGAAGAAGGAGAAACAAACGACAATGAACCATCTTTATCTTCAGCCATCAAGATCATACCTTGAGACTCGATACCTCTGATTTTTCTTGGAGCTAAGTTCACAAGAATAGAAACTTGCTTACCAATAATATCTTCCGGAGAGAAAAACTCTGCGATACCACTCACTACAGTTCTCTTATCAATACCAGTATCCACTGTCAATTTTAGAAGTTTCTTGGCCTTCTTCATTTTCTCAGCTTCAATGATAGTACCTACACGGATATCCATTTTTTGGAAATCATCAAACGTAGTCTCTTCTTTTTGAGGTTCAACTGGAGTTTGAGCAAGTTTTGTCTTCTCTAATTTTTCAATTTGAGCTTCGATCACTTTATCTTCTACTTTGCTAAATAATAATTCAGCTGGAGCTAAACGATCATAAGCAGAAACTAATTCAGCATTACCTACTTGATTCCAATCCAATGATTCCATACCCAACATGTTTTGGATTTTCTTAGCCGTATTTGGTAAGAATGGATCAATAGTGATGGCCAAGTTTGCAGCAATTTGTAAAGACATATTTAAAATAGTCTTCACTAACTCTGGATCCTGCTTAAACAATTTCCAAGGTTCAGTATCTGCTAAATATTTATTTCCTAAACGAGCTAACTTCATTGCTTCAATTAAAGCCTCTTTGAATTTATATTGCTCGATTAATTTTTCAACTCGTAAAGGAATTGCTTTCATTTCAGTAATGATTGCTTCTTCCATTGGAGTAAATTCGCCAGCTACAGGTACTTCACCTTTAAAGTATTTGTGAGTAAGTACAACTGCTCTGTTGATAAAGTTACCTAAAATAGCCACTAACTCGTTGTTGACTCTTTCTTGGTAATCTTTCCATGTGAATTCAGAATCCTTATTCTCAGGAGCGATTGATGTTAATACATAACGTAATTCATCCTCACGACCTGGAAGATCCTCTAAGTACTCATGTAACCAAACTGCCCAATTACGAGATGTAGATAACTTCGCACCTTCAAGATTTAAGAATTCATTGGCAGGGACATTATCTGGTAAAATAAAGTCACCATGAGATTTTAATAGGATAGGGAAAATTAAACAGTGGAATACGATATTATCCTTACCAATAAAGTGTACTAATTTCGTATCTGCTTTTTTCCAGTAATCTTCCCAGTTTTTACCTTGAGAAGCCGCCCAATCTTTCGTTGCAGAAATGTATCCAATAGGAGCATCTAACCATACATAAAGTACTTTTCCATCTGCACCTTCAACAGGAACTTTTACACCCCAATCCAAATCTCTAGTCATTGCTCTAGGCTGTAAACCTTGGTCTAACCATGATCTACATTGACCTAAAACTGAATTTTTCCATTCAGAAGGATTATGATGTTCTCTACCATCTAAAACACCATCATTAATCCAAGTACGTAACCAATCTTCATGTTTGTTCATTGGTAAGTACCAGTGACGCGTTGTTTTTAAAACTGGCGTATTTCCTGTGATTTGAGATTTAGGATCGATTAAATCTGTTGGGCTAAGTGCCGATCCACATTTTTCACATTGATCACCGTAAGCACCTTCATTACCACATTTAGGACAAGTACCTGTAATGTAACGGTCTGCAAGGAATTGATTCGCTTCTTCATCATAATATTGAGAAGATTCTCTCAATTCAAATTCTCCTTTATCGTTTAATACTTTAAAGAAGTCTTGAGCAGTCTCATGATGAATAGGAGCAGAAGTTCTATGGAATAAATCGAATTCAATCCCAAAGTTCTTAAATGTATCTCCAATTTGCTTATTGTACTTATCAATAATATCCTGAGGTGTAATGCCATCTTTCTGTGCACGAATGGTAATCGCAGCACCGTGTTCATCACTACCACAAATAAAAGCTACATCTTTTCCCTTTTGACGTAATGATCTTACATAAATATCAGCTGGTAAATAAGCTCCAGCAATATGTCCAATGTGTAAAGGTCCGTTTGCATACGGCAAAGCCGCTGTTACGGTGTATCTATTGTAATGTTTTGACATGGATTGTCTTTAAATTTCTATCCTTCTTAAATGACTAGGCACGCTATTTTTACTGACGATAAGTCGATGCAAAGATAAACATTTTGCTTTTTTATTCACTACTTAATAGTACTGATTTACAGTTGTTTTCAATAGAAAAAAGCGAAGTTATTCACAATTAAAACTTACAATTGTTGATAACTTATTGAAAAACGTTAATTTCTTATGAAAAAGGTGAATTTTCAAAAACTTATGCACAGTATTTAAATTTGTTTTGATCCATAAACATGAAAAGCATACTTTCGCATATTGATTTCTCAAAACAACCACAAAGGTAAGAGTTGTTTATTATAGAAAAACAAAACTAGTGAATAAAATGCAAAAGGGTGAAGAATGGTTTGATCAATGGTTTAATACACCATATTATCACATTCTATATCAAAATAGAGATTTTAAGGAAGCTGAACAATTTATGTGTACACTTTCTGATAATTTAAAGATCTCCAAAAGTGACAAAGTACTTGATCTGGCATGTGGAAAAGGTAGACACTCTATATTTCTAAATAAACTTGGGTTTAATGTAGAAGGCATCGATTTATCCACAGAAAGTATTCAACATGCACAACAATTCGAAAACGAACGATTAAAGTTCAATATTCATGACATGCGTGAGCTTTATAAAAAGGAAGAATACAACTTCGTCGTTAACTTATTCACAAGTTTTGGTTATTTCGAGACTGCTGAAGAAGATTTATTGGCGTTAAAGATGATTGCACATAGTTTGAAGGAAAAGGGAATTTTTGTCCTTGACTATTTTAATACTTATAAAGTCATCAACAGTTTACCTGAAAAATCTGTGATCGAAAGACCTGAATTAGACTTTAATGTGCATAAGTTTCTAAATAATCGTCATGTAATGAAGCAAATTGAATTTACAGACAAAGGAAAGCACTATATATTCACAGAAAGAGTTGAAGCATTAAATAAATCAGATTTTTTAATGCTATTTGAGGCAGTAAATCTTAAAGTTATCAACATTTTTGGTGATTATAAGCTGAATTCTTTTGATAAAGATACTTCTGATCGTATGATTTTCGTTGTTCAGAAAGGTTAATAGCATAATTATATATGAAAAAAGGGGTATTCTTAAATGGGTATCCCTTTTTTTGTTGATATGATTTTATTTATATACCTTTTTATAGTCTATAAACAATAAAAAAACTGAAAGTTATTCACAATGGTTGGTATTATTTGTGAATAACTTTCAGTTTTTATTTTAATTTTACAATATAATAATGTGAATCAATTTTAGTTAATTCATTATTATTATATGTTATTTTATTAATATAATAGTCTGAATTTATTTTATTATATTCTATATTGATATAACCAATTTTATTTTCTTCTACTTTTAATTGAAGTTTACTCTCTACAATATCTAAACTAGAATCATTCAAAAATGGTAATCCATCAAAACGAAGTAAAGTAGGTATTTCATTATTAGAATTTTCTATAAGTAACCCATTAGGATTATCTAAAATAGCTGTAGTTTCAAGATCCTGTAAACTAAATAGTTCACCATCTATTTCATAATGTAACTCGAATTCGTCAAATGGTAAAATTATATTACTTTCAGAAAAATTTAATAGATCATCAGCTGATTCATTCTGAAAACTTAATAAAACTGTAGTTGTTAAATTACAACATTCTTTAATATTTTCTTCTTTATTACCTTTCGTACAGCTAATAGAGATAATAACTGATAAAATAAAAATTATATACTTCATAATTTAATTTGGATATAATCTATAAATCATTTCTTTTTTTGTATTAAAGTTATATGATCCAGGAGTAAAATCATTAGATAAAAACCAACCATTATTACTACCTGACCAACCCCAATTCATGTGAATATATAAAGAAGAATAAGTATATGATTCATATTCATAATTTGTACCCGGATTATGAATAGTTATATATTTGTATTGTCGATAACCATCAGCTACCCAAGCATGTCCACCTTGATTACCTTCTCCTCTTAAAATAACAGGTCTATCATTATCGATTTCTATTTTAAATAATCTAGTATTAAAAGAACCATAAAAAGCATATGAAGAATAACCAAAATTATTTACTAATACATTTTTAGCATCTGATGTATATGCTCCTGATCCAGAGCAATTATAACTCATATTTACATATATACCAATATCTCTTAATAACCTTGAAGTTTCAGAAGAACCTCCAGACATTGAACTCCAAGAATATGTATTAGGGTATTCCCAATATTTCATAACTTGACCAACTGCAACAGCTACACATCCTGCTGGAACTTTATTACATGAACCTGTTTGGCAATATTGTAATAAATCATTATATCCACACCCTTGCCCCCATGATGTATTTAATAAAGGACCTTCATTATAATAAATACTTCCTCCATTTACAGTTTCCTCTTCACCTACAGGAGGAGCAGCAAAATCCCAATGAGTGTTTATTGAATCTGTTTTATTATTTCTAAGATACTTAGAGAATAGTTTACGTTCGTTTACCCAATTATATAGTCCTTCATTATTTGGATTTATAGAATAGACATCAAAAGTATTATTAGAAGAGAATCCTATAATTGGTTCGTCATTCTTTAAAGCTGAAACTATAACAAATCCAGAAGGAATATAATTAATAATATAAAAAGAAGGTAAATTATCAACGCCAAGAACAACATCTATACTTTTTACCTCCAAATCATTATTTAAATTAGACTTACGAAACGAGCTTTTATTATCTAGATTATTGATATCATAAACAAAGTTATTTGCTACTTTTAAAGCCATGTCTTGAGAAACGTCATAGCTCTCATTAAAAATTGACTCTTTTTCAAAATTGGATTTAGTACATGAAAATAAGTTCAATAGTAGAATAGAATAGAATAGAATAGAATTTGCTTTTTGAACATAGTTATACATAGTTAGAAAAAATAATTGACTTAGCAGCTAAAAATTATTATAAAATTTATTTTTTGTATACAAAACAAATTTACATATATATATCTGATTTTCAAAAATATATTCATGTAGATAATCTAAACTTATTATTTTTTGAAATCTATGATTTGTTCACATTATCACCACGAAGTGTTCTAAATCGCTTACGCGCATCTACTTCATAACTGGATCCTTTGAACTTAATCAGAATATCTTTGTAATAATTCATGGCTGTTTCTTTATCATTAAGATGATCTTGATAAATTGTTCCTAGAAGATAATAAGAATCATCTGCAAGGATATCATAACCATAGAATTCAACAATTTCTTTTAACGGTTCGACCGCTTCATCATATTTTCCCAATTTTATCAACAAATGTGCTTTTTCCCAAAGAATTTCGTCAGATAAACGATGTCCTTTGAACTGTACTAACATTTGTTCGTAACCTTCGATTGCTTCGAGGTATTTTCCTTGAAATACTAACAAATCCATCTTTGCATATTCTTCCATTGCTAAAGAAGTCGTATCCAAGTTAAGATTATCACTGATCAACATCGAAAGTGCCATAGCATCATTACTGATCGTTCTAGATGTCGCTAATTTCAAGATATCCAATTGGGATTGAGCCAATCTAAAATCACCTGTATAGTAATATAGCTTCGCATTCTTCAATTTAGCCATATGCCCAATGGTCATTTCACGATTAGCATTAGCAACTTGCGAATAAAGTAGAGAAGCTTCCCAAGGATTATCTTGTAGCAAATAGATATCCCCTAAATCAAGTTTAGCTTGTGAAACTAAAGACTTAGGAATTGATCTATTGTTGATTAGTTCTTTTAATTCTTCAATAGCTTTGTCTTTTTCATCTAAATAGAAAGCTTGTAACAAAGCCATATTTCTTAATGCATCTCCAGTTTGTCCATTTAAACCAATTTCATCAATGATCTGTTGGTAATCTTTCACAAGAGAATTGATTTGTTCTTTGTCAATAGGGTAGGTACTTTTCACAATTTCCTCCTTTGTTTCTATCAACAGTTTTCGAGACATCGGATAGACTGCATAATCTTTATAACGATCGACTAGATATTGGAAAATCTTAGAGGCATTCTTATAATCCTGATTGTTTTTGGCTAAACGTCCAATTTCCAAGATCTTATAACCTTCTAAGCGAAGACGTTTATCAAGTGCACGAGCCTGTATAAAAGCGGCATAGAACTTTTTCTGCTGTAAGTAGTACCAAACTATCAATTCGTTAAAGACCGTCATATTCGCGTTCTTCTGCACCATTGTGAGTAACTGAGGTTCTATAAGCTCAAAAGTCTCTTCTGTTGTTAATCGATCCTGTAGTGCCATTTCAACATATTCCAATTGATCAGGCTTCACTAACAACAGCTGCATGTACTCATCTATCATCAGATCATATTTTCCCCAATTAGAATATAGATCTGCCAATTCATAGTAAAAAGTCTCTCCTTGGTTCTTCTCACCAGTTCTATAGCAATTCTCCGCATAGGTGTATAAACCGAGATCTATACAGTAGAGAGCTGCATACCTCAACTTAGTTGTATTATTAGCAACTCCCTTGATATACGTGTCCATTATCTTATCCCCATAGAGTGTATCTTTTTCAATCAACTTTACTCTTGCGTAATCCACATTGTATATCGAATTTTTAGGATTACTCTTTGTTATTTTACGGAGGTACTTATCTGCCTCCTTTAATTCTTCCTTTTTTAAAAGAATGTTGAGATAGTTTTCATGGATTTGAACAATCAAGTCTTTGTTCTTAACCAAGTCCCTGTATAATTCAAGGGCTTTATCATATTCTTCCGTTTTATAATATTCCTGGGCTAAGTTTAATTTCTCTTCTGTTTTATTTTGAGCTAAACTGATTTGAGAGATAATGAAACATAGGAAGAAATAGAGATGCGTCTTTTTTTGACCAAATGCGGTTTTCAACATTTCACTCTTTAATAGATTATAAAAAAATAAAAATTTAAAATTCTTTTTTATTATTATTAGGGCTGTTTATAAGTTGATAACTCAGAATACTAACAGACTTTGATTACTTATACACAATCTTATTAATATACAATACCTCCTCTAATATACCTAAAAACAACGATTTTAAGCGCTTTTCAACACTTTTTACAGTTATTAATACCTTTACTTATTCAGTTAATTTGTGTGTGTAAAAGCGCCATATTTAATCACAGGAGCTTATAAACACCCCTGTGAATAGCGTGAATAACTAGCTTTTGTGAATTACTGTGGATATTATCAACGCTTATTCAACATTTTACTCACTAATCACAAAAATGTATATTTATAGTGTGAATAATGTGGATAACTTCTTATTAAATATCGTTTATGTACAATTTTTTAACCAAATAGGATAAGTTCAGTGAATAACTATCTACTTTACTATTAATATACATACTTTGTTTATTTATCAATCATTTTTGCGCCTAAAATATCAAGCGCAAATCAAAGAATTATCAACACACCATTTTCTTATACTTTTCTATAATTCATTCAGTTATTTAATCTCATTTAAAGGTCTTCATTTTTGAACTTTATCATCTAATATTAGATCTAAAAATAAACACGATGTGAATTGATATAATGTGTATATGTTAATAAAAGATCCACTATATTTTATAATAGACCGATTATCAGTGTATTAATAGGTTGATTTAGTTTGAATACGCTCTTAATATATGTGTATAATAGAGTGAATAGTATCTAATAGTATATGATTGTTGATAAAACTGTTGATAACTCACTATTTTATTCACAAAATCGTGAATAAGGTGTTGATAATGCTGAATAATAAACAAAATATCCTTTTATTTCACATAACATTGATTAATAGATAGTTACGTAAAAAACAGCGTTTTTATATACTTAAAGCCACTTTTTGATAGTATGTAATCATATTTTGATACTTAAAATGTGGACATAAAATGAGTATAAAATGTTATTCACAGTATTTTCTATTGTTTTCTGAATAAATCATGAAATTATGTATAAAGTACCTAATTCTACTACCAACTTATTCACACGTTCTATTAATACAAAGGAAAAATTAATTGCTTTTGATATCCCATAATTGATTAGTTAGAAGATGAGTGTCATTATCTATTCAACAATATATAGTTGTATTTTCTATATTTCCCCAAATTGAAGTTATAGTAATTAAAAATTATAATAGGCTAGACTATAACTTAATCCATATGTATCCATTGTTATAAGATTCATAATTAGGAGGGATAAAATATTATTTTTTATCAATTCTAAAATGTCTAAATAAATTATTATACATTAAAAAAGACTTACATTTCTGTAAGCCTTTAATATTTTAAATTTATTCGATATTATTTTTTATCAGTATTAATGACAGTGTCTTCTCTACGAATTTCCCAGTTTGCTTCTACTTTTATTTCTTTAGGGAAGAAGGCTGTTGGTTCAGGAGGTAATCTTTTTTTGAAATCACCAGGGAACCAAATACCATCATTATTTTTATCAATTAAAACTCTGATCTTATAAGTTCCAGGTTTTACGTAATCAAAAGAGAATAACCTTTCATTCTGTACTTCTTTTACTACGTTTCCTTTTGTATCAACAAGCTGTACAATAAAACTATTGTGACTTCCAATTACTTGTCCTTCTACTATTCCATATTTATCTAATTGCTTTATTGTAAAACTAATTGTTTTAGATTCAGTAGAATCTTCTTTTACAGATACGAATGCATTATCAGTAAACATTATACTAAAAGCAGAGTCTGCATAGAACTGAGGGAAAGTAAGTTCAGTATTATTAAAATTGAAACTTAATTTTTTATCAATTAATAAACTATCTAATCTTGTTGTGTCTTCATTATATATATAATACATACTATCCATATGATACTCTTTCATAGGAAGTGGGAATTGTATTACTAACTCCACACTATCTTCTGGAACAATATCATTATCTATGGGTAATTTTTTATCAAAATCGATTCTTTCAATTTCAACTTCTTCTTCACCTTCAACACCTACAGCATCACCAAGTGTTTTAATAGCACCACCAATTAAACCACCATTTTTCTTATTCTTTTCTTTTCTTTCTTCGGCTCTGATTTCTTTTTTACTAGGGAAAATTAATGAAGTATCAAACTCAACTTTTTGATCAATAGAATCAATAGCATAACCTTTAATTCTAATTGAATCCTCAAAATCTCTTTCTCCTGTATAGATTAATTTTACTTCTCCATCTTTGGTAGACATATCAAAGATACTGTCTGTGTAAGTTGTCTGATCAGGAAAATATACTCTATAATCCACCACAAACTTGTTGAATTTTACAACAAGATCTTCCTTATCGATCACTTTTATATCTTTAAAATTAAATTCAACTAGATCATAATCTCTGACAAATAATTTTACATCATCTATGTTTTTATCAATAAGAATAGAGTCTTTAAAGAAGCCAACTTTCTCTTCTCTCAAAGTATATTTATAATCTTCATTAGTATCTTCAATAGCATATACCGTATAGTAGCCAGGTTTAAATCTTTCAAGAATAAATAAACCATTCTTAACTGTTTTTGAAAAATATACTGGAGGGTCTGTATTTACATCCAAAGAATCATAAGGATTGTATAGCGCGATGATAGCTCCTTCAATAGGTTCATCTGTCAATAAATCTCTAACTTGACCTGTAACTTCAATCGAGTCTAAATAGTCTCCAGTACTGAAAGAGAATCGAACATTTTTTGCTGGATTCTTTTCTGTTACATCAACTACTGAATTAGCAAAATCAAAGAAGTAGGTCATGTCTTCTTTTAATGTATCAAGGACATTGACAATAACTTTGTTTCTAGCAAACCTAGCTTTGTATTGGAATGTAGGACTATAAGGGGTGATAATTAAGTTCTGTCTTAATTTATTTTCCTCAATATATTCATCAAAATAAAGAGTGATTTTTAATTTTTCTCTTTCCACATTTGTCTCTCCATTAAATGGAATGCTACCACCAAACCTTGGAGGTATCTCATCTTTAGGTCCACCTGTAGGGGAGGAGATAACAGCACAAGCGTAAACTGTAAAGAGTATATATACAGAGATTAGAATTCTTAAAATTAAGTTCATTATGATAGACTTTCTAAGACATATTTTTTCTGTTACAAAATAAGGCATATCTCTATAAAGAAATATGCCTTTTATAAAATTTATTTATTTTTTTTTAGATCTAGGATCTATGCTTTTTGCTTATCTAAATAAACCATCAGAATTGTAACATCTGCAGGTGTTACACCAGAAATTCTAGATGCTTGACCTAACGTAAGAGGTGCAACTTTAGAAAGCTTTTCTCTAGACTCAGCTGACAATGCTACGATCTGTCTAAAATCAAAACCTTCAGGAATCTTATAGTTTTCTAAAGTGGTTAATTTCTCAGCTATCTTTTCTTCTTTTTCAATATATGTTTCATACTTTAATAGAATCTCTACTTCTTCTAAAGCTTTATCATCATACCCCTCAAAAGCCTCTTTTAAAGTAGGAGCACTGTCTAAAGTTAAGGCCATATCAACCTTTGTTTTCTTCAAGAATTTATCAGCTTTCAAACCATGATTCATCGTTTGTAAACCTCTTTCTTCAAGGTAAGGATTGGCATTACTTACTTTAACACTAGTCTCTTTAAGAACATCAATAGCTTTATCAATTTGTTCTTTTTTCTTCTGAACAGCTTCGAATCTTTCATCAGAAGCTAAACCAATTTGATGACCTAAATGTGTAAGTCTTAAATCAGCATTATCTTGTCTTAATAAGATTCTATACTCTGCTCTAGAAGTAAACATTCGATATGGTTCATCAGTACCTTTATTGATAAGATCATCAATAAGAACACCAATATATGCTTCCGATCTTTTTAAGATAAATGGCTCTTTTTCTTGTAGCTTATTATGTGCATTTATACCTGCCATTAAACCTTGAGAAGCAGCTTCTTCATAACCTGTGGTACCATTGATTTGTCCTGCGAAATATAAGTTTTCAACAAGCTTAGTTTCAAGGGTAGGCTTAAGTTGAGTAGGAGGGAAGAAGTCATACTCGATGGCATAACCTGGTCTAAACATCTTCGCATTTTCAAAACCAGCAATTTTACGAAGTGCTTTGTATTGCACATCTTCAGGTAATGAAGTTGAGAAACCATTGATATACATTTCACAAGTATTCCACCCTTCTGGTTCTACAAAGATTTGATGGCGATCTCTTTCTGCAAAACGATTGATTTTATCTTCAATAGAAGGACAATATCTTGGACCTAAACCTTGAATTCTACCATTGAACATTGGTGATCTATCAAAGCCAGTTTTTAAGATGTCATGTACTTCATTACTTGTATATGTGATGAAACAACTTCTTTGTTTCGTTAGTGTTTTAGTCTCATTTGAGAAAGAGAACTTTTCTGGATTATCATCACCAGCTTGTTCTTGCATTACTTCCCAGTTCAATGATCTACCGTCAACTCTTGGAGGAGTTCCAGTTTTCATTCTTCCTGATTCAAAACCTAATGATACCAATTGTTCAGTCAAACCTTTAGCAGCATGTTCACCACTACGTCCTCCACCAAATTGTTTTTCACCAATATGAATTAATCCATTCAAGAATGTACCGTTCGTTAATACTACTGATTTAGTATTAAAAGTTACACCTAAACCTGTTTTAACTCCAGTGATTTTATCGCCTTCCATGACAATTTCTGTAGCCATTTCTTGCCAGATATCTACATTAAGATTTGCTTCTAAAGCATCTCTCCATTCTTGAGCAAACACCATTCTATCGCTTTGAGCTCTAGGGCTCCACATAGCCGGTCCTTTTGATCTATTCAACATTCTGAATTGGATCATAGACTTATCTGTAATAATACCTGACATTCCGCCTAAGGCATCAATCTCTCTTACTATCTGTCCTTTAGCGACACCACCCATAGCTGGATTACAGCTCATCTGAGCAATGGTTTGCATATTCATTGTAATCAACAAAACTTTGGATCCTAGTTTAGCAGCTGCATTTGCTGCTTCACATCCGGCATGTCCTCCGCCAATTACAATAACGTCATAAGATGGATACATTCTTTTCTCCTTTATTTTAAAGTTCCACGTGGAACAAATACTTCTTTTGGAAACTACTAAAGAATATTAGTAGGTGTAAATCTATAACTGTAATAAGTATAGAAATGTTCATCAGTTAACGATGATTTAGAATCGCTTTCATTTTGAACCACGCAAAGATAATAAATGAAACTGTGTAATTATGAGTACTTTGTATATTTATTAATAATCTTTATCAAGTATATAATCAAAAAGTTCCACGTGGAACATATAGATTTCTAATTCTAAAATGTTTCACGTGGAACTTTAAAATATCTACTTAAGATAAACTTTAGTTTAAAAGTTTCTTACTTCTCATTGCTAAAGAATCATCCTCAAGTTTTCTCATGTTCTTTGCATCTTCTTCAGATTTATCTTTAAAACCTAAAAGATGAAGAATACCATGAATAAGGACTCTATGTAGTTCGTCTGTTTCAGAAGTACCAATACTATTTGCATTGTCTTTAATTCGATCAATACTAACAAATATATCAGACTCTATTTCATTGTCATATTCTGAATTATCAAAAGTGATAATATCAGTATATGTGTCATGATCTAAATACTCAACATTTACTTTATGTAGGTATTCGTCAGAACACAAAATATAGTTGACTTGAATTAATTCAAAGTCATGTTTTTTTATTACATCAAGAATCCATGTCTTTACATCTTCATCATTTTGAATTGTAAAATCAATGTCTTCATTAAAGAAAGTAATGTTCTCCATTAAATGTAAAATCTTAATGTAATAGCTCTTCCTTCATTAGAAAACTCTACTTCATCAGTAAGGTTTTTAATTAAGAAAATTCCACGTCCACCTGGCTTATCTAAATTTTCAGGAGCTGTTGGATCTGGTAAACTATCGTAATCAAAACCTTTTCCTTCATCCTCAATTGTAAATGAAATTTCTTTATCAGATACATTTAAGTCTAAATGAACATTCTTTTCTTTATCATTACTATTACCGTGAATGATGGCATTATTTACAGCTTCAGTTACTGCGATCATAATGTTACCATAAATATCATCATCAAAGTTAAACTCATCACGAGCTTGATCGATAAAACTTTCTGCGATACGAACGTTTTCAACCAACGAAGGTATCTTTAATTTGAATGGCTTATTCATTGTGCTACTCGGCATTTCAATCTTTTATCTTTTCAAAGTATTTATTCACTTCCTGCTTGTAGTAGGTATTAAGTGAAGTAGGGATTGTTCTCAATAATTCTATTTGAGTTTCCTTTTGTTTTAAATATTCATCAAAACTATCTGGTGGCGGAACAACTTTTTGTTTCTTAGCTGTTTCACCTTTCCTTTCTTCATCCTGCCCTTTTTCTTTTTTAGCCTTTTCAGACTCAAGCATTCTAGTTAAAATTTCTTTCTGTCTTTGTATTAGCTTATCTGTAAGCTTTTTATTTACTAAGTCATCTTCGGTTTGCTCCATCTCTTTAAGGATCTTTTTGTAAGGATCTCCGCCTTCTCCAGCTCCATCTTTTTCCCCACCTTTTTCCTTACCTTGCATTTGCTCTTCTCCTTTTCCCATACTTTGTTTTAAAGCATTACGGATCATTTCTTGTTGAGCTGCAAGTTTAGCAAGTTCCTTGGATAACTCTTTTCCAGACTTCCCACTCTTTTTTAAGTTTTCCATCTGTTGATTTAGATTCTGCTGCATCTGACTTGGACTTGGCTGAGAAGATGATTGTTTTTGATTCATCTGTTGCCCTGCCATACTTTGAGACATTTGCTGTTGCATATTATCTAAAATATCGTTCAATAACAATGCTAAATTGTTAATTGAGGTCATAGAAAATTGTTGTTTACTTGCTGCTACCTCTGGAACTCGTCTTTTAATAGCATCTAAACTTTCATCCATATACTTATTCATATCTGTTACTTCTCGAGTAACAAAAGATTCAATTTGGAAGACACGTTTAGATAAAGCAATTAAGCTATCTTCTATATATTTAGAATCATCTCTCAATTTAAGTTGAGTTTGTGATAATTCCACAAATTTAGGGTCTATTCTTCTAACCTCCTTAAAGGATTCCATTAGATTTTCCTGATCAAAGGAAAGTTTTATCAGATTTTCCATAATCTGTCTCAGTGCATCATGATCTTCACTGATTTGTTCCATTTCAGCAGACTGCATACTTTGTTGCATTTGCTTGGCCATTTGCTGCATTTTATTCGCAGCTTTTTTCTGAGATTGATGAGCTTGTTTCTTCTGATTCTGCTTTAATTGTTCAGAGGCATTTTGTTGCTCTTTAGAAATAGATCTCTCATTTGGAGTGAACTGTTCGAAGTCTTGATTCGTTTGTTCTTCCTTATCCATTTTACGGAGTTGGTCCATTTCTTTTTTTATATCATCGAACTTTTTATTTATATCATCCTGCTTTTTAACAAGTTTATCTTTCTCTTTTTGTTGTTCTTTCTTCTCTTCTTCTGTTTTAGCTTGCTCTTCTTTATTTTCTAAGTCTTTTGTTTCTTTTGCCAATTCTTGTTGTTCTTTTGCTAAATCTTCAAGTTTATTGGCGACTTCATTAGCTTTTTGTTCCATCTGAAGTTTCTTAAACAATTTAATAGTTCTTTCTAACTCATTACGAAGATTCTTTTGTTGCTTCTCAATATTCTTTAGGTTTTCTTGAAGGTTTTGATTGATGTGGTTTTGCTCCATCAATTTAGATAGCTCTTCATATAATTTCTTTGTTTCTTCATCATTGATATCATCAATAATTTTTTGAAGTTGTTCTGATTTTTGAGAAGTGTTTTCCTGCTGATCAGAAAATTTATCTTGTTTATCTTTTAACTCTTGGCTTTGCGATTGAAGGTTTTTAATTTCATTCTCTAATGCCTTACGTTGTTCAATCAATTTTTGAATATCCTTTTTATCCTGCCAAGTAAGTTGACGTTTACCTTTTAGTTTTTCTTCTAACTTTTTAAGGTCTCTATCTAACTTATCTGCTTTTGCTAAAGTTTCCTCTAATTGATTTTTTGTTTCTGCTTTTGTTTGCTCTAGATCTTTTTCGATCTCTTCTGATGTAGGAAGTTGGAATGTGTACAAAGGTGTTTTACTTCTTTTATTTCCATTTACACCATCATTATCATAAACTTCAACAAAGTACTCTAATTTATCACCTTCGCTTAAGTTAAATTGATTCGTTTCTAATTTGTAATAAAAACTTTGATCAATTGCTTTTTTATTAAAAGGGATATCTATTTTTTCAAAAGTAGTAGGTGCCTTTTTATCTTCCTTTCTTTTAATTCTGTATCTAGTTCTTAAGCGTGTTATACCATAATCATCTCCAATGTTACCTCCAAATACTAAGTAATCAAACATTACAGTATCTTGATATTGTTTCATACTAATACTTGGATACTGATCTTTGATTACATTCAAATAATATGATATACTGTCTTTATTAGTACCATAAATATTTGAAAGTGTAACACTGTATTCTGTTGAGTTACTTGAAGTGTAATTAAACTTAAAAACATTATCATCTATATTTTCAGCATCTTGATTCATAACAAGGTCTTTAAAATATAGTCGAATAGAATCAGCTGTTTTTGTATCAAAAAGCCATGTTATTTTTGAACCTTCAGGAACTAATAGATTACCAGTATTATTAATTGTTTCATTTGTTTTATTGGTATATCTAGGAAATTCTACCTGAACACTAAACTTAGATAAACTAGGTCTAGTCAACATATTCATTTTAAATTCTTTCGAATAATAGCCTGCTGCTTTAAATCTAAAACGAATAGGATGTTGAAGTTTTTTAAATGTATGAACAAAAGTATATCCTGGTTGAGCTGCTTCTAATTTTATTAAAGAACCTTTATTCGTTTCGATATAAACATCAGCAGGAATAGCATCTCCTTTTAATTCTACCTTTAATTCGAAATCATCACCTTTAAAAATATCTAGATTAGAAGATTGTAATTCAAAAGAGAAAGGAGCTACAGGTAGAAACTCTTTATCAAACTGTACAATTTTAGGAGTACTCTCCGTAATTACTTGTGGACGAATGATTAGAATTCCAATAAAAATAATTAAAGCTGGTAATAAGTACTTGTACCAATATGTAAGATTCTCTTTGTAAGAGATTGCAGTTGTAAAATTTATCGGAGAAAATTGTTGGTCCCTTTGTTCTAAGGTAGCTTTAATCAGACTGTTCTTTTGAGCTTCAGCCTGTAGTTGAATCGAGTTTAAAAGTTTATCAGATATTTCAGGAAAAAACTTACCAATTTCTTCTGCCGCTTTTTCATCTGAAATTTGATTACTTATACCATTTAATTTCGCAACAGGTTTTAGAACCCATACAAATAGCGTATAAACAAATACACTTATATATAACCCAAAAAGAATTGCTCGAGTGGTAGTACCAAAATTATTTAGATATTCTAGAACACTGAAAAGTAAAAGCAAACCGAGAACAGCAGCAATAGTAAGAATTGTACCTTTAAGTATAGCATTTCTATAGAGCTTTTGTTTATAGGCTTGTATTTTACTGTCGAACATATGGGTTATAAAGTCATTGGTGATAAAATCAAGGTGTTAGTATACCTTTTTACTTTTTGAAAAATAAGACTGATTTTACAATGAAATCAGTCTTATTATAATCTATAAGTAATATACTTAATATTAATTAGTTTTGTCAAAATAAACGGTACTGAAATCACGATATTGCATAGCATTATTGTCAAAATCCTTTACATATCGTTGAATTAGTCTATATCCTTCGTCATACCAAAGAACAATAAATGGTGCATCAGCCATTAAAATTTTCTCAGCTTTCATAAAGTGAGTCATCGCTTCTTCCTCAGTTCCGGCAGCCAAAGCTTTTTCATATTCAACATCAAACTTTGAATTCTTGTAACGAACTAGGTTTGGCCAAGACTTATCATTTGGATTTTCTGGTAATGTCTTAGAGTAATAAGCCCATAGATAGTTTTCTGGACTTGGATAATCTGCAATCCAAGCTAAACGTAAGAAATCATATCTACCCATTATACTTTTTTCGGCGATTTGCGCAAAAGGAGAGAATTTCAATTCAATATTGATATTCAATTTATCTTTTAATTGCTTCTTCACTTCTAAAGCGACATTACTATATTGTTCACCTTCTGTATTAAGATCTAACGTAATTTTAGGGAATCCTTTACCATTAGGATAACCTGCTTTCGCTAAATAATATTTCGCTGAGTCAACATTTAATGAATATCCTTTTATTTTTTCAATATCATAATTTTTAAATACCGGAGGAGTGATACCGTGATATCCTTCCATATAACCTTCTCCATTTAAAATATATTCTAAGATTCTTTGTCTATCGATAGCATAATTGAATGCTTTTCTAACATTGATATCACTAAAAACTTTACTTTGATTATTCAATGCTAAGAATTGTGTAGACATCTCAGGAATTCTTTGAAGGCGATACTTGTAGTGTTCTGTACTTTCATCAGATTCAGTAAGAATATCAATAATATCTTCAGTTGGAATTCTGTACATCATATCCAACTCACCTTTTTTAAATTCTAAGAATTCAATTTTCTTATCCTTAATGAATGAAACAGCAATAGCTTCTAAGAAAGGTAATTTGTTACCATGTTCATCTGTTCCATGATAGTTTTCATTCTTATGTAAATTAATGCTGATGTCTTCATCCAAAGATGCTAATTTAAAAGGACCAGTTCCTACACATTTAGAACGCATATCATCACCATACAACTCTCTAGCTTCCTTAGGGAAAATAAAAGCACCTGGTCTAGCCAAATTATATAGGAACATTGAATTAGGTTTGATAAGCGTTACTTGGAAAGTTAACTCATCTATTACCTTAAAACCTTTTACACCTTCAATGCCTTGAGGCGTTCTAACATAAGATAGATTTTCTTTTGTTGCATTATAATACTCAGTAGCACCTTCAACGATATCAGTAAATAAGTGAGCATACTGATTATTCTTATTATAAGTACAAACTAAGTTGAAGCTGTAAAATATATCTTGAGCTGTTAATTTCTTCCCCTTATTATTTTCGAAACATTCATCGTTATGAAAATAAACATTGTCCTTCAGTTTAAAAGTATAAACTAATTGATCATCAGATTTAGCATAACTTTCGACTAAACTAGGGATTACTTGTAATGTTTTTTGATCAAACTTAAATAATCCTTCATATATCTGAGAAGCAATTCTATAGGAGTAGATATCAATTATACTCAATGGATATAAATTCTTGATATACTCTGATTCATTCACTTTAAATATTCCTCCGTAATACTTATTTCCTTTAGCAGGGACTAAAGTATTTTCTTCAGTTGAATTTTCAGAATCACTCTTAGTACATCCAGTAAAGGTTGCTAGAGTCAATAAAGAGAATGTAATAGCTATTAGCTTTTTCATCTGCAATGAAATTTTCTATTTGTTACAGTTACACAAATTGTATAACTAGGTTTAATCTTTTTAATTGAAAGAGATCGCACAATAAATGCATAAGATTAAAAATATTCAAAAAAATGATCAATTACCTATTTTAAGACCAATTATTTATGAATTTTATTTTAAAAATCAATTTCAACTGGACAGTGGTCAGAATGATAAGCTTCATTATGTAAAAGAGCATTGGTCAATTGATCTGCAAATTCATTTTGCACCATAAAATAATCAATACGCCAACCTAAATTTTTACCTCGAGCTCCTGCTCTGTATGTCCACCAACTATATTTACCAGGACTACTATCAAATTTTCTAAAAGCATCAACAAAACCACCTTCATCAATAAACTTTGTCAACCATGCTCTTTCAGCAGGTTGGAAGCCAGATGTGTTTTTATTTCTTTCAGGATTATGTATGTCTATGGCTTTATGACATATATTAAAATCACCACAAACAATTAAGTTTTTATACTCTGCTTTTAAACTTTCTATATAATTAAAATAATCATCTAAAAAGCTATACTTGAAGTTTTGTCTTTCATCTCCAGATGTACCTGAAGGGAAATATGTATTGATTAAAGTAAAATTTTCGAACTCACACAGTATTGTTCTTCCTTCATAGTCGTATACATCAATTCCCATGCCTATTTTTGTCGATTTTGCAGGGATTTTTGATAAAATTGCTACACCACTGTAACCTTTTTTTTGTGCTGAGTGCCAATACACATATTTGTACCCTAAATCTTCAAAAATACTAAGATCAACTTGATCTTCATTTGCCTTAACTTCTTGTAAGCAAACGATATCGGAATTGACTTCTTTAAGCCATTGATCCAATTCTTTTTTTAAGGCAGCTCGAATGCCATTTACGTTGTAAGAAATGATTTTCATTATTCGTCAAGTAGATCTGTTTCGTGTTTAAAATATTCTAGAATGTGCCATCTCATAAGCTGTTCTTGAGCAAGAAGGTCCATAGAAGGTATTTTCTTCAATAATTTCCAATGAGGCCAACCTTCATGATCAACACCTTCAAGTTCATAATAACCTGAATAGCTTAAAACTTTACAAGTGGCTATATGTATTAAATCTTGTTTTTCTTCTTTCGAAAAATTGATTGGTCCTTTCCCTAATTCTTGAACTCCAATCATAAAGAGAACACTATTGAGATCGGAAGGTTTCTTGCCTAAAACTTCCGTAAGTACATGCATCAGTTTTGTCCACTCAATTTTCAATAATTCTAATTCTTCGTTTTCCAATATATTCTGATTTCAGGTAAATAAAATTTAAGGATGATTAAAGATAAAAGGTAATATTATATTTAATACCCTAATTTAATTGCTAATTTAGAGAGACGATTCAAAACTAAATCTATTTTTTATGATTAATCTTAACAAACTGCTTAAATCTCTATTTTATGCACTATATCCGGAAACTTGTGTGCATTGTAATTGTTCTCTAAAAGAAGGTGAAGAACAAATTTGTTTTAAATGTAATCTTAAAATTATTGATTATAAATATTCTTGGATAAATAGTAATAAAAATAGTATTACAGAAAAATTTAACCATAGATTGTCTGTTTCGAAAGGAGCGTCTTTTTTTCTATATGAATCAAGTTCTGTAGTTAGAAGCTTGATTCATGAATTGAAATACAAGGAGAATCAAGCTATAGGAAAATGGGTTGTAGATTACTATAAATCCTTATGTACACCTTCCTTTTTTGAGGATATTGATTTAATAATACCTGTTCCACTACATAAAAAAAGACTAAAACAAAGAGGATACAATCAAGTAGACATTTTCTGCTCTTCTTTGGCTGATTTTTCCAAAGTAGAATATGCTCCAAATCTTGTCAAAAGAATAAAATACACTACTTCTCAGACAAAGAAGTCAAGAGAAGAACGATTAAATAGTATGCAAAATGTATTTAGCGTAAATGAAAAACATTTAGTAAGTGAAAAACATATACTGATTGTAGATGATGTATTGACTACCGGAGCAACAATTGAAGCTATAGGATACGAATTATTAGAAGCTGGAGCCAACAAAATCAGTGTGTTAACTGTAGCATTAAAAGTTTAATTAATATGTACTTTTCTGTATTATAGTTTGTTAACTACGAATACTTATATATAATTTGGTTTGTAAAATATAATCCTCTACTTTTGCAGAGCATTTAAGAAAAACAGTGCGGGGTGGAGCAGTTGGTAGCTCGTCGGGCTCATAACCCGAAGGTCATCAGTTCGAGTCTGGTCCCCGCTACCAAGTAGGGCTAGTCAAATTTGACTAGCCTTTTTTATTTCAATCCAATGCCTTTAAAGAGGAAGTTGCGTTTTGTTGCACAAGCTATTTCTATTATAACTTGATATAACAAACATCTCATCTTTAAGTACATTAATTATTTGATTGTGTGTAAATTAACATAATTAGATAGTACCTTAGAGTATGTTTGTAATTAATATCAAAGTGAATCTCATCTTATAAATTCCCTTTCCTATCATTTTTACAATCATATCTCTTAATAAAGTTAATTGACTTGAACTTTCATTGAACTGTTTTCGTCAAGTAGTTGTAAATGTTCTTAGAATTTAAGGAAAATTAATATCCATGCTCAACAGAAGATTATTACGCATCAAAGTGATGCAAAGTGTATATGCATTCAAGCAAAGTAAAGCTTCCAATAAAGAATTAACGATTGATAAAATCAAAGCGGAATTCAGAGAAGAGTTTCTTGAATTAGGTCAAGAAGAAAAAGCTAGAATTGATGAAGAGCAAGCAAAAGTAATTGAATATTTCAATAACTATGTGGATGAAGACACTGAAGCATCAACTGAAAATCTAGATGCTAAATTGATGAAAGTAGCTTCTAACGCTAGAAGCCATTATGAAGATTTAGTGACAAATGATCAATTGGAATTCAGAAAAAAGATGGTTTTGGAAACAGAACAACTTTTTACGAAATACCTTAAATTATTATCTTATATCATCGATATCTCTGAACTTTCTAAAAAAGAATTAGAACGTAAAGCGGAGATAGGTGCAAGAAACATGGAAATGGACGAGAAGTTCGTGGATTGGTTCTATAATAATGCAGCTTTCAAATTGCTTAGAGAAGATGTAGCGCTTGAGGAACTTCTTTCTGATCATAAATTGAGAAGAGTAGAAGACGACGAAAGAGTGTTAGAATGGTTAAGATTCTTGAAAAAAGATGAAGAACTTATTGGTGAAATTGAAGAACTAGCGAAAGAATCAAACTCATTTGAAACTCAACTAGAAATTCTACGTTTAATTGTTAGAGACTTCATCTTCAAAAATGAGGTTATTGAATCTACATTCGAAGCTGAGGATTTAAACTGGTCTGAAAACAAGAAAATATTGAGAAGTATGGTCTTGAAAACAGTGAAAAATCTTAGTGAGGATGGTGAAACTGAAATTCTTTCTATTTCTAAGAATTGGGAAGAGGATAAAGAGTTCTTCGAAGATTTATACACTTATACTTTAAATCAAGAAGAAAGCTTTAAAGATATCATCGCTAGTAAGTCCAAAAAATGGGCAGTAGACAGAATTGCGAAAGTAGATGCCATTTTAATTAATATGGCATTAGCAGAGATGTTAAACTTCAGAAATATCCCTGTAAAAGTGACAATAAACGAGTTTATTGAGATCTCTAAGCAATATAGTACTCCAAAAAGTTGGCAGTTTATCAATGGTATGTTAGATTCAATATCTGAAGAGCTTCAAAATGAAGGGAAGATCAAGAAGAGTGGAAAAGGCTTACTAGATAACAAATAATTAAAATATTACTTTTAAGATGGCAAAAAACGGAGGAAATTCATTTTTTGGCTTCGTTGCTGGAGCAGCAGCTGGAGCTTTATTAGGCGTTTTATTCGCTCCTGATAAAGGAAAAAATACAAGAGAACGTCTTTCATACAAGCTTGACAAATACCGTGAGGAATTGGAAGATCTTGTTGAAGATTTAATGGAAGAAAGAAAAATCGCTGTTTCTGCTGCAAAATCTGAAGGTCAAAGAGTAATCGATGACGCAGTGAAAAGAGCAGAAGAATTAATGGGTGAAGTTGATGCAATCAAAGAAAGCATTGCAGATCCTATTTTAGAAGGAGACAGAGAATAATTTTAATATATTCTAGAGAAGAGGCAAGGAAATTAGTTTCCCTTGCCTTTTTTCGTTAAAAAGTTTTTATAATTGTAATGTCAGAATTAATGTTGGTGGTGTTAAATTAAATTTATTGTACTAACCTACATTACTTTACAATCTATAAGTCAATCATAGATAACAATCTAATTTTTTCTAAAAATGAAATATTTAAAGTCAATTTCAGTAGCATTATTGGCAATTACAATGATTGCTTGTGGTGAGCAAAAGTCAGAATCGTCAGCTTCTACAGCTACAACTACAGCAAAAACTGAAGTTACAAGTGAAAAATCGAATGCTCCGGTAGCAAAATTTAAATTCGAAGAAAAAGAATTTGATTTTGGTGAAATTACAGAAGGTGATAAAGTATCACACGTATTTAAATATACGAATACAGGTCAAGTACCTTTACAAATTACAAATGTGAGAACTACTTGTGGTTGTACTGCTTCTGATTGGAGTAAAGAACCATTAGCACCTGGTGAGTCTGCAGATTTAAAAGTAAACTTTAATAGTGCACATAAAAAAGGTACTCAAGTGAAAAGAGTTACGATTAGCGCTAACGTTGAAGACGGTATGGATATCGTTACAATTAGAGCTAAAGTGAATCCTAATGAAGAGAAAGCAGCAATGTAATCTTTCTTTTTTCTAAAGAATTCACAAAAAAACCTCTATTAGGACTTTATCCTAGTAGAGGTTTTGTACTTTTGTACCAATACAAATAATATTACAACTATGTCATTAATGAATATTCTACTTCAGGCAGATCAGCCTGGAAATATGATGAACTTGGTATTTATTGTAGGGATGGTAGCTGTTTTCTACTTCTTTATGATTAGACCTCAACAAAAAAAGCAAAAAGAACAACAAAAGTTTTCTGATGCTGTAAAAAAAGGACAAATGGTCGTTACTGTTAGTGGTATGCACGGTAAAGTATCAGAAGTAAATTCTTCGACTGTTGTTTTAGAAATTGATAGAGGAGTAAAAGTAACTTTTGAAAAGTCTTCAATCTCAGCAGAAAATACAAACATTGTTTTTGGTCCTAAAAAAGAGAAAAAAGACTAATGTTTGATTTCGATAAATGAAATTTTAAGCCGTTATACAAATTTAATTGTGTAACGGCTTTTCTTTTTCTGTAAATTGCAGTTATAGAAAAATATTTTTTAGATTAGGTTATTGAACCGTAATCAACAATATGCCAGATAAAAAGAAATATCAAATTCCAGACTTTAAAAAGCTAGTGAGTTGGTCGAAAGAAAAATTCGATGAATTTATAGAAGACAGTAGCTTTTTGCATGAAATAAAAACATGGGACTGGAGTGCAATGATAATTTGTTTTATGACTGCATTTATTTTTTGGATTTTCCACTCTCTCAATGAAGACCATACTTCTACAATCGAAATAACAGTTGATGTAAAAGTAGAAGGTGATAATGTTGTCGCTCTGCAAGAACCTCCAGAATATGTTAGTGTGAATGCTACAGGGAATGGATGGACTCTTTTGTCTAAATCTCTTGGTGTTGGAAAAAATAAATTGACAATCAATCTTGAAGATCCAGTTTCTGTTAAATATTTAGCAGGAAAATTCTTATTAAAAGAATTGACACAGGTGCTAAAAGGTCTAAAAGTAAATTATATTTTAGAAGATACTTTAGCTTTTGATTACGATACACTTACAAATAAAAGATTAGCGGTAGAAATTGATTCATCTTCATTTCATTTTCAAAATGGATACAGAAGAGTTGGGAAAATAAATGTGTCACCTGATAGTGTTACATTTCGAGGACCATCTACAGAATTAGCTTTATATCCTGATGTATTAAAATTATCTTCTGAAGATGTAGAGCCAATTGCAGAAGATTTAAATGAATATATTCCAATAGAGACACCAATTTTTAATGATAAACGATTGGTTGTTTCTCAATATGATGAAGTAAAAGTATCCTTCGATGTGTATTATTTTATATCCTCAACAGATAAAACTCGTATTTTAAAAGTTAATTTTCCCGAAGGAAGTGATTCATTATTTTTGTTAGATCCTAAGGATGTGTATATTAGCTATAACATAAGAGAAGACCTAATCAATAGCATAGACTCTATCCCTGTAATTATTGATTACAAGGATATAAATTGGGCAGATTCTACGGTAACACCAAAGGTGTTTTTAGACAACGAAGATTATGAGAACGTAACCCTCTCACCTAAGCACCTAAGAGTGCGAAAGATCAAATTAAATTAAGAATTAATATGCAAGTAGGAATTACTGGTGGTATTGGTGCTGGTAAAAGCTTTATTTGTAGAGTTTTTAAAGTTTTAGGAACTCCAATTTATAACGCTGACATTAACGCTAAAATGTTGATGACCGAAGACCCGGAAATTATCAAAGAAATTAAATTAGCATTTGGAAAAGATGCTTACCTTGAAAATGGAAATTTAAATCGTGCTTATCTAGCCAATCAAATTTTTAAAGATCAAGATAAACTAACGGTGATGAATAATATTGTTCATCCTAGAGTTGCTAATCATTATGAAAATTGGGTGAAGTTAGAATTAGAAAGACATCCTTATGTTGTCAAAGAAGCTGCATTGATGTTTAGTAATGGCACTTATAAAAAAATGGATAAGATTATTTTAGTAGATGCTCCATCTGAAAAAAGAATTCAGAGAGTAATAGCACGTGACCATCGAACTCCCTCTCAAATTGAAGAAATTATAGGAAAACAAAAGAAGGAAGAAGAAATGTTTGGTCTTGCTGATTTTACTATTCAAAATGATGATTCCTCACTTATTATTCCTCAAATTATTGAACTACATAAATCTTTTTCCTCAGATAATAATTAAAGTGAATTAATATTAATCAGAATAAATATTCATTTAAAAGACTAAAAATTATAGGTATAATACCATGATTTTTAGTCTTTTTTTGTCGGTCTAGTCTTTTTTTTACCTTGAAATGATTACTTTCGCAGCATAATCATTAAATCAAAGATTATCAAATAACTATGAAAAAGGTCGAGTCAGCACTCATTTCGGTTTTTTACAAAGACAATCTAGCGCCAATTGTAAAACTGTTACAAGAAAATGGTGTCACTATCTACTCAACAGGTGGTACACAGAGTTTTATAGAAGAACTAGGAGCCGAAGTAACGGCTGTTGAAGACTTAACTTCGTATCCTTCTATCCTTGGAGGACGTGTTAAAACTCTACATCCCAAAATCTTTGGAGGTATCCTAAACAGAGGAGACAATGAAACAGATCAAGCTCAAATTGCGGAATATGAAATCCCTAATATTGACTTGGTAATTGTCGATTTATATCCTTTTGAGGAAACTGTAGCGTCAGGTGCAGAACATCAAGCAATCGTGGAAAAGGTAGATATCGGTGGTATCTCTTTAATTCGTGCAGCTGCTAAAAACTATAAAGATACTTTAATTGTATCTTCTAGAGAGCAGTATAATGAAGTAGCAGAAATTCTTTCTGAAAAGAAGGGATCAACTGATCTAAAAGATCGTTTACGTTTTGCTGCTAAAGCATTTGACATCTCGTCTCACTATGATGCTAAAATCTTCGAATACTTCAACAGTGTTGTTGCTGAGGAAGAAGAAGAAATTCCAAGCCTTAAAGTATCAGAGCGTTCAGCTAAAACACTTCGTTATGGCGAAAACCCTCATCAAAAAGGTACTTTCTATGGTGATTTATCAGAAATGTTTGATCAGTTGAACGGTAAGGAGCTTTCTTACAACAACTTGGTTGACGTAGATGCCGCTGTTGCATTGATTGATGAGTTTCCTGCGGAAGAAGGAGCTGCATTTGCAATCTTAAAGCATACAAATGCTTGTGGTGTAGCTTTAGGAAGTGATGTAAAAGACGCTTACTTGAAAGCTTTAGAATGTGATAACGTTTCTGCTTTCGGTGGTGTATTGATCAGTAACAAAGAAATTGATTTAGCAGCAGCTGAAGAAATTCACAAATTGTTCTGTGAAGTAGTTATCGCTCCAGGTTTCTCTGAAGAGGCATTAGCACTTTTAAAAGGAAAGAAAAACAGAATCATCCTTAACAGAAAAGAAGTTACTTTAGGTAAAGTTCAATATAAGTCATTATTAAATGGTGTATTGGCTCAGGATAAAGATCTTCAAACTGAAACTTGGGAAGATTTAAAAACGGTTACTGAAAAGTCACCTACAGATGCTCAAACTGCAGCTTTATTGTTTGCAAATAAAATCTGTAAGCATACAAAATCAAATGCTATCGTTTTAGCAAAGAATGGTCAATTGTTTGCGAGTGGTGTAGGACAAACTTCAAGAGTAGATGCATTAAATCAAGCCATCCTTAAAGCAAAAAGCTTTGGATTTGATTTATCAGAAGCTGTAATGGCATCAGATGCATTCTTCCCATTCCCTGATTGTGTGGAAATCGCACAAAAAGAAGGAATTGAAGCAGTAATCCAGCCAGGTGGATCTATTAAAGATCAAGATTCAGTAGATTTCTGTAATCAAAATGGTGTGGCAATGGTGATGACAGGAGTTCGTCATTTCAAACACTAGAATATAAATTAAGCTTTGCTTATTAAGAAACCGATACCTTAGGTGGTGTCGGTTTTTTTTATTCCCGATTTTAAATTTGTATTATTACATCAATAAACTTCAATTTACATTTGCAATAATTTATCAAAAACTAATAAAATGGAAAATACTCAATCTATTCAAGATAAACGTTCTATATCAATGATTAGAGCAAAGAGAATATTAGTGATTTCACAATTGATTTATCTTATTATTCTCCCAGCAAATTATTTTCACTTTTTTGAAGGAGAAAACTTTATTACTATCAATGCTTGCGTTTTTGGGTTAGTAACGGGAGCTTTATTTATCATTACATTCTATAATATTGATCAGAATATAATGTCAATTTTTAAAAGTAAAGTATTGAATTTATTATTCTACACTCTTCTTTTAGGATCTTTTATTTACAGCTTTAATATTATTTTAAACTAATGGCTTGGGAAGAAAAAAATAATCAACTTCAAAAAACTTTTACCTTTAAAGACTTCTCTGAAGCTTTCGCTTTTATGACTAGAGTTGCCTTTCTTGCCGAACAGCAAGAGCATCATCCTAATTGGTCAAATGTTTGGAATACAGTAGAAATACACCTTACAACACATGATGCAGGAAATACTGTAACAGAAAAAGATAGGAAATTAGCAGCTGCAATTGATCAATTATTGGACTAACGAATATTGAATAGTCCTTCAATCTGAGCAGTGTCCATTAAAACGATTGTTTTCTTGCCATCAGGCGTGTAATTCGGTGATGTACAAGAGAACAATTGTTCTATCATAGATTTCATTTCTTGTAATTCAAGAACTTGACCTGCCTTTATACATGCTCTCTTTGCTAAAGCACGTGCAATATTCTCATTAGCTGTAAGACGTAATTCTTGATTATGCTTTACTTGCTCTAATAACTCTTCAAGAATTTCTTGTTCGTCACCGCCTTGAATGATAGCGGGGATACCTTTGATTAGGATTGTATTATCCTCTTCCATTGTAAAACTGAAACCTAAAGCTGTAATCTCAGGTGAAAATTCAGTAAACAATGCAAAGTCAGCAGGACTTAATTGTACTTTTTTAGAGAAAAGTAATTGTTGAGATACCCCAGAAGAATTGTCAATTTGAAGTAAGAATTTCTCATAAAGAATTCTTTCATGAGCAGCTTCTTGATTCATCAACATCACGCCAGATTTTACCTGATACATGATAAACTTCTGATGTAACTGTGTTGGGATAACACTGTCAGAAGGAAATCCTTCATTATCTGAAAGTTCTTCTTCAGAATGTTGAATATCATTTGCTCTACTACTGTAAGTAATAGGTTCATCTGGAGTTTCAGGAGTAGAAAAATTGTTCGAAGAAATCTGTTCTTCTTCTTGATTCCAAGGGGTGAAATCAGGCATATCATTTGAGCCTTTATCACTCCATGAATTTAAACGAGAAGAAACTTTGACAAAATCTTCACCATTATTTTCTTGATCAAAAGGAACATTTAATACAAAATCATCTAATGGAGTAGAGGTACTTACATTATCATTAAATGAGTTTGAGTTTACTTCAGATGGAGAAGGAAGATCAGGAATATTTGAGGTAAGATCAATATCCATTGGAGATGGACTCATTGGTAATGGGGATGTCTTATCTTCGTCTTTTGCAAAATTGACATCAATTCCAAAATCAATAGAAGGAGCAACTCCATAACTTGCTAATGCTTGCTTTACAGCTGCACTAACAATGGCATAAGTTGTTCTTTCATCAGCAAATTTCACCTCAGTTTTTGTAGGATGTACATTGACATCCACATTTGCAGGATCTAATTCAATGAAAAGAAGGTAAAAAGGAAAATGATTTTCAGGAAGAATATTTTCATAAGCAGTCATAATAGCATGATTTAATGCAGAATGCTTAATGTATCTTCCATTTACAAAGAAAAATTGTTCACCACGTGTTTTCTTTGCATTCTCTGGTTTTCCGATATATCCTTTTACTTTGATAACACCTAAATCCTCTTGACAAGGATATAATTGTTCTTGATAAGATTTACCAAACATAGAAACAATACGTTTTGCAATGTTTCCTGCTCTTAAGTTGTAAATTTCTTTATCATCAGAAATCATCGTCATTGAAATTTCAGGATGAGCAAGTGCTACACGTTGAAATTCATCAATGATATGTTTTAATTCAACAGGATTTGATTTTAAAAACTTTCGTCTTGCTGGAACATTAAAGAATAAGTTTTTGACAGAAAAAGCAGTTCCTTGTGGCGTATTAATTGGTTCTTGATTTTTCACTTCAGAACCTTCAATTTCCAATAGAACACCTAATTCATCTTCTTCTCTACTTGTTTTTACACTGACTTGAGCAACAGCAGCAATAGAAGCAAGAGCTTCACCTCTAAAACCGAAAGTATTGATATTAAATAAATCGTCAGAAGTATTAATTTTAGACGTAGCGTGACGCTCGAAACTCATGCGAACATCTGTTTCAGACATTCCACATCCATTATCGATTACTTGGATTAATGTTTTCCCAGCATCTTTTACTTTTAATACGATGGAGTCACTGCCAGCATCGATGGCATTTTCTACCAATTCCTTCACTACAGAAGCAGGTCTTTGCACTACTTCTCCAGCTGCAATTTGATTGGCTAATGACTCAGGTAATAATCGTATAACGTCTTGCATATTCTAGTTTTGACGAGTTATCTAAGAATAGTAATATCTCAAATTAATGTTGAAAAAATTCAATAAAAAAGAATCTTACCACAAATACAAAAATAACCTCTTTTAGGTTTAAAAAAAATGCTTCTTGACCCATATATTAAGGAAAAGAAGCATCTTTTAGAAAAGTTATGACAAAAATCTATTTCATCAATTTTTTATATTTCAATCTCTTCGGAGTTGTATTACCTACTTCCTCACGTCTTTTCGCTTCATATTCAGAGAAGTTACCTTCAAAGTAACGAACTTTTGAGTCTCCTTCGAAAACTAATAGGTGAGTAGCTAATCTATCCAAGAACCAACGGTCGTGAGAAATAATTACTGCACATCCTGCAAAATTTTCTAATGCTTCCTCTAAAGAACGCATTGTATTTACATCCAAATCGTTGGTAGGCTCATCAAGTAAAAGTAAGTTAGAACCCTCTTTAAGCGTCATAGCCAACTGTACTCTGTTTCTCATACCTCCAGAAAGATCACCAACTTTTTTTGATTGATCATTTCCGGCAAAATTAAACTTACTTACATAAGAACGAGAGTTGACTTGTTTACCGCCAATCTCCATAAGTTCATTTCCTCCAGAAATTGTTTCCCAAACTGTTTTATTAGGGTCCATCAGTGTATGTTCTTGATCGATATAACCAATTTCAACAGTTTCACCAACATCAAAAGTACCACTAAGTGGCTTTAACTGACCTGTAATTAACTTAAATAAAGTAGTTTTACCAGCACCGTTGGGTCCAACAATACCTACAATACCACCTTGAGGTAAAGTGAAGTTTAGGTCTTCATATAATACTTTATCATCGAAAGCCATAGAAACACCTTTCGCTTCTATTACTTTACTACCTAATCGAGCTCCTGCAGGAATATAGATTTCTAATTGTTGTTCTTTTTCAGCCGCTTCCTCATTTAATAAGTTTTCATAAGAAGATAAACGGGCTTTTTGTTTCGCATGTCTACCTTTTGGCGTCATACGAATCCAATCTAATTCTCGCTCTAAAGTCTTTTGACGTTTAGTTTCTTTCTTTTCTTCTTGCGCTAAACGTTTCTGTTTTTGATCCAACCATGAAGAATAGTTTCCTTTCCATGGAATACCTTCACCACGATCAAGTTCAAGAATCCAACCAGCTACATTATCAAGGAAGTAACGGTCGTGAGTTACTGCAATGACAGTTCCTTTGTATTGTTGTAAATGTTGCTCTAACCAGAATACTGATTCAGCATCCAAGTGGTTGGTAGGTTCATCCAAAAGAAGCACATCAGGAGATTGAAGTAGCAATCTACATAATGCAACTCTACGTTTTTCACCACCCGATAAGACACCTATTTTTTGGTCTTCAGGAGGACAACGTAGAGCATCCATTGCTCTTTCTAATTTACTATCCAACTCCCATGCATCAATATTATCTAATTTCTCTTGAACTTCACCTTGACGTTCGATCAATTTATTCATTGCATCTGGATCTTCTAAGATCTCAGGTTCTGCAAATTTTAAATTGATTTCTTCGAATTCTTGTAATAAGTCAACAGTCTCTTGAACTCCTTCTTGGACAATTTCTTTGACTGTTTTTTCAGGATCTAATTCTGGTTCTTGTTCTAGATAACCGATACTGTATCCTTGTGAAAAAACAACCTCTCCACGATACTCTTTATCTACTCCTGCTATGATTCTCAAAAGAGATGATTTACCTGATCCATTTAGACCTAAAACACCAATCTTTGCACCATAGAAAAAGGACAAATAAATATTTTTAAGAACTTGTTTATTAGGAGGGTAAACCTTTGATACCCCTGCCATTGAGAAAATGACAGTTTCATTATTGTTGCTCATATTTTTTCGTTTATTGAACTAAAAATCCTTTTTTTCCGTAAATGTAGAAGAATACTGTAATTAATCACTAATAAAAGTGAGTATATCATGGTAAAATTTGCAAATGAAAAAGGAAGGTAGCAAATTGCATGTTATATTATAAGACGTATGATAATTGTGACCAATTTAATTAGTATGGCACAATTCTTATAAATAAATTATATATCTCATTAGGAAAATATAGTTTGACTAAAAAGAAATTTAAAATAGATATACAAAAAATACATTTTAATTTAAAAATTATCATAATTCGGTTTGTAAGAGACTATCATAAACTATTGATCATTTCAATTTAATAAGTTGATCAAAAACATTTTAATACTAGGTTTATGACTATGTATTAATTGATATTATCTTCACCAATTTATATTATTAATATTTTAATCAACAGCTTTTATTATCATTAAAAGACCAAACAGGCGAAAATAGCGATGTCAGATTCCCAAATTATCGAGCACAAGAACATTACAGAGTACGGCTATGTAAAAGATGGTAAAGTATACCTAAGAGGATACTACCACTTTAATGACAGAGAAATCGGAGTTGTTAGAGAAAGTGAAGAAGAAAGTTTACAATACTTTGTAGACCGTTTCACTATGGTTACTAACAAAGTTTTAGCTGTAAAAGAAGCAGTACACACTGCTGAAAACAAAGGATCTTTCTTAATGAAATTGATCCACATGCGTACTTACTTAGCATCATTCAATGGATTAGGTGACTTTACTGAGTTATACGAAATCATTAATGTACTTGAGGATGAAATCAACGAGTATATTGCAGTAAACAGAACGAAAAACCTAGAAATTAAAACTGCTTTACTAAAAGAAGCAGAAGAATGGAAAGGAAGTACTGATTGGAAAGAGGCTTCTCTTCGTTTCAAAGAAATCAAAATGAACTGGATCAAGACAGGTTCTGCCGTTAAGGAAGAAGAAGAAGAATTGTCTGAAAAGTTCAATGCATATATGGATGAGTTCTACCAAGCTAGAACTGATTTTTATGAAAAACAAAATGCACTTCACGAAGAAAGCATTGATCAATATGAAGCATTATTGATCAAAGTTAGAAGAATCAACCGTATGGGTGGTGGTGAAGATCATGCTCAAGAAGTTAAAGATTTGCAAAATCAATGGAGAGAAGTTCCAGTGGTTCCTAAAAAGAAAATGGGATTCTTGTTTCAAGACTTCAAACGTGAAACTGCAAAATTCTTTGGTTCTATAAATGGTGGAGGTTACCAACAAGGTGGCGGATATCAACAACGCGGCGGCGGATATCAACAACGCGGCGGCGGATACCAACAACGCGGCGGCGGATACCAACAACGCGGTGGCGGAGGTTACCAACAACGCGGTGGTGGCGGAGGTTACCAACAACGCGGCGGTGGCGGAGGTTACCAACAACGCGGCGGTTACCAACAACGTGGTGGTGGCGGAGGCTACCAACAACGTGATAATGGCGGTTACCAACAACGCGGCGGTTACCAACAACGTGATAATGGCGGCTACCAACAGCGTGGTGGTGGCGGAGGCTACCAACAACGTGATAATGGCGGTTACCAACAACGCGGCGGTTACCAACAACGTGATAATGGCGGTTACCAACAACGCGGCGGTTACCAACAACGTGATAATAGCGGTTACCAACAACGCGGCGGTTACCAACAACGTGATAATGGCGGTTACCAACAAAGAGAGAACTACGGTGGTGGCGGAGACAGACCAGCATATAGCACAAGAGATATGGGTGGAATGTCAAACAAAGCACCATTAGAGTCTAAAAAAGATTTACTAGATACTGCAGAAAAGTACCTAAGTGATGGAGCACCATTCAACATTGCTAACATCAAGCAATTACAAAATGGTTGGAAATCTCTTGGTAAAGAGCCATCTCAAGAAGATAAAGAGATGAACTTACGTTTCCGTATTGTTTGTAATGAAATCTTTGAAAGTCACTTCTTAGAGCGTACAGCTAAGAACGAGGAGCCAGACTTATATAGCTTATCTGATTTTGAACAATTAAAAATCAAATTAGATATCTTAAGAGAGTCTATCCGTAAAGACGAGCAAGAATTATTTGAATTCAATGCTAAATATTCTTCAATTCTATCTTCAGCAAATGCTGAGCAAAACACAGAAAATTATGCTTTATACCAAGAGCGTAATAACTATGTGAATAAATTGAAGACTAAACAACGTATCCTGAAGAAATTAGAAGATAAGTTGTTAGCTATGTAATTCAAATTGGAAATATTTGAATCTAAAAGTACCTCAAGTGAAAATTTGAGGTACTTTTTTTTGTATTAATTATTCCCTCTATTTTGATGTATCACAATAGTTAAAACTTTCTGCTAACTTGCACGAAACTTCATAAAACTTCGATCTTGACTTTAATTTTAAATGAAAAAACTACATACTACTTTATTAATAAACACACTAGTTTTATTTTTTGGAGGACAAATATTTGCTCAAAGTATTAATGATCTTTCATTTGGGTCAAATACAACTTTTGACATAATCACATGGAATATTGAAAGATTTCCCAAACGAGGTTCTTCGTCAGTAGATTCTGTCGAAAAATTAATAAAAATATTAGATGCCGATTTGATTGGTTTACAAGAAGTAGGTGACTCTACAGTTTGTAGACAAATGATTGATAGAATTGCTGGTTATGAACTTTTTATGGATAATGATTGGTTTGGTGGGCTAGCTTATGTCTATAAAACAAGTACTGTTGAGGTACAATCAATCTATAAAATTTATGATACATCTCCATATTGGAAAATATTCCCTAGGTCTCCTTTAGTAATCGAATTTATTTATGGTGGTGATAAAATGATTGCCATCAATAATCATTATAAATGCTGTGGAGATGGTGTATTAGTAATAGGAGATACATCAGATGAAGAGTTTAGACGATATGAAGCAAATGAGTTATTAAAAGAATATATTGATGAAAACTTTCCCTCAGAAAAGGTAATAGTATTAGGGGATTTAAACGATATTTTAACGGATAGAAATCCTAATAATGTATTTGAAATGTTTATCAACGACTCTGATAATTATCTCTTTGTTGATCAAAATATTGCAGAAGGAAACTCAGAAGATTGGTCTTATCCTAATTGGCCATCTCATTTAGATCATATTTTGATAACAAACGAATTATTTGAGGCATATGGACGTTTGGAATCAAAAGTAAGTACCATTAGAATTGATGACTTTATATCAGGAGGATTTAGAAATTACGATTATCATATCTCTGATCATAGACCAGTTGGGTTAAATATTGAATTGAACCCAGAAATACCTACTAGCTTATTTAAGAAGGACTTTCCAAACTTTAAAATTGTACCTAATCCATCAGAAAGTTCAACAAAAATTAATCTAACGGATTTCCAAGGAGAGGTAATTATAAGTATTAGTGACCTTAATGGAAGAGTAGTTGACACAAAAAAATATCAAGGAAATCAAGTTCTGAATTTAAACTATAATGGTCCAGCTGGAATTTATTTGGTTAATGTTGAAAGTAGTAAAGGTAAATCGACGCTTAAATGGATTAAACAATAAATACTTTGTAGCTATTCTTAATATAAGTTTATGATAGATTAGTTTAGGCACTTTTTCCTATTTCTTTTAGTTATGATATAAAATACCTTTATAAATAGTAATGGTCTTACACCAATTACGATTTATTTTAGAAAACCTGTTTAATTTGTAGTATAACCTAATGGGCTATAATGTGGCATGATATTTTTATTATATCTAAATACGTTATAGAAATAATCCATATTATCATTATGCAAAAGAAATTAATCATATATATATTATCCGCTTTTTTGTTCTTAGTACAACATAATACTCAAGCACAAATGGCAGATACTTTATCTAATCCACACTCCATGATGAACATTCAAAATTATGAAGTGATGTGGAAAAAGTCTCTTTGGTTTAGAGTAAACTTACAGACTAAGGTAAATTATGGTTTCTTCTCTAAGAATAAAGAATTAACTAAGATTATCATTGATGCTGTTAAGAATGATAGAATCGTTCCTTACAGAAGTGATACTTTAGATACACGATTATCGAAAGAAGAATTCTTATCAAGACTGATAATTCCTCAAACTACAGGAAACGGTGATACTTTAGATGATGATGACGCAGCATGGGGAGATATTGATGGTACATCTTTTAAAGATGATAGCGGACAAAAACCTGGTGAAGAATATACAGCTGATCGTCTTTGGGTAATCGAAATGAAAGTAGATAGAATTTTCGATAAAAGAAGATCGAAAATGTATAATGATATTGTAGCAATCAACCTGATTATTCCTGCTTCAGAGAATCCTAAAGGTATAGATATTGAATTGGGTTCATTTTCTTATAGAGAATTAAATGAACTTGTATTCCATATGAGAGGTGATGATGGAAAACTTATAGAAGATCCTAACGCTATTTGGTATAATGCAGCTAATACTGCTCAAAATAGAAATTTAGGAGACGCATTTGCTCTTGAACTATATGATGGTAGATTGATCAAGTTTGAGAACCCTCAGGATAATTCTATTATCATGATGTATGGAAATAATAAACGTTCGTTATATCAATCACAAGAAGCTGTGTATAAATTAATGGAATACGAAGCTTTATTGTGGGAATATTAAAAACATTATTGTAATATATATTAAAGTCATATCATCGATATGACTTTTTTTGTACATTTATTTTTAGGTGAAGTTAGACTCTATTTTTTTACTATTACTTAATATATTTTGTTTACGTTATGCAAAAACTACAAACTTACTTAAGTGTCATGCTATTGCTAATTTTAGCTTTTTCTTGTTCCACTGATAAAGATGAAGTAGCTAAAATTATTTATAAAAACTTCGAGGGAGAAATTGCTCAACAGCAAAATCTATCCATCACATTTAGCGAAAACATTAAGGAAGAAAAAATCAATGATTGGTTCAATGGAACCTATTTTACTATCACACCTGAAGTGAAAGGTAAATACAAGTGGACTGCAAAAAATACATTAGTGTTTTCTCCAGAAACTGCATTTCAACCAAATACTTCCTATACTTTAAAATTATCACCTAAAGCTTTTGGAGAAGAAGGTCTGAAGTTAGGAGATGTAAAAATGAGTTATGATTTTCATACTCCTTATCTTACTATCTTAAAGTCTAACATATCATGGGCTTTAGGAAAAAATAAAAATGCTGAACCACACCTAACATTAAATTTTAATTACCCTGTAGATGGACAACAGCTTTTAGAGAAGTTATCTTTGAAAGAAGGTAAAACATCCATTGAGAAAGATTTAATTTCTAAAGGAAAGAACAAACAAATTATATTTTCATTAAAGAATAAAGCTCAAAATAAAGAAGTTGTAGTTGATGGTAAAATCGCAGATGGATTATCGATTGAAAATTCAGCTAAAAATGGAGGTAAACTACAATTTCAAGTTTCAATTCCTAAAAAAGAAAAATTCTCTATTTCTTCTGTTAATGCACATATTGGACCGACAGAAAATACCATTAAAATTATAGCAAATCAAGGTATCTACAATGACAGATTAAAAAATAAGATAAAAGTATCACCAAAAGTTTCGTTTGAGATTGAAAAAGTTGAAAGTGGTATTCAATTGATTGGTAATTTTAAATCAGGTTATACTTATACAGTCACTATAGCTTCTGATATTGAAGGTGTTTTTAGAACTAAACTAGGGAAAAAATATAGTAAAAAAGTAGTTTTTGGAAAAGTAGAACCAAGTATCTCTTTCAGAGATAAAAAATCAATTTATATGTCTAATAAAAGTGACAAAAAGATTGATTTGAATATTGTAAATGTACCTAAAGTTGATATTAAAGTATATAAAATCTATAAGAATAACCTCTATCAGTTTTTTGATGATAATAATAACTATCAAGAAAGTAGTTATTACTATGGAGGTCCGCAATATTATAAGTTGGGTAGTGAGGTATTTTCTCAAAAAAATGTATCAGTGGATGAATTACCTGATAATGATCAATATAAATCTTTCTCTTTAGATTTTCTGGATGAAGATAGATTTAAAGGAGTATATGTAGTTGAAATAAGAAGTGCCAAACAGAGATATATTGCGGCAAGAAAACTAATCAGTATTTCTGATATAGGTTTATTAGTGAAAGAAGGAAAAAACAATGTCTTGGTCTATGCCAATTCAATTGCTGATGCAAGTCCACTTTCTGGTGTAAAAGTCACTTTAGTCAGTAGAAATAACCAAGAAATAGTTTCTGTTGAAACCAATGAAAAAGGGATAGCAGAATTTAATGATATTGAGGAGTCTACTGCAAATTATCAGATCAATATGATCTATGCTGAAAGAAACAACGACTTTAATTATTTAAATTATTATCAAAGTAGAATCAGTACTGGACGATTTGAAGTTGGTGGTTTATTTATCAATAGTGCAGGATTACTTACTTATATCTATGGAGATAGAAATCTATATAGACCAGGTGAAACAATTTATTATAAAACAATAATAAGAGATAAGAATTGGAACCCAGTTAAGCATCAACCTATCAAAGTAAAGGTTTATTTACCTGATGGAAATATTCTGAAAACAGAAAGAGGGACACTAAATGAGGAAGGAACTTTTGAATCTAGTGTTAAACTTTTAGATGCGAGTGCTACAGGTTATTATTCTATTGAAGTCAGTACAGCAAATGATGTCATTCTATCTTCTCAGAAAATCAATGTAGAAGATTTTATGCCAGATAGGATAAAAGTGACTACAGATGTAAAAATAGACAAGGGGCCTGAAGTGACCAATATTCTTTTAGAAGGAGATGCAATGAATTTATTTGGTACTCCTGCTTCTCAACGAAATTATGAAGTAGCCATTGAATTAGGTCGCAAATCAATTTTCCCAAAAGGATTAGAAGATTATAATTTTTATTTAAAAGGAAATATTTCTCTATCCTACGATGAAGGTTTAAGAGAAGGTGTAACAGATAGCGAAGGAAAATTCAATACTGATTTTACAATCTCTGATTACTTTAAAAATTCAGGCTTATTGGAAGGTAAAATATTTACTACAGTATTTGATGAGTCAGGAAGACCTGTTCGAAGATTAAATAAAGTAAATATCCCAACACAAAATTATTTCCTAGGAGTAAATGACGAAGATTGGTTTATTAAAACGAGAAAAGAAGTAAAACTACCGATCATTGCTGTAGATGAGAATGATAAAATTTATAATTCTGCAAAAGCACATATTGAGTTAGTACGTTATGAGTGGCAATCTGTAATGGAAAGCACTTATAATGGTAGATACAGATACGTTTCTAGGAAAAAAGAGATAGCCTTAGAAAGTGAAGTTATTAATGTAAAAGGAAAATCAACTTACTTTAGTTTCCTTCCTGATGCATCTGGAGAATATGAAGTAAGAGTAAGAGTACCAGGAGCAGATACTTATGTTTCAAAAAGGTATTATGCATATGGATGGGGTGTAACTTCAAATAGTGCTTTTGAAGTTGATAAAGAAGGTAAGGTGACTATCGAAGCAGAAAAAGATAAGTATCAAGTCGGAGATGAAGCAAAGATTTTATTCAAAACACCTTTCAAAGGAAAATTATTTGTGACGGTAGAACAAGATAATATCTTAAAGCATTATGAATTAGAAACGGATCACCAATCTGCATCTCTTGATTTACCGATTACAGAAGAATTTTTACCAAACGTATTCATTACTGCTACATTAATAAAAGGAGCAAAAGAAAATGAATTGCCTCTTACGGTAGCACATGGATTTAAATCTTTAAAGGTTGATTCTCCAAAAAGGAAGATTGACATTAAAATTAATGCTCCAGAAAAAAGCCGATCGAACAGATCTCAGGAAATTGAGATTGAAACAGAAGAAGAAGATGTAGAGGTAACGATAGCTGTAGTAGATGAAGGTATTCTACAAATTAAAAACTTTAAGACTCCTAATCCTTATAATTACTTCTACCAAAAAAGAGCATTAAGAGTGAAAACTTATGATGTATATCCTTTGGTAATGCAATTTAAACAGCAAGCGAATAGCTTCGGTTCTGATATGGCCAATTTGGGATCAAGAGCAAATCCAATGGTCAACAATAGAGTAAATTTAGTTGCTTTCTGGAGTGGGACAATCAAAACTGATGATGATGGAAAAGCAAGATTTAAAATTGATATTCCAGAGTTTTCGGGTGAATTGAGAATCATGACTGTTGCGAATAAAGGCAATGCATTTGGTACTGCAGAGAAAAGAATGAAAGTAAAAGATCCTTTGATTTTGAGTACAGCTTTACCTCGTTTCTTGAGCCCTTCAGATGTTGATCAAGCAAGTATCATGATGACCAATACTACTGATAATTCTATGTCAGTAAAAACTAAAGTTGAAGTTAAAGGTGCATTATCTATCGAAAATAGTTCTTTAGGTGAGGTAACAATTCCAGCAAATACAGAAAAGAGAGTTCCTTTTAAATTGACTGCAAATAATGAAATTGGAGAAGGTAAAGTGATAGTTGTAGCCAATGCTAATGGGGAAGATTTTATTTCAACAACTAATCTAAATGTTCGTCCTTCTACATCTTTACTAAAATCTACTGTATCTGGAGTAGTTAAAGCAGGGCAAGAAAAAGAAGTAGACCTTAAGAGAGATTATATTACAACTTCAGTTGAAGGTAAATTGTGGTTGAGTAAGTCACCAATGATGCAATTTGCTAAAGATTTAAATTACTTAGTGAGGTATCCTTATGGTTGTGTAGAACAAACAACTTCAGCAGTTTTCCCTCAATTATATTTAGCTGATCTTTCTTCTAAATTGACAAAAGATATTGGTAATGGGAATATTGATTACAATATAAATGAAGCGATAAGAAAGCTACAAAGCATGCAATTATATGGAGGTGGATTGTCCTATTGGCAAGGTGGTTCATATGTAAGTTTCTGGGGATCTGCATATGCGGCTCATTTCTTATTAGAAGCAAAGAAAAAAGGATATGAAGTAAATCAAGGAGTATTAAAGAAATTACTTTCTTACTTATCTGTTGAAGTAAAAAAGAAAAAGAAAGTAACATATACCTACTATAGAGATGGAAATAGAGTTTATGAAAGCGTAGCTAGTAAAACAATATTTTATGCTCTTTATATTTTAGCAGAAGCCGGACAAGCTGATGTTGCTACCATGAATTATTATAAGCAGAATAAGAACCTTATTCCTAGAAATTCAGAATACATCTTAGCTGCAACTTATTTAAGAGTAGGAGACCAAAAAACATATCGTCTACTATTACCTAATAACTTAAATAAAGATAAGGCAGAAAGAGAATTGGCCGGTAGTTTCTCTTCATATATCAGAGATCAGGCTCTAGTATTAAATGTATTGTTGAATACAGATCCTAAGAATGCTCAAATTGGTACTATTTCTAGACATCTTACTGAAAGTATGAAATCAGAATCATGGATGTCTACTCAAGAAAGAGCTTTCAGTATTTTAGCTTTAGGTAAATTGGCAAACAAAGCTAACAATCAAGATATGAAGGCTGATATAGTTGTAGAAGGACAAAAAATTGCTTCGTTTGATAATGCTGATTTAACGCTAACAGATAAAGTACTTGGAAAAGAAGTAGAAATTAAAACTTCTGGAAATGGTGAACTTTATTATTTCGGAGAACTTGAAGGAATTAATGCTTCAGGAGAATTTATAGAAGAAGACAAAAATCTAAAAGTAAGAAGAACCTATTATGATAGAAAAGGGAATATAATTACTTCTGATAACTTTAAGCAGAATGAATTAATAGTTGTTGGAGTATCTTTAAGTTCGACTTCTAAAACGATAGAAAATGTTGTAGTTACAGATATGCTACCTGCTGGATTTGAAGTTGAAAACCCAAGGTTAGGAGCGGTTCCAGGTTTGGATTGGACAAAAAATAAATCTTCTTATCCACAGCATATTGATTTTAGAGATGACAGAGTCAATTTCTTTGTGACGGCAACTGTTGCTCAAAAGAACTATTATTATGTTGTCAGAGCAGTAAGTAAAGGAACATTTAATGTAGGACCAATTAGTGCAGACGCCATGTATAATGGAGAATATCGATCTTATCATGGAGCAAAGAAAATAGTAGTGGAGTAGTTATTATCGAGAAAAATTAAGTTAATTGTCAAAGATTGATTTAATTTATTCAAGATTGACAAAACATTAAGACTATTGCATAAAGGTTTAAAACATATAATAGAGAAGAGTAGAGTATTTCTTATAAGTACTCTACTTTTCCTTTTTATACAGCAATTAAATGCACAAACTCCTAGTTTTAGAGTCTCTTATACTATTATTGATCAATCAATATCTTTTCCTCAAACTACATTTAATACTCTCGAAGAATGTAAAACAGCTTCTGAACTTCAACTGCAACAATGGCGAAATGAAGGCTATTTTTTAGCTTCTATAGATTCAGCTTTTTTGAATCAAAACAACTACACTAACCAAGTTTTTTTAGGACCTAAATCAGAAGAGATCATTCTTAATACTTCACATATCAATAATAATATTCTAAAAGGAAGGTATTGGAGAGGAAATAGTAATGAAAAATCAGTTGCTTTAAAAGACCTACCAAAAGCGAAAGAACAACTTCTAGACTATTATCAAAATCAAGGTTATCCTTTTACAGAAGTAAAAATTGATTCAATATCTTTTGATGGAAAAAATCTCCATGGACAAATAAAAGTTCAATTAGGAGAGGAAGTAATTTTAGATACTTTAATTGTAAAAAGAGAGAAACCAATTGGAGTTCATAAAAAATTCTTTGAAGCTTATTTGGGACTAAAAAAAGGTGAAATTTTTAGACAAAGAAATGTGGATAGAGCAGCTATTCTTCTTGAGGAAACGCCCTATTTAAAATTGAAAAAGCAACCTGATGTTGTTTTTGAATATGGTAAGGCAATGGTTGAAATACCCTTAGAGAAAAGGAGAGCAAGTAGAGCGGATGGTATGATAGGATTTGCACCTAATGGTCAACAAGAAGGAGAATTGTTATTGACAGGACAAGTAATGCTAGACCTTTGGAACCCCTTTGGAACAGGTAAACGATTTTATATTGATTGGAAAAAACCAGATAATGACTCTCAATGGTTTAATGCGAGTTACTACCATCCAAGGTTTTTAAAAACTTCTTTTGATATTGGTTATGATATTAACCTTCAGCAACAAGATACAACCTTTTTAAAAGTTGAAAATGGAGTAAATATTAGAAGGAGAGTTTCAACAAGAGCAAATTTAGCATTTGGTGTAACTTGGAATACAAGTAGAATTTTAAGAGAACTTACAGAAACTGATATTGATACACTCAATGATACTAAATCTACGACCTATTCAATGTCTTATGATTGGCAAAATTTAGATGATCCCTTGGCACCAAGGAGGGGTTTAAGGTATTCTTTTCTGATAATGGGTGGACAAAGAACAATTATTTATAACCCTTCTCTACCTCAAGAAGTGTATGATGGAATTCCTGAAAAATCAATCCTTTTACATTGGAACTTTGAAGCAGAATATTATTTCGGTTTATCAAAATGGCTTGAAGGTTACTTAAAATTAAATGCTGCTCAAATGTTAGGAGATCATTTATATAAGAATGAACTTTTAAGAATAGGTGGATTTCGTTCGATAAGAGGATTTAACGAAGGAGAATTGTTTGTGGACCGATATACATATTTAACGTTTGAACCGAGGATTAATATTGGTGATCAATCTTATTTATTTGCCTTTACTGATATAGGAATTTCTGGCTTTAAAGAAGAATGGGATGCTCCAATTGGTGTAGGAGCAGGGATTAATATTTCTACAAAATCAGGTGATTTCTCCATTGCTTATGCCTTAGGTAGAACCAATGAAATTCCTTTATCCACCAACTTAGCTAAAATCCATTTTGGTTTCATAGGAAAATTCTAAGAGAAAATTTAAATCTAACACATTAGAAGTCCAATTAAATAAGAGATGAAAATTAACAAATTGATGCTTATTTAAGATTGTTTAAATATTTTTTTAATAGTCATTAAGTGTATTTGTGAAATAATTAAAAATATAACTAGCTAATAATCAGTATGTAACAATATTTATCTACCTTGAAATAAATATACCTCTACTCAATTTTATCATTTTATGTGTCTATACTATTAAGCATTCTATAAATGCTAACGACACAATTGACTTAAGGTAAGCAGCGTAAATACTACTTGATAGTGTCAAATTAAATGTCAAAATCTTGCATCATGTAGTAGCTGTATATTGATTTTTTAGAATCCTACTTGTAGGGTGGTAAACACTTAACTTAATCTATCATGTTAAGAGATGAAGAATTAATTCAAGGTTGTAAAGTCGGCGATAAGCGCATTCAAAGAAAACTGTATGATCAGTATAGTGGAGTTTTAATGGCAGTGGCTTGTCGGTATTCTAGAACTGAAGAAGATGCAAGGGATATTTTACAAGAATCGTTTGTAAAAATATTCAAGAAAATCGATTCATTTAGAAATGAATCGTCCCTAAAACACTGGATGAGAAGAATAGTGGTCAACACAGCGATCAACTATCAACGTTCCAAACTATACTTATATCCAATGATGGATGTAAATGACATGTATGATCTAAAAGAAGAAGCCGTAGCTTTATCAGACTATAGTTTCCAAGAACTTTTAGCTTTATTACAGAAGTTACCTGATGGATGTCGAGTGATTTTCAACTTATATGCAATTGAAGGATATAAGCACAAGGAAATTGCTGAAATGACAGGAGTAACAGAAGGTACTTCAAAATCACAGTTTTCTAGAGCAAGAAAACTTTTAAAAGAATTGATTGAAGAGTCTCAAATAGAAAGAAGTTATTATGCAATGGAAAGAGGATAATCGAGACGATTTTGATAAGTTCTGGGAAGGAGCTTTTCAAGATGAGCATGTATCTCCACCTCCAGGATTATGGGAGGATATTGAAAGTGAGGTAGAGGAAATAAATACCAAAAAGAACCATTTTACTTTCTTCAAATCAGTTGCTGCAATCATTACAGTAAGTTTATTGACAAGTTTCCTAATGATTAATGATGGACCAAAGTCTAAAACAATAGCTTACCAAGCACCTAATCAACTTGTAAATACTGCTGCTATCGTTCCAGGTTCATTATTTGAAGCAGACGCTACGAAAGAATTAAATACAATTGCTGTAAAACAAATTCATAAAGTAAAAGATATTGCGAAATCATCTTCATCCTCTATATTTTTTGAAAAAACTAAAAAGGAGAAATTGGTTATTGATAAAATCGAAAGAGCGTCAATAAACAATGATATTGATGAGAACGAATATCAATTAAACGAATTAGGACTTGTAAAGGTGAGTAAGGCCATTTTACAAAAAGAGAAAAAAGATAAAACATTTTACTTCGGAGGCCAAGTAGGAATGGTAAGTTATAATCCTAATATCAAAAGAGAAGGCAAATTGATTTCTGAAAATACAATTTCTCCATCTTTTGGAATCAATGCAGGAGTACAGTTCGAGAAAGGAGTTTTTGTGGAATCAGGAATCAACTATTCAGAATATGATTTTAAATCTGGCATTACTGAACTTGGAAAAGTAAATCAAAAGATTGTTGCTATTCCTGTAAAAGTAGGTTATGCAATAGAAAAGAAAAAAGTAAAACTTTCTCTGTATTCTGCTTTAGTCACTAACCTAATCGTTGATCAAAAAAGTACAGATAATCTATCAGATAGTATTCTAGATAAATCAGTTTATCTATCAGGTCAATTAGGAGCAGAGTTAAGCTATAAACTTTCACCAAAGTCTTCTATCACTCTTGGTACATCTTATGGTGTTTCTCTAACCGATCAAAGTTCAGATAATCAAATCTCAGCTAAGGCAAATGCTTACACTGTTAGCATGGGATTGAAATACAATATTATCTAGAATAAACATAGGTATACAAAAAAGCCAGATTCGTTAGATTTCGAATCTGGCTTTTTTATTAATTAAGATGGATTAATCTCTATCGATACCAACAAAATTATTATCCATATCAAATAGTAAAGTAAAGTCTTCTGAGAGTTCTACTTTTTGCATACCATTTTCAATTTCCCAACCAACAATTTGTTGTCCTGGATATACATTATTGATGTAATCAAGAACATCAGAAGGAATTACATTATTAGGTAGTGGTATAGAATCATCATCAGAACCAATAGAAATGATTTCATAATTTTTATTGAACTCTAATTCAAAACCATTAGATAAAGTAACTTCATAACTGTCATCATCTTCGTCTACATCTACAACTGATGCATCAGGAAAATATTGATTGATATAGTCATCAATTTCTTGAGGTACCATAATAATACCTCCCTCTTCAACAGGTTCTCCATCGATTGATATTACATTTCCAGCCATATCAAAAACGATTTCTACATCATTAGAAAGTTCTACTTTTTGGTAACTACCGTCTTTCTCCCAACTTACAACATATTCATTGGGATAATCTGTAGAAACATAAATATTAATAGGATTAGGTATTACACTTTCAGGAAGTGCCTCATTACTTTCTGAATCAATTGCTTCAATCTGATTAAAATTATTAAAATCTAAAACAATATGATTTGAAAGTTCTACTTCCCATTCCATATCATTATTATCAAAATCAGCATCTACGATAGTTTCATTAGGAAAATAGTCTTGAATATATGCCATGATTTCATCAGGAAGTTGATCCTCAGCAACAGGAGTATATTCATCTTCTTGATCTCTTTCATGACAACTGAAAGTGATGAATGAAAGGAATATAAGTGAAAGTAAAGTAAAATATCTATTTTTCATTATATGAATCGTTTAGTGAGAAAGAAGAAGAGATAATTAGTCGCGGTCTACACGAACAAATTCATTATTATTATCGAAGATTAGCGTTACATCATTAGATAATTCAACTTCTTGATTTGAACCATCTTTTTCCCAACTTACAATTTTAGCATTAGGGTAATGTGAATCAATATAATCTTCTATTGGATCTGGAATTACATTTTCTGGAAGAGCTTTATTGTCATCAGATTCAATTGAAGTGATATCACCTTTATAATTGAACTCTAATTCAAGACCATTTGATAAAGTAACATCAGTTCCGTCATTATCAATTTCTACTTCACTAATATCTTCATTAGGAAAATATTGCTCGATATAATCAGAAACTTCATTAGATAAATCATTAGGGTTAACAGAATCATCTGAAGAGCAGCTTACTAAAAAGTAAGAGATGATTGCTAATGGAATAACAAATAGTTTATTTTTAATCATTTTTTGTGGATTTTAAATCGAATATTTTAAAAGTAAACGAATCATAGATATATGATGTTGATCTACTTTTTGATTATTAACAATATGAACAAGAGTAGTTTATATTATGATTGATAGAAGAATAATCTATCATTATCATCTTTATCGTCATGATCATTTTTATCATCATCATGATCGTCATCATCATCATCGTGGTCGTTATCATGTTCTTGCTTATTATCATCATGTTTAGGATCATAATCTGTATTATCACATGCCATATTAATAATGGAAAGAAACATGAATAGGATCATTGAGAATTTAATTTTTTTCATTTTTGAATCGTTTTAAGTTTGGTATTTATCAGTTTTCAACGAATCAGTAACAAAATAGTTACTATGTTACTTTTTTATTTAATAATTTTAACAAAAAGAAGGTTACTAAATCTAGTAACCTTCTTTTTGAGTTATATCGTTAATCTGTTCGAAGAATTTTAATGGTCTATTGCCTCTCTAGCAAAGTCCATAATATTTTGAATAGTCTTTCGACTAGGTTTTTCATTAATACGGTTTAGTGCTGCTTTTACTTTAACACCGTGATTCAAAAACTCCTCACAACTACTATCACTGAAAATATCAGTTTTATCTTCATCGTTTAAAGTAATGTAAGATGTATCTCTATAAAGCATGCTTAATACTTTATTAGAACACTCTCTGTTTAGATGTTTTTTGTCTAATTGCATTATTGGAATTTTCGCTTTGTTGCTCCATCATTTTACGAAGGTTGATGAGGGCATAACGCATTCTACCTAATGCAGTATTAATACTTACACCTGTAGAATCAGCGATTTCTTGAAAACTCATTTGCATGTAGTGACGCATTACAAGAACTTCTCTTTGCGAATCAGGCAAACGGTCTACAAGATTTCTAACGTTCTTTTGTGTTTCAACTAAGATTTTTTGATCCTCAATTGAGTTTTCAGAGAAATCTAAAGTATCAAAAACACTACTTCCATCTTCCATGACGATAGTAGGGTAACGCTTTTGCTTACGGAAATAATCAATTGCCATATTATGAGCAATTCTTGAAATCCATGGCATAAACTTACCTTCCTCATTATATTTCCCAGCACGAATCATTTTTATTGCCTTAATGAATGTATCTTGCAACAAGTCTTCAGCTACATACTCATCTTTTACAATTAATAAGATGCTAGTAAATAGCTTGTTCTTATACTTGTTAAGTAGTTGTTCAAAGGCTACCTCGCTTCCGTTTAGGTATTGAGATATTAATTCTTGATCTGAGAGCGTATAATTTTTCATCCTTCGTGCTTTTAAAACGTTAACTCAAAGTACTTTATTGCTGAATGATTGATAATTATTGAAAAAAGTATAAATATCACCATCAATTCTTCGGGAGTACTTCTTTAAAAAATTCCGTATCATAAATGTTTGAAAATATTAAGAATATTCAAATTCCTTCATCTAAGGATAAGACGCGTTCATCGAAAAGATGACCTATTTCGTCTAAACAGGCCTTTTTTTGACTTAAAAATGAGTCCAAAAAGAGGATTTGAACTCCTAAATTTTAAAAATTAAGATTAAGTGATTATTTATTCATTAACCACTGATTATTAGAATAATACAATAAAAATGAGTGATTCTGCAGAAGATATAAAATTTATGAGGTTGGCTTTGGAAGAAGCAAAAAATGCTTTTGATGAAGGAGAGATTCCAGTTGGAGCACTAATAGTAGCCAATGGAAAGGTCATAGGTAAAGGATATAATCAAACTGAAAAACTAAATGACCCCACTGCTCATGCTGAAATGTTAGCGATTACTGCAGCAACCAATCATATTGGTTCAAGACATTTAAGTAATTGTACATTATATGTAACACTTGAGCCTTGTGCAATGTGTGCAGGTGCAATATTTTGGGCACAAGTTGGGAGAATAGTTTACGGAGCATCAGATGAAAAAAGAGGATTTAAAGCATATTCTGAAAAATTAGCTCATCCAAGAGCGAAATACACAACAGGTATATTAGAAGAAGAATGTCATGAGATAATAATGAAGTTCTTTAAACAATTAAGAAATAAATAATGGATAAAGAATTAATAGTAAAAGTTGAGCAACTTCTCAAGGAAGAGGATTTTACAAATATCCCAGATTTATTAGCACCTTATATAAAGGAAGAAAATAAAGCAAAAGAGCTTCTAGGTTTATGCTATTTGGGCCAATGGAAAAATGAAGAAGCTGAAGAGGTTTTTGAGAAATTAATGACTAATGTCCCAACAAATGCAGATTACCATTATTATTATGGAGCTAGTTTGGGCCAACAAGCGAAAGGAGCTAATATGTTTAAGTTGATGCAAATCGCTCCCAAATCAAAAGCTGCATTTGAAAAGGCAATAGAATTAAATCCTCAACACATTCCAGCTCATTGGGGACTTTTAAGGTATTATGGAAATGCTCCTGCAATGTTTGGTGGTTACCCTAAAGGCAAAGAGTTAGCAGACTCACTAGCAACCTTTAATGAAAAAGAAGCACAAGATGCTATCAACTTTTTAAAAGATAAATTCGGAGAACAGTAATGAAAATTATATTTGGATACCTTGTGTATATACCAAATTAAGGTTTGTTTCAAATTAAAATTACATAATTTATAATTTGTTAAAGAAGTAGTTGTGGAATATAATTTCCTCAACTATTTTTTTGTTAGATACGTTAATACATTTAAACTCTTAGTTGTAAGGATCAACTAATTTGTTTTCTTATTAACTTGGAGGATATAAACTTAAAGCAAAATGGAACTATTAAACGAAGCCGCTAAACTGGTAAATTTACCTTATACATTCCTTGTTATTTTATGCCTTTTGTATTGGATCAATGTAATGATAGGTGTTTTATCTCCAGATACTTTGGATTTTCAATTGGATGGAGATATTGACCTTGATGCAGATGTTGATACTGATGTCGATGGTTTAAATTCTGACAGTGGAGTTTTCACAAACGTAGCCGGATTCCTTTATTTAGGAAAAGTACCTTTTATGTTAGTCTTTTCATTTTTATCACTTTTAATGTGGGTATTTTCAGTTCTTGGAAATCACTACATAGGGAATGAATCTGGATGGATAGCATTTGGAGCTGCATTACCAATTTTGATTGTATCAGTATTTCTAACAAGATTTTGTGTTTACCCCTTTACTTTCATTTTTAAAAATATGAATGAAGAAGTAGATCGAGATGTAGTAGGAAAGGTTTCTACTATTTTGATTCCAGCTTCAAAAGATAAAAAAGGACAAGCATCTGTTTACATTGGAAACGCTGAACAAAAGATTTATATCAAAACATTAGAAGAACATAATATCCTTTCAAAAGGGGAAGAAGCCGTAGTGGTAGATTTTGATGCTACAGAAAATTGCTACTTCGTTGAACCTGTTTAAGAAATGATATTTGAATCTTTTGATTTTATTAATATGAATTAGAATAGAGTACTTAAAGCAATCTCTAACGATTAACTATTCAGTATATATAATTTTATCACTTTAATTTTTAACTAATCATGACATCACAATTAGTAATAGCAATCGCATCTTTCTTTGGTGTAATTCTATTAGGTATTATCGGGTATTTTGTAAGCTTTTACAAAAAAGTACCTCAAGGAAAAGCATTGGTAAGAACTGGTATTCGAGGACTTAAAGTAATTACAGAAGGGGGTACAGTTATTCCGGTTTTGCATAGAGCAGAAATGATGGATATCTCATTAAAGAGTATTGAAATTAGTAGAGAAGGAAAGCAGGGTTTGATTTGTAGAGATAACCTTAGAGCTGATATTAGAGTAGTATTTTTTATTCGTGTAAATAATAATACAAACGATATTGGAACTGTAGCACAAACAGTAGGATGTGAAAGAGCATCCGACACTGAACTCCTTACCTCATTATTTGAAGCAAAATTCTCAGAAGCATTAAAAACTATTGGTAAACGTTTCGATTTTATTGAATTATATAATTCTAGAGAAAAAGTAAAACAAGAAGTAATCGACATCATTGGTACTGATCTGAATGGATATGTTTTGGATGATTGTGCAATTGACTATTTGGAGCAAACAAATGTTGAAAACTTAGATCCAGATAACATTTTAGATGCTGAAGGTATCAAGAAGATTATTGATCTAACAGCGAAACAAAAAATTCAAGCAAACTTGATCAAAAATGAAGAAGAGAAAAAGATCAAGAAGCAAGATGTAGAGAAAGAAGAAGCTGTTCTTGTTTTAGAGAAACAAAGAGTAGAAGCGGAAGAGCGTCAAAGAAGAGAAATCAATACATTAAAAGCGAAAGAAGAAGCAACCACTGAATCAATTGTTCAGGAAGAACGCTTAAAAACAGAGAAGATCAAGTTACAAGTAGATGAAGAACTTGAAATTCAAGAGAAAAACAAAGAGCGTGAAATTTTAGTAGCTCAAAAGAATATTGAGAAAACAGAAGCTTTAGAAAACGAGCGAATTGAAAAAGAAAGACAATTAGCGGAAACAGATAAGCAGAAAGTTGTTGAGTTAGCACAGATTGCAAAAGAGAAAACGTTGGAAGAACAAAAACGTGATATTCAAGATGTAATCAAAGAGAGAGTAGCGGTAGAGAAATCAGTAGTTGAAGAGCAAGAGAGAATTAAGGATACAGAAGCATTTGCAGAAGCACAACGTCAGAAGAAAGTGGCAATCACTTTAGCAGAACAAAAAGCAGAAGAAAACTTAATGATGGAGTTAAAAGCTGCTGAGGCACAAAAAGAAGCTGCAAAACTAAATGCTGAACAACAAAAAATTGAAGCTGCAGCTGATTTTGAAACTTCAAACCAAAAAGCGGCTGCTATTAAAACATTAGCAGACGCGAAAGTAAAAGAACAAGCAACTTCTGGTTTTGCTGAAGCTCAAGTGAACGAGGCAAAAGCCATTGCAAGAGAGAAAGAAGCTACTGCAGAAGCACAATACATCGCAGCAACTTCTGAAGCACAAGCATTAGCCAACAAACAATTGGGTGAAGCAGAGGCTGAAATCTTAAGACAAAAAATGATTGCTGAAGCAGAAGGAATGGAGAAGAAGTCGAAAGCAATCGAATTAGAAGGTTTAGCGGAAGCGAAAGTATTACAAGAAAAAGCATTAGTAGAAGCACAACGTATCGAGGCAGAAGCAAAAGCAACTGCACATATGGATGAGGCAATTAAAGAATTGGAGAGATTCAAATTACAATTGAACCAAGAGAAAGAATTAGCCTTAGCGAAATTCCAAATGCAACAGGAATTGACGAAAGCACAAGCTCAAGTAATGGCCGAAGCAGTGAAGAGCAGTGATATCAAGATCATCGGTGGTGAAAGTCAAGTGTACGACAAAATCATCAAATCTATCAGCATGGGTGAATCTGTGGAGTCATTCTTCCAAACAAGTAGCGTAGCCACTGAAGTAAAAGACAACTTACTTGATTCCTCTGATGGAAATAATATCATTGGAAAAGTAAGAGGTTACATTGATCAATTGGGTGTAACAACAGAAGATGTTAAAAACTTAAGTGTTGCAGGCTTATTGAACAAAATGAAAATGATGTCTGACGATGATCTTCAAAAAACATGGTTAGACAGTGCATTGGCAACAGCTGAAAAAACAGGTATTGCAACAGCTGCAGCATCAATGTTTATCAAATAATATTGTCGGAGAAATTAAGGTTGAAGTAAAATGCTTCAACCTTACCCTCTAATTTTAAGTCACATCAACTTTTAGTTAGATCTTAAAGCTACCTCTTTGATATTGACCTTGAAGATAAAAGCGTTAAGAATTTATTGAAATGAGCCGTAACAAATGATTTACTGTTTGAGCGAAAGCGAGTTTAAATCATTTAGGCGATTGAAATTAAATTTAGCTTTTAGATTCTCAGTCTTGAATTTTTTGCTTCGTTTTTGTTTCAAGACAAAAATGAAGAAGAAAGTACCTTGAAAGTAGCTTATTAAAATATCACGCTAACGAAAAATTGAGTAACAAACCACACTTATGTTAGAAAACGGAACTTACGAACTTCTCCAACAACGACTACAAAACAGTGGTAAGGAACTTCACAAATCCTTAGACCAACTCAATACATTAAGAAAAGAAATCTTCGGTTCCATAGAAATTGGACTCATTGCCTCAGAGCGATTAATGACAGAAAATAACTGTATCGCCAGAGACATGATACCAATAGGAAAAACCTTCCTTTTCGGTTATAATGTACAATTGGGACTAAGACAAGAGATGGCATTATCAGATGTATTCAGTGTATATTCATACGATAATGAATCTCATGGATTTAAAAATGAATCCTTATCCCTAATAGAAGATAAACAGTTTATCAAAGATTTTAGCGAACTGTATCAATACCAAAAAGATACAAAGTTTGCTCAATTCTTTAAAGCTGGAAACAACTTGTACATGCTCTTTCAATTGAGCGATCGAGTTGGAGATATCAAAGCATTCAAATGGGAAATCTCAGGAAGTGCTTTAAAATATGTTGATGCTAGAAGTGATCATGAAGTAGTATTTCCTCCACAACATGATTTCAAATGGCAAAAAACATCAAGAAATGATTTTAGAGAAGGTGAACATCCACACGTTTCTATCCTTGATAGGGTATTTGTAGAAACGGTAGGAGGTGACCTTACCATTAAAATTGAAGACAACACCTTAGATGGTGAAGGAATATATGCTGAGGAAGTAGAAGAAAAAGAACAAAGATTGGAAGATGGAGAATTCCATTATGCTGATCTTGGAAATATTATTCTTTTAAAAATTCTTCCTTACAGAGAAAAAGAATGGAGATACTTTGTCTACAATGATAAATTAAAAACAGCACTTAGAGTCAATACGATTTCTAATGCTTGTATTTTCTTACCAGAAGAACAAGGTATCGTTTTCTCAAATGGATATTACCTTCAAAATGGAGAGTATAAGCTTTTTGAACAAGAAGAACACGATTGGGTTTTCAAGAAAAAAATAGTAGCTCCTAATGGTGAAGATTATCTATTTGTATTCTATCAAAGAGATACAGGAGAGTATATTTTACTTTCTTATAATGTCATTGAACAATCAGTTCAGCCACCTTTAAAATGTAATGGCTATTCTTTATTCCCGAATGGAGAATTAGTCTACTTTAAAGCAGATGAAGAACCAAGGAAAGTTCATAACCTACAAATTTTACAGTCTCCTTTTGTTGATGCAGATTTAGTAGAAACCACTACTGAAAATGATCATTACTTAGTAAATCTAGGGAATAAGGAAGTGGTAAAAGCCATGGCACAATTGAATGGTATCAATGTGTTATGTCAAAAGTCAGATAATTACATGGGACTTTACTCAGATATTTTGCAAGAAGCATCTGTAGTAATTGATATGTATCCATGGCTTGGACGAGAAGATGTAGGTAACCTTTTAGTTCCAGTTGAAGAAATCAAAGGAACGGCAACAGCGGCGATTGAAGAATACGAAAAAGTAAGTCGTCAACGTAAAAATGCTGTAGAAGAACAAAAAGCCTTTGATGAAGAATGTTTAGCAATTACTCGTCAAATTGATAGAGGAATTTATAAAGACATTAGAGACTATGTAAAAGGTCTTGCTTCACTGAGAGCATTAAGAGGAAAGGCGGTTAGCTTAAAAGAAGTTCGTTACATTGAAATTCCTCCAATTGAGGAAAAAGAAGAAAAGCTTAAAGAACATTCTTTAAAACTAGGTGAAAGGTGTATTCAATTCCTTTTAGGAGAAGATGCATTGACTGCTTTTACAACAAAGATTGAAGAACTTCGAAATCAATTACCCACTTGGAAAAAAACAATTGATGTAGAAGAAGCAATAGAAGAACTGACAGCTTTAGGGAAAGAATTAGAATTATTAATTGAAACGGTTTCTAACCTTAAGATTAAGGATGCTACTCAAACAGCAGAGATCATCAATAATATTTCTCAGTTATTTTCTTCCCTCAATAACGTTCAGGCACAAGCAAGAGAAAAGAAAAATCAACTAGGAAAACAAGAAGCTGATGCTGAGTTTACAGCTCAATATCGTTTATTGGAACAATCTGTTTCCAGTTTCTTAGATATCTCGACAGCTCCAGAAGAATGTGATGAATACCTCAGTAAACTATCGGCTCAGATAGAAGAACTAGAAGGGAAGTTTGCAGACTTTGATGATTTTGCTGAACAGCTTGAAAAGAAAAGAGAGGAGGTTGCTACAGTTTTTGAAACAAAGAAAATTCAATTAGAAGAAGTTCGTAATAAAAGAGTTTTACGTTTACGTAACTCAGCAGATCGAATGATTCAATCCATCTTAGCGAAAGCTAAAAAGATGGAAAAAGAGGATCAATTGATTGCTTACTTCTCAACGGATCTTTTAATTGAAAAATTAAGAGAGACAGCAAAAAGTCTAATTGATTTAGGAGAAACTTCAAAAGGAGAAGAGGTTCTTGGTGCATTAAAGAAAGCACAGAAAGAAGCCATTCGCCAATTAAGAGACCGTAATGAATTAAATGTTGACGGTCCAGGTTTTATCCGTTTCGGAAAGCATTCTTTTGCAGTAGCTCAACAAGAATTAGGAGCTACAATCATTGAAAGAAAAGGAAATTTATTTTATCATCTTACTGGAACAGACTTCTTTGAAGAGGTAAAAGATGAAAGTCTTTTAAGTACGAAAGAGGTTTGGACAATGTCTCTACCTTCTGAATCATCTGCAGTATATAGAGGAGAGTATTTAGCCTATCAATTTTTAGCAAATAAAAATGCGTCTAATATAGTCGATCAAAGTGAAGAAGAATTGTTGAAGGATATCCAACAACATATGGGAGCTTCACTAAATGATGGTTATTTAAAAGGAGTTCATGACCTTGATGCTTTAAAAGTAATTAGAGTGTATGCATCAATGAATACTTCTCTAAAAACTTTATGCTATGATTCTGTAACTAGAGCATTAGCTCAGATTGTTTGGCTAAAAGAAATTCCAAAGAAAGAAAAGGAAATCATTCAAGAATGGGCCAGTGGATTCTCACTTTTCTCTTCTCTTTTTGAAGAAAAAGCAGATCCATCTTCAATTTTAAAATACATCACTCCACATGTTGAAGTCATGTTGAAAAAGTTGAATCTAGAATTAGAAACAGCAGTTGAAGAAATTGGCTATTGTCTAATGGATCTTTTGACTTACGGTTATTTTGAAATCAGCGAAAAGGCAAACTTCTTGGCAGAGGAATTCAAAAGATTACTTCTTGCTCAAAATGTAAAAGAGGCTTTTGATCAACATATCAGTAAACTTTCAGGTCAATGGGAAAAGCTATTGACGTTTATGGAAATCGGTTGGTCTACCTTATTTAAATCGGCTTCTTTTAAGGAAAATGAATCAGAATATTCATCATACACTTTAGAGGCAAGTTTACTTTTACTAGAAACATTCAAAGCTGATAGAGCATTATCAAAAGTTGAAACAGAACAACAGATAGAAGGTTTATTAGGAGATCATAGTTTAATCAATGAAGGAAAATATCAATTTAACTTCTATGATTTTATGGCAAGAATGAAAAAGCACCTTTATAATAGCTTACCATTATTTGAACAATATACTGCTCAGAAAAGGGAAGTTTTAGATGCTTTCAAGAAAGAAGTAAAACTTTCTTCATTCGAACCAAAAGTACTTTCTTCTTTTGTAAGAAATAGATTGATTAATGATGTCTATCTTCCGTTAATTGGAGAAAACTTATCAAAACAGATTGGAGCAGCAGGAGTTAAAAAGAGAACAGACCTTATGGGATTACTCTTATTGATTTCTCCTCCAGGTTATGGTAAGACTACTTTAATGGAATATGTTGCGAATCGTTTGGGATTAATTTTCATGAAGATTAATGGACCATCGATAGGGCATCAAGTATTGTCATTAGACCCTGAAGAAGCACCAAATGCAACAGCAAGGGAAGAATTGGAAAAGTTAGGTTTAGCCTTAGAGATGGGAAATAACATCATGCTTTATCTAGACGATATCCAACATTGTAACCCTGAGTTTTTACAGAAGTTTATCTCACTTTGTGATGGACAAAGAAAAATAGAAGGAGTATACAAAGGTAATACAAAAACCTATGATCTAAGAGGGAAAAGGTTCTGTGTGATTATGGCAGGGAACCCGTATACTGAATCAGGTGATAAATTCCAGATTCCAGATATGTTAGCCAATAGAGCTGATACTTATAATTTGGGTGAGGTAATCGGAAGTACGCAAACGGCTTTCGAATTAAGTTATATCGAGAATTGTCTTACTTCAAATCAATTTATCTCTCAATGGACTAATTACCCGAAGAAAGATTTATACACATTGATTAGTGCTATTAAGAATGATAATCTTCAGAATTTAGAATTGGAGATCAATATTTCAACTGATGAAAAAGAAGAAAGCATTAAAATCTTCAGACAGTTGTTATATGTTCAAAGTGTTATTCTGAAGGTGAACCAAGCTTATGTTGCATCAGCGGCACAAGATGATGATTACAGAGTTGAACCTCCTTTTAAACTACAGGGGTCCTATCGTAATATGAATAAACTAGCTGAAAAGCTTTCTCCATTAATGAATGAGAAAGAGTTACAGGAACTAGTGGTTTCACATTATGAAAATGAATCTCAAACGTTGACAAGTGCAGCAGAAGAGAACCTTTTAAAGTTTAAAGAACTAATTGAAATCTTGACAGTAGGAGAATTAGATAGATGGAATGAAATCAAACAAACTTTCAGACAAAAGAACAACTTGAAAGTATTGGGAGATCAAAGTGCTGAAAAGACTTTAGATCATTTATCTGATATCTCAACAGCCATAAAGGATTTGAAAAAAGAGATTATTTACATTGTGAAGTAATTTCAAACCTAAAAAGAGCGGTACTTGTTTGTATCGCTCTTTTTTTTCTATTTCCTTAGCGTTTCAGTGCAAAGCAATATTACACGAACGATTTTTTTAGATAAATGAATTATTTACTTCTGAATATATATTTACCAATAAAACAGTTTATCGCTGGTTTTATTTTTGACTTTATTCAAAAAGAATTTAAAGCAAATGGTAATGTTTATACAATACCAAAAGAATTAACAACTCGCTTTTTTAGAGGTGCATTTACTTTGGGTTGGTATGAGAAACAAGAAAGGATGTTTATTCCTCAATATTTAGATAAAAATGCCACTGTTTTAGAACTTGGAGGTTGTATTGGTGTTGTTTCTTGTGTAATCAATAATGTATTATATGATAAGAAAAAGCATGTTACTGTAGAAGCAAATCCTTTTTTAATCAAACACCTTGAACATAATAAAGAAAAGAATAATTGTCAGTTTTCTATAGAGAATAAGATCCTAACTAAAGCTGAGAAGTTAACTTTTAATATTCAAGATTCGATTGTCGAAGGAAGTGCAAATGTAGAAAGTTCAAGAAAAGTGGAAGTTGATGGGATTACACCCGAAGCTTTAGAAGAAAAATATAAACTAAAATTTGATACATTGATAATGGATATTGAAGGAGGTGAATTAAATATTCTAAGAGATTTCCAACCTTTTTTAAGTCAACTTAAAAGTATCTTCTTCGAAATTCATCCTTTCAATAATATATTAACGGAGGAAGAGGCTCAAGAGTGTGAGCAAATTTTATCGACTTTAGGTTTTCAAAAGAAATTAGATGATGAGTTCTTTCAGATATGGGAAAAGTAATTTAGATCAACATAATAAAAAAACGCATGCTTTTAGTTGAAAGCATGCGTTTTTTATTTAACTACTATTCTAATTATTGAACAAGAACATTTGTTGTAATAGAAATCTTAGTAGTTGTCTTTGCATTAGAGTAAACGGTTATAGGTTTATTTTGAACACCTCTTTTTCCTCTACTATTGAATTTAACTAAAATCTCACCTTCATCACCTGGTTGGATAGGTTCTTTAGGCCAATTAGGGGCAGTACATCCACAAGTTGTAGTCACATTAGTAATTACTAAAGGCGTATCACCTGTGTTTGTAAATTTAAAAGTATGCTCTACTACATCTCCTTGGTGGATATCACCAAACTCATATGTTTTTTCAGCAAATGTAATAACTGGACCAGTTGTATCTTGAGCATTAGCTACAAGACCAATCAACCCTAGAATCAAAGCAAATACAAATTTTTTCATGGTTGAAGTAATTGTTTAAAAAAATGTTCAGGAGACAATATATAAAAAATATCATGATGTTGCTGTTTATATAATTACTATTCTTATTAAAAAACAACTCCCTTATTATTAAATTTTAGATGAATAGATAATTAATTTATGATTTTTATAACACATTATTCTTTGTACTTACCATTTGAAAGTTTTACATTTTGTTGAAATTTATAGTAAATTGTCAAATACTCACGTCCAATAGATTAATAATTAACTACAAAAACAGACATTACAGACATGAAAAATCCGCATAATAAATATGACATGGGTGTCATCGGTAACTGTGCGTTTATGGCCTATATCGATACAAAAGCAAGTGTTAGATGGTTGTGTTGGCCAAGATTCGACAGCAGTTTTATTTTTGGTGACTTACTAGATGACGAAAAAGGAGGTGAGTTTTCAGTTAAGCCTTTAGCAAAAATTAAAAAGACAAAGCAATATTATGTGACTAATACGAATATATTAGTGACAGAAATATACACTGAAGATGGAGATTATAAGGTAACTGATTTTGCTCCTCGATTTGAGCAAGATGATCGTTATTATAAGCCATTAATGATGGTTCGTAAAATTGAGCCAATGCAAGGTACACCTTCAGTAAAAGTAATTTGTGACCCTAGAGGTAACTATGGAGAAATGACTCCACAAAAATCTCAAGGAAGTAATCATATTCGCTTTGAAGGTTTTGATCAACAAATGAGGTTAACAACCAATATTCCTTTATCCTATGTTATGGAAGGAAACTCATTTGTATTAAGTGGTGCTGTATATACAGTACTAACTTATGGAGCTCCATTAGAGGCTGCAATCGAAAATACAGTTGAAAACTTCTATACTAGAACTAAGAGATATTGGAGAAATTGGGTGAAATCTACAAGTATTAGCTTCTTCCATCAAGAAAAACTTATACGTTCTTCATTAATCTTAAAAATACATCAATACGAGGATACAGGTGCTATTATTGCCTCAGGTACAACATCACTTCCAGAGTATCACAAGAGTACACGTAACTGGGATTATCGTTATTGTTGGATGCGTGATACCTATTACACATTAAATGCTTTCAATAACATTGGTCACTTTGAAGAAGTAGAAGCCTATTTCAAATATATTGAGAATGTAACGAAACAAGAGGAAGATAGATATCAACCGCTTTATACCATTACAGCTCAAAAGAAAATTACTGAAATTGAAATGCCTTTAAAAGGGTATTTAGGTGAAAACCGACCAGTAAGGATAGGTAATGATGCATACACTCATATTCAAAATGATGTGTATGGTCAAGTACTCACATCTCTTCTTCCATTATATGCTGATAAGCGTTTTACGAATAAGTACAGAATGCATACAAAGAAATTAGTAGAGCATACTTTACAAAAGATAGCAGATACAATGGAAGAGAAAGATGCTGGATTATGGGAATTCAGAGATCGCCCTGGTCACTATTGTTATACTTTCTTATTCCACTGGGCGGGTGCTTCAGCTGCTTATAAAATGGCTCAATATTTTGAGGACGTGAAAATGGCAGACAAAGCATTAAAAATCAAAGAACGTGCAGCAGAAATGATTGAAAGATGCTATGATGAAGAAACGGGTGTTTATATGCAAGCTGCAGGAGCTAAAGATATGGATGCTTCTTGCTTACAACTTATCACAATGAACTATCTGGATCCAAATTCTGAAAGAGCAAAGCGTCACTTAGCTGGAATGGAAAAAGAATTAATGGCGAAAGATGGACTTTTCTATCGTTACAGACATGTTGATGATTTTGGAGCACCAGAAACTACATTTTTAATATGTGCTTACTGGTATATCGAAGCATTAGCTTGTGTAGGTAGATTAAATGATGCGATTGATTATTTCGAAAAAGTAAGTAGTTATGAAAATCATGTTGGTCTGTTATCAGAAGATGTTGATTCATCAGATGGTAGTCAATGGGGCAACTTCCCTCAAACCTATAGTCATGTAGGTTTGATGAATGCTGCATATAGAATATCTAAGAAATTAGACTTACCTAACTTCTTATAGGAGTAAGTTTTGTTTATAGAATGAAAAGGGTAGTTGTCGAAAGATGACTGCCCTTTTTTTACTTTCCTAGAAATATATATTTAATCAATATAAAGAAAGTAAGAAGTGCTAAACCAAAGTATTTTAAGAATGTCATCATAGTGTTTTACTGTTATATAAGTGTCATTTATTTCTTCATCTACTAAAAAGACAATCATAAATTAAAAGCAGTCAATCATTTCTTTAAAGCTTCATATACATTCACATTATAATTCAATTATATGTTCCCTAAAACTAAACATCATAGACATAATGTCGTACTAAAATAGTGTTTTTCAAGGGTTTAATGACTTTTTGTCGTGCTTGATGAATACTTTTGAGTTGATTTCGGAAAATTTGACCGATTAGTCATTTTTGAACGGTTATTGATTTATTAAATATCGAAAACGCTCAAAGGTTTCTCAAAAACTTAATTTAAATAAACAATTAGAATATGAATTTTGAAAAATATACAATCCGATCGCAAGAGGCTTTGCAAAAGGCACAGACGATTGCTAAAGGATTACAACAACAAGTAATAGAAACAGGTCATATATTAAAAGCGATCATTGAACAAGAAGACAACATGATCACTTTTTTGACCAACAAGATCAAAGCAGATAAGGCTAACTTAAATAATAGAGTAGATGCTATAGTAGAAAGTTACCCAAAGTCTTCAGGAGATAATCCTTATTTATCAAACGATGCAGCAAAAGCTTTACAAGCAGCAGAACGTTTCATGACTGAAATGGAAGATGAGTTTGTAGCAGTTGAACATATATTATTAGGTTTATTAGATGGTGGTGATAAAGTAGGTCAGTTGTTAAGCCAAGCAGGTTTTACAAAAGACTATTTAAAGAAAGCTATAATTGAACTTAGAAAAGGAAATAAAGTAACAGACCAAAATGCAGAAGGTCAGTATCAGTCATTAGAAAGATACGCGATTGACTTAACGCAAATGGCCAGAGATGGCAAATTGGACCCTGTTATAGGTCGTGATGAAGAAATTCGCCGTGTACTTCAAATACTTTCTAGAAGAACAAAGAATAACCCAATGTTGATTGGTGAGCCAGGTGTTGGTAAAACAGCAATCGCAGAAGGTTTAGCACAAAGAATTGTAGCAGGTGATATTCCTGAAAACTTAGAAGATATTAGTATTGCTTCTTTGGATATGGGAGCATTGGTTGCTGGTGCAAAATACAAAGGTGAGTTTGAAGAAAGATTAAAGGCAGTTATCAAAGAAGTACAAAGTGCTGATGGAAAAATCATCTTATTCATAGATGAAATCCATACTTTGATTGGTGCTGGAGCAGGTGGTGATAGTGCAATGGATGCTGCTAACTTATTAAAGCCAGCATTGGCAAGAGGTGAGCTAAGATCTATTGGTGCTACAACTTTAAAAGAATATCAAAAATATATTGAAAAGGATAAAGCATTAGAGAGACGTTTCCAACCTGTAAATGTAGGAGAACCTTCAGTGGATGATGCCATCTCAATTCTTAGAGGTATTAAAGAAAAATATGAAGTTCACCATGGTGTTAGAATCAAGGACGATGCAATTATCGCTTCAGTAGAACTTTCAAATAGATATATCTCGGATCGTTTCCTTCCAGATAAGGCAATTGACTTAATGGACGAAGCAGCTTCAAGAATGCGTATTCAAATGAATTCATCTCCAGAAGAGGTTGATGAAATCAGAAGAAAAGTAATGCAATTGGAAATTGAAAGAGAAGCAATCCGTAGAGAAAAAGACGTTGAGAAAGAAAATATCTTAACTGATCAAATCCGTGTTTTAACAGGTAAATTAAATGAATTGGAAGATGAGTGGAAGCGTGAAAAACAAACGTTGGACTCAATCAAACAATTGAAACGTGATATTGATAAGTATAAGATAGAAGCAGATCAAGCAGAACGCGCTGGCGACTATGGTCGAGTTGCTGAAATTCGTTACGGAAAAATAGTACAAGCTGAAAAGCAATTAGAAGTTTTACAAAAAGATGCAGAAGAGGAATCAACTTCTGGAAATGTAATGCTTCGTACTGAAGTAACAAATGAAGATATCGCTGAGGTAGTGTCAAGATGGACAGGTATTCCTGTAGCTAAAATGGTACAAGGTGAAAGAGAAAAACTTTTACATCTAGAGCAAGAACTTGGACAACGAGTGGCAGGGCAAGACGAAGCAATTACTGCTATTTCAGATGCAGTAAGAAGAAGTCGTGCTGGTTTACAAGATCCGAGAAGACCTATTGGATCATTTCTTTTCTTAGGTACTACAGGTGTGGGTAAAACTGAATTAGCGAAAGCTTTAGCAGATTACTTATTCGATGATGAAAAAGCGATGGTTCGTATTGATATGTCAGAATATCAAGAGAAACATGCTGTAAGCCGTCTGATCGGAGCGCCTCCGGGCTACGTGGGTTATGATGAAGGTGGACAACTTACTGAAGAAGTAAGAAGAAGACCTTATTCAGTAATCTTATTAGATGAAATTGAAAAGGCTCATCCAGATGTATTCAATATCTTATTACAAGTATTGGATGATGGACGCCTAACTGATAATAAAGGTCGTGTTGCTGACTTTAAGAATACAATTGTTATCATGACTTCCAATATGGGAGCACATTTTATGATGGATAAAATTGGAGATCTTGAAAAAGCAGGATCAACTGTTGAGAAAGAAGAGATTCTTGACCAATGTAAAGATCAAGCACTAGATCTATTGAAAAATACGGTACGTCCTGAATTCTTAAATAGAATCGACGAAATATTAATGTTCCAACCTCTTACAAGAGAGAACATGAGAAAGATTGCGGCGATACAATTTAAGGATATCCAAAATCGTATCCGTACAAATGGCATCGAGATTGAAATTACTCCTGAAGCACTGAATAAAATTTCAGATCTAGGTTATGAACCAGAATTTGGAGCAAGACCATTGAAAAGAGTAATGCAAAGATACATCTTGAATGATTTATCAAAATCTATCCTAAAAGGAGATGTCCATAAAGATTCAATAGTACTAATTGATGTGGAAAATGATCAACTAGTATTTAAGAATAAATAAGATGTTGTAGAGTGAGTTAAAAGCGGGGTTTCGAAAGAAACTTCGCTTTTTTTATTTCAAAACAATTGAACTTGATTGCTTAACATCATCAATGACTGCTTTTTTAGCATTTGTAGCACTTCTCAAATCCGAATAAATACCTTCAATACAATTCACATTGATTTGTATTACATTTTTAGGGTACTTTTTTGAAATTTCTTTTTCAAACTGAGCTAGAATTTTAAACTTCTCCTGTGAGAAATTGTTCATATCTACTTTGATGATTGAAGATACAATCTCAGTGTCACCTTCTAGACAGTCTTTCTTTACCGTCTTAAGAAAAATGAAGCGAGTGTTTGAAGAATTTGGCCCTTCTTCTAGCTTTTCTGCCTTTGAAGTAGGTTCATTGTTGTCGACGATAGCATAAGATGTATTTGTTGAAAAAGTGAAATACATAATAGCTAGTAATGTTAATAGTCGCATGAAAAAATGATCAGTAGTATTTATAGTATTAATTGCGTTAAGGGGGATACCTTATCACAATTATAATGAAATTATTTTGATTATGAAATTTATTATATAAAAAATGTATTAAGTACTATTCATGTGTTTATATTTTGATTTATGTAAACTAATATAATTATTAAAATTGTCTAATACATGAAAAACAGAATAAAATTTGGTTATCCAGTAAGTGTAAATTGTATAATTATAATTTATACTATCATTATAGAAATAGTATGTAATATATTCTGAGAAAAGAAATAAAACCAATTGATTTTCAGTTCCTTTTAGGATAAAAGATTAGAATGAAAATATACTTTTTAGATAGATTTTAGGCTTTCCAATTTACTCTTGCTAATTTACTTAAGTTAATTCATCAATATTCAGTCAAAACTATGCAAAGACTACTGTTTACTTTTCAGTGGATCTGTTTATCTTTTTTATCAACATTTTCATTTAGTCAAACACTTAAATCTCCAACGGAATTTTTAGAATACCCATTAGGTTCTCAATTCACTTACCATTTTAAAGTAAATGAATATTTGAATTACCTTTCGAATGAGACTGCAAAAATTGAATACATTCCATATGGTAAAACAGAAGAAGGTAGACCTTTATTTGTTTTGGCTATTTCATCAAAAGAAAACATTATAAATCTTGAAGAAATTAGAGTTTCTAATTTAAAAAGAGCTGGTTTTATAGATGGTGAGCCTAACTATGACAAATCTATTGTATGGTTAGGGTATAATGTCCATGGTAATGAAGCATCAGGATCTGAAGTAGCTATGAAAGTAGCTTATGAATTGACAAAATCAACGTATGATGAATTATTAAAAGAGATTATAGTAATAATCGATCCTTGCCTAAACCCTGATGGTAGGGATAGGTATGTAAATAATTTTAAGGCTAAACAAGGAACCTTCATTAATAGTAATCCTTCCTCATGGGAACATGTAGAACCATGGCCATCTGGTCGATTTAATCATTACCTTTTTGACCTAAATAGAGATTGGGCTTGGTTAACACAAAAAGAAACAAGGTTAAGAAATAAGATATATAGAAAATGGTACCCACATGTTTTTGTTGATTATCATGAAATGATGCCTCAATATTCTTATTTTTTTGGTCCTTCGGCTGATCCTATTCATAATGAAGTAACCAGTTGGCAAAGGAAATATCATAAAATAGCCTCAGAGAAGTATAGTAAATATTTTGAAGATCAAGATTGGGAATATTTCTCTGAAAAGGTTTTTGATTTATTGTACCCAAGTTACGGTGATAGTTGGACGTGTTTTAATGGAGCTGTTGGATTCACATTTGAACAAGGAGGACATGGTGTAGCTGGACTTTCTTATAAAAGTAAAAAAAGTGAAGAAGAAATTACGCTAGAAGGAAGAATAAAAAAGCATTATGAAACATCGATGCTTACATTAATTTTAGCAGTAGAGTATAAAGAGAATCTTCTTTCTGAATTTGAGGCATTTTTTAATTCAAATAAGAACAGTGTAAAGAATTACATTATCAAAAGCAATGTAAACAATGCCTATAATATAGAATATGTAACAAATCTTCTAAAAGAACATGGTATTGAATGTCAAAAAATACTAGAAAATAAAGAAGTTGAAGGGTATAGTTATATACATCAAGAAATAAGAACTCGAAAAGTACAAAAAGGAGATATTCTATTATCTACAAATCAAAAACAAGGAAAAGCATTAAAAGTACTATTTGAACCTAAAGCAATTTTTACAGATTCAACTACATATGATTTAACAGCATGGTCATTACCTTATGCTTTTGGATTAGATGTAATAGAAACAGAAGTTACTTTTGAAAATACTGAAGAATTTACAGTCAAAAAAAGTAAGCCATACATTGATGAAGATGAATTAACCGATTCTACTTTTTTTATTTTAGAATGGGAGTCCTTAAAGGATATAAAATATGTAGCTGAACTTTTAAATAAAGGTATTAAAGTAGGTTATTTAGGAAATGATATTATTTATGAAGAATCTATTATAAAGAAAGGAACTTTATTATTACCATATTTTGGTTTAAGTATGTCTAAGACATTTACTGCTTTTAAAGAGACTACTGAAATATATAATATAAACTATAGATTAATTCATTTTGATAATTCAGGTATAGACCAGAATATTAAAATCATGGATAAACCTTTGATAACAATTGTAGGAGGAGAAGGAGTAAACCCAGTTAGATTTGGAAGCCTATGGCATTATTTTGATAAAGTTCTTCATTACCCTGTAGATATTGAATACAAGAGCAAGTTGACATCTTTTGATCTGTTAAAGTCAAATACATTGATATTATGTGATGGAGAATATGGTGAAAAGTATTCTAAAATGATAGAATTATTTATGGATCGAGGAGGAAAGGTAATCTTATTAGAAGATGCCATAAAAGTTTCATTTGACATTCATGAACTTGAAATGTCTAAGAAACTCAATAAAATCTATAAAGAAGATAATTTGAGAGATAAAGATAAAATTGAAAATAAAGCCTTAGGGTGTATAATTGAAACAGAACTACCCGCTGATGAATTAATAACAAAAGGTTTATCTACTAATTATTATCTTATCAAAGAAAATGCTCATCATTTACCATTACTAAATCATGGTTACAATATAGGAGTAGTAAATAAGAGTGAACCTGTATCAGGCTATATGGGTTATAACCTTCAAAAGATCATCAAAGGAACAAGTTTAATATCTGCAGAAAAATTTAGAAAAGGTGAGGTATATTATTTTGTAGATGATCCCTTAATCCGTGGTTTTTGGGGTAATGGCATGCATTTATTGGCTAATGCAATCTTTTTTGATTTAAATAAAAAGTAATAATATTCTGTTTATAAGTCACTTATAATATTGTTAGGATTCATTGATATTCTTTTCTTAGTTCATTTATTGCATTTAAAAAACCTTCTATTACCTTTGCACTCCCTTCAGTAAACGGCTAAGGAAAAAACATGATGTGTGTAGAGGCGTAAAGCATACGCCAAAAGATTAAGAATCAGATATCTAAATGAGTTTCTAAATAAAACAAAATAGATATTGCAGATTAAATTTTCTTTCTTACCTTTGCACTCACCTTTAACGGAAGCCACTTTTAAAACATCCTTGGATGTGATAAAAACAGAGTGTTGTGAGAATGAAAATTGACTCAAAAAAAAACTTCAAAATTTTTTCAAAAAAGATTTGGAAGTTAAAAAGAAAAATTCTTACCTTTGCACTCGCTTCTGAAAAACGAGGCAGCTTTAAACAACGGTTTAAAGTAAATAAAAATCTGAATAACAGATCATTGAACTTCGGTTCAAACGTTCTTTTGATGTAATGAAAAAGTAATTATAAGATCAGCGAAAGCGGATCCCAATTACAGTTAATTCTTTTAACTAGATAATAAGTTCGTAGAGACAGGTATAAAACATTGATCGGTAGCGGCGTATTACATACGCCTTACAAAGATCTAAAGATTCTTACAATGGAGAGTTTGATCCTGGCTCAGGATGAACGCTAGCGGCAGGCCTAATACATGCAAGTCGAGGGGTAACATGATGTGCTTGCATATTGATGACGACCGGCGCACGGGTGCGTAACGCGTATACAACTTACCTTTATCTGGAGGATAGCCCGGAGAAATTCGGATTAATACTCCATAGTATTATAAGACAGCATTGTTTAATAATTAAAGATTTATCGGATAAAGATAGGTATGCGTCCCATTAGCTAGTTGGTGCAGGTAACGGCTCACCAAGGCGACGATGGGTAGGGGTTC
>NZ_JBSWYJ010000012.1:0-156320 GCF_056161045.1 Flammeovirga sp. AWQ4_249
GTGCTTAAATTGATCTATTTGGCTCTTAATAATATTAGTAAAAAATGGACTATGCCTATCAATAATTGGGCTTTAACTGTTCAACAATTAAAGATCAAATTTGGGGAAAGAATGCCGATCGATCTTTGATCAGAAAAACACTTTTTGACACAAAAATAAAGCGATACTTCATCTTTGAAAAGGGAAGATAAATTGACTCCTTCGTCGTCACCCTTGTCAAAAATGAAATATCACTTTTAAAATGTATCATAAAAGTTGTTCTTCTTGAAAAAAGAAACTTAATTATGAACTGAGAAAGAAATTAAACTCTGAATTAAAAACGAGACAGCGTTCAGTTTACACTCCCAAGAATTGGGACATACAAATGCAAAATGGGATAGTATTCGGAACTACATAGTAACTACTTTAAATAACGACTCACTTCTTTATCATAAAGGCGGTTGTTATCACTTTGCTACCTCTGTAATCATAAAATCAAAAGTTGGTATTCCTCTAGACAGTTTAGATTATTGGCTACCAAAAACTATTCAAGTCGTTCAAGAAATGGACTTGGAAGAATATACAAAGGCACTTCAAGATTCATCATATTACTTTGTTGACAATTTTTCAAATACTAAACATATTAATATTGAAGTCGAAGATGCACCCGAAAATATAGTATTTGAGGGTATATCATTTGAACAAAAAGATAATTATGTTGAAATTAAAGTAAGTGAATACATCAACTAATTTTATATCCCTATGAAAAGTAGTATTGTTTTAAAAAAGTCACTCCAAGCTTTCCTTATTTCCGTCATTCAATTGATTGTAATAATTGTAGTTCATGATATTACTTATTGGTTATTTCCAATAAACCATCCTACTGCAAACTTTGGAATTACTATTTTTTATTCAATGCTCTTTTTTTCAATTCTTTTATTTGTCTACAATATCTCTATAAGATTAAGACAAAAAAGTAATTATTTATTAGGCTTAACTTTCTTTATTCTCAATTGTATCTACCCTTCTATGGTTTATGATTATAGACCTTGGAGAGTATTATTTTTAATTTCCTTGACTTTGTTAGGATTTATCTCATCTGTTTTAATTTATGAATTCAGAAAATAAAAAGGATAATAAGTTATAGGTATACAATAAAAAGGAAAAATCCACAACCCCTAGGGAATTCTCCACTACTACTAACTAACCTTTCTATATGATATTTGTATCAAATAATAACCTAATAAAATATCATTCACTACAATGCAAACCGAATTAGACTTAAATATCAATAACTCAACAGGCAAGATTTTTCATGAATGTGCCGCAGTCAAAACGATTTCTATCTGTTTAAAAATTATTAGCAGCATAATGATGTTCTATTTTGCTAGTCATAAAATAATGGCTATGCCTGTATCTGTACAAGGATTTACTCAATTTGGAGAGGTATTAAATATCAATGGAATAGGCTTTATGTATTTTACAGGATATACAGAGTTCATCATCGGGCTTCTTCTCTTTATTTCTATCTTTTTAAGAAACAGAATCCACAGAGACCGAGTAGCTTTAGTAGGGTATACCTTACTTTCTGCTACAATGATTGGAGCAATTCTCACGGAATTATACATTAGAACTAACCCTATTAACTTTCTTATCGAACTAGCAGTTGCATTTCTACTCATTAGTCTAATACATAGCTCATTTATTATCAAAAAGTTATTTTTTGAAATCGATTAATAAAAATATGTTATATATAGACTAAAATTAGGCGTTTCCATAATTATAACAATCAAAAAATATAATTATGAAACGCTTTTTATTTTACATCTCATTAGTATTCTCAATCCTTTTTGCTGTTTATTTTACACTAAGAAATAATGTCAATGACCAATTGATGCACATCAAAGGGAAAGTTTTAGCCACTATTCCTCAGCAATATTCGATTAGAGTATTTAAACTAACGAAAGGTATTCCAGTATTTCTTGGTGAAGGTAATACACAGGGAAAAACATTTGGATTTGATCTTAGAGACGACTTCAATAACAATGATGTTTTGTTAGTAGAAGCATTTGATGATGAGCAACTTTCTTTAGTAAGTGTTGTCAAAAAAGAAGCACTTCAAGATTCGATTACCATTAGCCCAATCACTACAGTGGCTACCTCTGCAATTTATGCTCAGTTTATTCACCAAGGAATAATACAAGGAAACACAAAACGATTAAATATTGCTTATTTAAACATTGAAAATCTAGCTGATGTGCATACTGGGTTCTATGGAAAAACAATCTTAAATGGTGATAACTTAACAGAATCCAATACTATGGGACGATTTAATACCATTATTAATTTAATTGACGCTTATAATGAAGGTCATATATCTAAGAAAAACATATTCGATTTATTTACTCTTAACAATGAACATCCAAGAGATATTTTAGATGCTACTGCAATGATGTATAAGCATTCATGGGTCAATAAAAAAGATATTTTTGATGCATTCTCTAAGCTATTCCCTAAAAATGATGATGGTGTAAGAAATAGTACTTACGTGCCATATCTGGAAGAAACACCAAATGATTATGCTTTAATTCTTGAATTTAATGGTGGTGGTATTTATGCTCCAGGTAAGTTAGTGATTGATAAAGAAAATAATATTTGGAGTGGTCAAAATTGGATGCCTGGTTCTGAATCCAATACACTTAGAAATATTGGTGGTGGTGTTATAAAATTAGCACCTAACGGGAAACCTCTTTCACCTGCCATTACAGGTTTTAAAGCACCACAACTAAATGGTGTCGGTTGGGGAACTGGAATTGATTCTTCTAAAATATGGACTTCAAGTTTAAATGGACATGTATATACGATAGAGCAAAATGGTAAAATGACAGAAGCTACAATAAAAGGAAAAGTCGGTAATCTACATGGTATTTATGCTTCTCCAATAAACAATGATGTTTGGATTTGCGATGCTACAATGAATCAAATGATTCGCTTTAAAGGTGGTGATCCCAAAAAGGGGGAAGTCGTAAAAGTTCCTGGTTTAGCTTCTCCATTCTCAGTAGTTGTTGATCATGAAAATAATGTTTGGGTAGGAAATAGTGCAGGTTATTACGTTACAATGTTCAATGGAGATCATCCTTCAGAAACTACAAATTATTTATCTGGAGGTATCTCTGTAAGAGGTTTAGCTATTGATAATAATGATCAGATTTGGGTAAATAATAGCTTCAGTATGAATGTAAAAGTACCAAAAGTAGATCCTTCTTTAAGTATCATGGAACAATTTACTTTACTTGGTAGATATTCAATCAATAATTGGCCATACCATACTTCCAATAAAACGGGAGCAGTAGTACGCCTTAATAAAAATAATCCTAAAAAACCTGCTTGTATTATTGATACAAATAAAGCTCAAATCACAGGTCCTTGGGGTATTACAGTTGATGGAAATAACCAAGTTTGGGATGCCAATTTCTTAGCAGGGAATGTATTAAATATAGCGACAAGTGACCTCCCTGATTTAGGAATGAAAAAAGGAGAATTAATCCACAAATATGTCAGTGGTAATATTCAAGACATTACAGATGTACAAGTAGATTATGTAGGAAATGTATGGATTGCTAATAATTGGGATAATGAAAAAACAGTAGTGGGTTTAGATAATTCTGAAATCAATAGAACAAGAGGTGGAGGAAAAGGAATAAGCGTTATTTATGGAGTTGCTTCACCAAGAATATAAATCTTAATTTAACTACAATCTAACTTAAGAAGGCTAGGTAACTGATCATTTCAGATATCTAGTCTTTATTGTTTTTCAATTGATACTCTTTGGGAGTAATATCAAATTTTTTTCGAAAAGAAGTGATAAAATGACTTGTGCTCGAAAAGCTAAGTTCAGCGGCAATCATGTAAATACTTTTTCTTCCTTCTAGTAGCATAGACCGTGCAGCTTCCAATTTCACATCATTATGATATTTATGAATTGTAATACCAAATGTTTCCTTAAATAAGGCTCTCAGACGACTTGCACTCAGTCCACACTCCCTTGCTAAGACATCAATTGTCAATCCTTTATCCCATCTTGTATTTAATAATGACCTTGCTTTCAATACTGGTTGAGTACTGAATGAGTAATTATTATTTTCATTCAGCATAGCTCTTTCAGATAACTTCTCAAAAAATACAGCAATTAGATGAATTCCTACTGAATGCATCATCTCATTTCTAAATAAAGTCTCAGATGTAATCTCAAAAGACCTCAAGAATAGAGAACCTAATAGTGGAGTAAAGTGGTCTATGACATAAAAGGGTTCATCCTCTTTAAAAATTGAAGATAAATAAGATGACTTTTTAACGTAAGTGAAAAAATAATCCTTTTTCAAACGTACAGAAACAAATCGTATTCTTTTCTTTGGATTAAAATCCCACCAAAGATTCTCAAGATTATTGGTTGTAAAAACTCCATTAATTTTAAAGTCTCTTTTCTCCATTTCTTCTTTCAGTAAATCCATTTCAGCAGCACTGTTACTGTAAGGTTCTTCAAAGAAAATAGGAATGAAATTATCTTCTCCTTCAAAATCATTCCCTCCGAAAGATTTCTGCCCTCTCATTTCAAAATCAAACCGCAAAACATGTATATATTCCTGATGAATAAACCCTTCAATTTTTCCTACTGCTATTCGGTTATCAAACGTTACTGTATTCTCTGATAATTCACCATTGAATATTTCTTTCCAATCTTTTAATATTTCGATTTCCATCAATTCCTATTGTTTATGTTAAGAATAAATTAATCAGGATATCTTATATCAAAAAAAGACATTGAAGGCATTATTCATTCCTCTCAAAAGAATGAAATACAATAGCTATAAATTGATATTTATCTTATTCTTATTTGCTAAAAGGATAAGTTAAAATTTGAAGTATCATAGTGATTTTTTGAAATAGAATAACAATAAAAAGGCGTTTTAACTTCTATAAGCATCATTAAACAATCAAAAAATGAAAAATTTAAAATTTGCTATCTTTTCAATATTGTTATTTTTTGTTGGTCTAACTTCCGTTCAAGCTCAGCAAGGAAATGATATTCTGACATTTACCTATAATATTTCTGTACCTTCTTCTGGAATAAATGATTATATCACTGATGCATCATACAGAGGATTGACCTTAGATTATAGACACTTTTTAAATGATAATGTTTCAGTTGGCATGAGTATGACTTACAATCGATTTAATCAATCAGTGGGTTATCAAACATATCAAAATAATAGTGCTGCGATCTCGGGAGAGGAATTTAGATATAATAATAACTTTAGCACTTTAGCTACGATTCATTATTACCCCACAGTAAATACAAATCTAAAACCTTACGCTGGTATTGGTATTGGAGCATCTGGAAATTATTACACCAAAACTGTTGGTGGAGTTGCTGTATCAGATAAATTTTGGGGTTTTGCAATAGCTCCAGAAGTAGGAGTAATGATTCCAATTTCAGACACCAACTTTGCTTTTAATACGAATGTAAAATATAATTATCAAGCACCTTCAAAAGGCTATGATGCAACAGGATATTGGGGATTCAACTTTGGTATTACAGTAGGTCTTTAATCTACAATTATTCCCTTCTTAAGTAAGAAACTTGAGAAGGGTTTTTAATTTTTATGTACGATTTAAAGATTCACTTTCATAATTTCTTTAATCTTATATTCATGTTTAAACAAATTTGATTTTCAACTAGTACTAACTTAATTTCTATTATTAATTTACCTATTCTAATTTAATTACCTATAAACTATTGCTATTTTGGATACTCAACTTACAATACTCAAAAACCTATCGGAAGCACTAATCATGGTGAATGAGGAAGGCATCATTGAGTTTGCAAATGATGCTTTAACTGATGTTTTAGGTTATAAACCTGAAAACCTGATAGGCAGACCCATGTCAATACTAATGCCTAAGGCTACAGTACATGGTCATCAGGAGAAATTTCATTCTTTTTTCCGAAAACCAAAAACAAGAAAAATGGGAAATACAGATCCCATTAAAATAAAGCATCAAAACGGTACGGAAATCAATGTTGAAATCTCTTTAAGTAGTATAGAAATCAATGATTCGAGAAAAGCAATCGCCATGATTGTAGATATCAATCGATTCTTTAAATATAAAAATCCATTAAGAGACAAGCTTGATCTATACTCTTCATTAATTGAACACAATACAGATCACCTTTTCCAAATTGATCGAAACTTTAAAATTCGTTTTATCAATCATGTTTCTCCTGGTTTATCCAAAGAAGAGGTTATTGGTGCTTCTTTAATTGATTTACTTCCTAGTGAATACACCAAAGACCTGGTAAGAAATAAGTTAAATAAAGTCTTTGAAACGGGTTTGCCTGATGGATATGAGATTGACTTTCCTTCTCCATTAGGGGCTTTACATTATGCTACAACTGTCACGCCTTATATTAAAAATGGAGAAGTATATCGATTAAATTTGATTACAAGAAATGTTACCAATGATTATAATATCAAAAAGGAGCTGCTTGAGCGAAAAACATTTATCGATAAAATAGATCATAATTCTATTAATGGCATTTATATTTTTGATCTAAAAACATCTAGAAATATATATATCAATTCTAAATACACTGACTTACTAGGATACAAAAGAGAAGACCTAGATCGAATGAGTCAAGAAGAATTTATGTCATTATTTCATCCAAACGATCGAGAAAATATTGAAAATCATATTGAAAAAGTCATAAATGCTAAAAGAGGTGATGTTTTTTCAATAGAATATAGATTCAAAACAAAAAAAGGAGATTGGAAATGGTGTTTTTCTCAGGACAGTGGTTTCGAATATGATGAAAATGGAAAAACTACTTCTTTTATAGGTGCATTTATTGATATCAGTAAGACCAAAAAAATAGAATTAGAATTACTTCAGAAAAATAAAGAAATTGAAAACTTTGTTTATCACGCTTGCCATGATATCAAATCTCCTATTAATAGTGTATCTCAATTAATGGATCTTTCAATTACAGAAACTTCTATGAATCAGAAAGAATTTCTGATTGCTCACAAATCAATAAAAAGATTGAAACACTTAGTACTCTCTCTATTAGATTTTGGTAATGACAGCATATTTAAAAACACTGGAACAATTGATATCAATAATTTAGTAGAGCATGTAATCCAAGATTTAAGTGCGGAAATAGAAGCCTCTTCCGCTAAAATAACTATTGGTAACCTTCCTACAGTTTCTTGTTATGAAGTAGGAATTTATAGAGTATTTCTGAATATTATTACCAATGCATTGAAATTTCAATTGAAATCGGTAAAACCAATTATAAAAATTAAATGTCATTCTCAAGTTCAGCACTGGAAGTTTTCAATTAGTGATAATGGTATTGGTATCGATAACGAAAAGAAAGAAGGAATTTTCGATGCTTTTACAAGACTTCACAACTCCTCTGAATACGACGGAAGTGGCTTAGGATTAGCTAATTGTAAAAAAATAATTAATCGACACGGAGGTGATATTTGGGTAGAGAACAATAGAAATGGAGGTTCTACTTTTATATTCACCATTTCAAAAGATCTTGGTAAATCAAAAAAAGCATTGACTATAAAAAATACCGAAAAGGTATCTTCATAAAAAAAGGTGGAAACTTAATGTACAAGTTTCCACCTTTTTCTTTTCAATTTATTTCAAATCAACTTTCAGGGAAAGTGTGTTTCTTTTCATATTCTTTGAAATAGAATTTTGTATTCCTAAACAAGTTGAAGTTCAACGAAACATAAAAAACATTTCCTGAGATTTGATTATAATTTAAAGTTGTCCCCACCATTTGAGATTGATCAGAACCCCAAGAAGAATCAAAGTAATCATTGAGGTAATACTTAAACTTCAAATTCGTTCCGTAAGGGAATTGAATACCTAACATCAAACTATGTTGATAATTCACACGATCTGTGAACCATACAGAAAACTTATCTTCTTTTCTTTCTGAAACAAATGTTTTCTCTTTGTATTGTAATGGTATTTCAAATTCATAACCAGCATATATAAACATACCATGCAGGTTACCTAATTTAAATCCAACTGGAAAACCTAAGTTATAAGATCTTACTTTCTTTCTTACAGGACCATCTAAACTTGGATCTCTATAAGCTTCTGGCACATCAAAAATCATCCCTACATTTCGAATTGAAAGACCACCAAAAAAGCCTAAATGAGGATTGAGGTCTGCATTTACTACAGTCTGCCAGTTAAATACTGGAGCAAAACGCATTACTCCACTATTAATTTCTTGGTCATCAATCTTAAGCCCGGTATTTCCAGAGAACATTATTTCTAATCCCCCGGTAACATATATAGAATTCTTTTTAGCACTTTTTTGATCCTGAGCATTAGCAGTAAAGGTTACTATAAATAAGGCAGAAGTTAGGATAATTAATTTGCGTAAATTGAGCATAATAAAATTTTGTAATGTTGACACTAACAAAGATGTGAAAATAATCATCATTTCACATAATTATGTTAAAGTTAGGATAAAATAATAGTATATCACCTTTAAAGACTACAAAAAAATAGAAAGGTTGCATCCTATTAAAATCTATCACATCTACTCCATAACTCTCTCAAAATTAGAAAATTAAACATTATTAACGCAATTATTAATCAATGATAACAGTCTCATAACAAATTGTTTACATGAACATGTGGAATTAACATAAATAATTGATACCTTTGCCCACTGTAAAATTTTTGCATTCGAGAATTAATAGTATCGAACGTTAGACGCATTTAAATTTAAAGTTAAGTAAATGCCTACTATTCAACAACTTGTTAGAAAAGGAAGAAAGAAGATTGTTTTAAAATCTAAATCTCCTGCATTAGATTCATGCCCTCAACGTAGAGGAGTATGTACAAGAGTTTACACTACTACGCCTAAGAAGCCTAACTCGGCGATGCGTAAAGTAGCAAGGGTTCGTTTGACTAACGGTAAGGAAGTCAATGCTTATATCCCAGGTGAAGGACACAACTTGCAAGAACACTCAATCGTTTTGATTCGTGGTGGTCGTATTAAAGATCTTCCTGGTGTGAGATATCACATCGTTCGTGGAGCACTTGATACTGCAGGTGTTGAAGGACGTGGTCAACGTCGTTCTAAGTACGGTACTAAGAAACCTAAGAAGTAATAGATACCTACTTACTTAAAAAAATTAATTAAAGTCCAAGTCCTGAAGTCAAGACATTTTTGTCAGTAAGGGCATCTCTTAAATTATTTATTCTTTAGAGAAATGAGAAAGGCAAAACCTAAAAAGCGCTACGTATTACCAGATCCTAAATTTGGTGATACTATGGTAACAAAATTCGTTAACAACTTAATGGTTGACGGAAAGAAAAGTATTGCATACAGCATTTTCTACAACGCGTTAGAAATCGTTGAGCAAAAACTTTCAAAAGAAGGCGAAACTGTTGACGCATTAGACGTATGGAAGAAAGGTCTTTCTAACGTAATGCCTGCAGTGGAAGTTAAAGCTCGCCGTGTAGGTGGTGCTACTTTCCAAGTGCCAGTAGAAGTACGTCCAGATCGTAAAACGTCTCTAGGTATGAAGTGGATGATCACTATGTCTAGAAAACGTAACGAGCGTACTATGAAAGAACGTTTAGCTGCCGAAATCATTGCTGCTTCTCGTGGAGAGGGCGCTGCAGTGAAGAAGAAAGACGATACTCATCGTATGGCAGAAGCAAATAAAGCATTTTCACACTTTAGATTCTAATAATCCGTGGCTAAGAAGATCCATCTTTCGCACCAAAGGAACATCGGTATCATGGCTCACATTGATGCTGGTAAAACTACGACTACAGAGCGTATCCTTTATTACACAGGTAAATCTCACAAAATTGGTGAGGTACATGACGGAGCTGCAACTATGGACTGGATGGAGCAAGAGCAAGAGCGTGGTATCACGATTACTTCTGCTGCTACAACCACTACATGGAACTACCCAACTGAACAGGGTAAGGCTACTCCTGCATCTGAAGAGTACAAAGTAAACATCATTGACACTCCTGGTCACGTTGACTTCACAGTTGAAGTAGCGCGTTCATTACGTGTACTTGATGGTGCTGTAGCTCTTTTCTGTGCCGTTTCTGGTGTAGAACCTCAATCTGAAACTGTATGGCGTCAAGCTGATGACTACAAGGTACCTCGTATCTGTTTCATCAACAAAATGGACCGTGCTGGTGCAGATTTCTTAAAAGCAGTAAAAACAATTGAAGAGAAATTGGGTGCAACTCCAGTTCCTTTACAATTACCAATCGGTGCTGAAGAAGGTTTCAGAGGCGTTGTAGACTTAATTACAAACGAAGCTATCGTTTGGAACGAGGCTGACCAAGGCTTTACTTACGAAGTAATCGACATCCCTGCTGACATGGTAGACGAAGTTGCTGAGTGGAGAGAAAACCTTATCGAGGCGGTTTCTACTCACAATGAGGAGTTGATGGAGAAATTCTTCGAAGACCCAGATTCAATTACTGCTGATGAAGTTCGTGCTGCAGTTCGTAAGGCTGTTATGAACATGGAATTCTCTCCAGTAATGTGTGGTTCTGCATTTAAGAACAAAGGTGTTCAAGCACTTCTTGACGCTGTATGTTCTTACTTACCATCTCCACTTGACTTACCTGATACAAAAGGTACTAACCCTGAAACAGGTGAAGAGGAGACTCGTAAGGCAGATGCTTCAGATAAATTCTCAGCGTTAGCATTTAAGATCGCTACTGACCCATTCGTAGGTCGTTTATGTTTCTTAAGAGCTTACTCTGGTACTTTAGAAGCTGGTTCGTATGTATTGAACATGCGTACTGGTAAAAAAGAGCGTATCTCTCGTTTGATGCAAATGCACTCTAACAAGCAAAACCCAATTCCTCAAGTGGAAGCAGGTGATATTTGTGCAGGTGTAGGTTTCAAAGACATCAAAACTGGTGATACTCTTGTTGAGCTTGGTGCTCCAATCGTATTAGAAGAGATGGTATTCCCTGAGCCGGTAATCGGTATCGCTATTGAGCCTAAAACAAAAGGTGACGTAGATAAATTAGGTATGGCTATCGCTAAACTAGTAGAAGAGGATCCAACGCTTACAGTTGAAACTGACCACGAAACTGGTCAAACTATCTTAAGAGGTATGGGTGAGCTTCACTTAGAGATCATCATCGACCGTCTTAAGAGAGAATTCAACGTTGAAATTAACGAAGGTGCTCCTCAAGTTGCTTACCGTGAGGCTATCAAAGGTTCTACTGAACACAGAGAGACTTACAAGAAGCAAACTGGTGGTAAAGGTAAATTCGCTGATATCCAATTCGAACTTAGCCCAGCTGAGCCAGATGAGGACGGTGTTGTTAAGCCAGGTCTTCAGTTTGTTGACGAAATCAAAGGTGGTGTAATTCCAAAAGAATTTATTCCAGCTGTACAAAAAGGTTTCGAAGCAGCTATGGACAATGGTGCTTTAGCAGGTTACCCAATCGACGCTATGCGTGTTCGTTTATTCTACGGTTCTTACCATGATGTCGATTCAGATGCATTATCATTTGAATTAGCAGCTAAATTAGGTTTCAAAGCGGCAGCAAAATCTTGTCAGCCAATCATCCTTGAGCCTATCATGGACGTTTCTGTAGTTACTCCAGATGAGTACACTGGTGCGGTTATCGGTGATATCAACAAGCGTCGTGGTCTTCCGAAAGGACAAGAGATCTCAAACGGTGCAGTTGTAATCAAAGCTGATGTACCTTTATCAGAGTTATTCGGTTATGTGACTGACCTTCGTACTATTACTTCAGGTCGTGCATCTGCTTCATTAACTTTCTCTGAGTACAAAGAAGTACCAAGAAACGTTGCTGAAGACGTAATTGCTGAAGCTAAGAAGTAATTATAAATTGTCAATAATCATAAACATCTGAATCTACAACGGTAGGTTCAGTGTTTATGAAATATATAAACCGCTAGTGGACGGCTAGCAATCATAATTAAAGATATGACACAAAAAATCAGAATCAAGCTTAAGTCATACGATCACAACTTAGTAGACAAATCTGCTGGTAAAATCGTTGAAGCTGTAAAGAAAACAGACGCTGTAGTTGCAGGTCCTGTACCTCTTCCAACAAAGAAAGAAAAATTCACTGTTCTTCGTTCACCACACGTTAACAAGAAATCACGTGAGCAATTCCAACTTTGTACTTACAAGCGTTTAATCGACATCTTCTCGTCTTCTCCAAAGACAGTTGATGCTTTAATGAAGCTTGACTTACCTTCAGGTGTTGACGTAGAAATCAAAGTCTAAGTTTGATTGTCAATCTGAGAAACAAAAAACCACATACATGTCAAATGTATGTGGTTTTTTTATACTAAAATTTGAGTTTAATCTTCGGATTCTAAATTTTGCTGCTCTCGTTTTAGAAGCACTTTTTCTCCTTGCAAAACATAATCGATTGGCAATTTAGCACAGATTGATGTTAATGCAGATTCAATATTGTCATCATTAAAATTACCTGTAAATTGTATTTCCTTAGGTTTAATTTTATGATCTACAATAATCCCGAATTGTTTCTCTAGATCTGAAATTACCATCATTAAGGGAGCATTTTTATAGGCAAATCTACCATCTACCCATTTTGTATGTTTTAAACCTTTATCAATAGGAAGTGGTAAAATTGAATTAAATGTTTTAAGTGTTTTCCCTATTGATAATACATATTGCTTTTTCTCTATACTATGTTCCTCATGATATTGAATATCCACCTGTCCAATATTTGTCAGTTGGAACATGTGTTTATCATCCCTTAGATCAAACTTACTTCCATCCTTAGCATAAACAACTGTTCGGTCTGTTTTCACTTCAAACATGTTGTCTTCATCTCCATCATCATTCACATAAAATTGTGCATGACCATCTAGGTAGATATGACCATCAAATCCAGTCTTTAGAAATTGTATCTGAGAACCTTTCTTTAAAATTGCCACAGAACCATCAGGAAATGTATATTCTAACGTACCATCTTTAGGTGATACCTGAACAATATCATTGGAGAAAAACCATATGGTATAAATACCAACAAACACACCGATCACGGCTGCCACTCTAGTCAAAAAGGTAGACTGCGTTATTCTATCCACAAAATTACTTTTCTCTATTTCAAACTTAGGTTGATTAATTTTATGTTGAATAGCATTCCAAGCGTCATTTTTTGATGTTTTTGTAGAAGGTAGCTTTAAATTATTGGTATAGTCAGCAACTTTTTTTAATAGCTTTTCCTCTTTATCATTATCGTTTGTGGATGATTGAGGAGATTGACTATTTTTATAAGCTTTATTGCCTTTATTTATAAATTCGTCTTCTGACATAATTTTATAGAGCGTAGTTAAACTGATAATAAGGATATTAACATCTATTTACTTATACAAGTATAACTAAAAATACCCTACCTTCTCTAGTAAATCGTTTAGAAAAAATTTTAATTTCATGAAATCATTACATCTTTAAGATTAATAATTGTAAATTGTAGTGTAACATTTTTCAATGTAATTAGGCATACTGCCTACAAATTTTTTAGTAATATGAATGATGTTTGGTTTCAGCTAATACACAACCTTCAACAATATTTATGGTGGTGGATTGGTGGACTTTCTCTTTTTACAGTACTTCTTTGGGTTTATATCTATTTTCCTTTTGAAAGAAAAAAACCTATCAGTGATACAGAACTTGATGACCTCTTTGATGAATTAAAGCAATCAAAAGAGAGTGTACTCAGTGTTCTAGAAAATTATCAAGACATTTTAGATTCCAAAGAAAAAGAATTAAAAGAGTATGACGCTAAAATTCAGAATAGAGAAAATCATCTTTTATTAATATCTGATTTACCAGAAGAAATTGAACTTGAAATCAAACTTAAAGAAAGAGTTCATAATCAAAAAATGCTTCTAATAGGCTCTACCGTAGGTGCGATTATAGGTGGAATAGCCGTAGGAGTTTTTCTTAATTGGGAACGTGTGTTTCAATTTATATTATAATTACCAAATTTTTTAACTAACAAATAATTCAATGTCTAAAAAAACAATTATTGTCTCCAATAGGTTGCCTGTAACCGTCAACAAAAATGAAGACGGAACTTTAGGCTTTAACCCAAGCTCAGGTGGACTAGCAACAGGACTTAGTACCACATATAAACAAGGTGGAAATTTATGGATCGGATGGCCTGGTACTTATGACCATGATGACGATGAAAAAAAACATATAGAAAAAGAGCTTAAAAAAGACAATATGGCTCCTGTTTATTTAACACAGACAGACGTATTGAAGTTTTATGAAGGTTATTCTAACAAAACATTATGGCCTCTTTTTCATTATTTCACGGAATATGCTACCTATGAGAAAGATTTATGGGAATCTTATATTCACGTCAATGAACTATTCTTAAAAGCAATTCTTGAACATGCCGAGCCTGAAGATACTATTTGGGTTCATGATTATCAGTTATTGTTATTACCTGGTATGCTAAGAGAAGCTTTACCAGATGCTACTATTGGCTTTTTTAATCATATTCCTTTCCCTTCTTACGAGATTTTCCGTCTTCTTCCTTGGCGTGAAGAAACTCTTGAAGGTGTATTAGGAGCTGACCTTATCGGTTTCCATACCTATGATGATATGCGACATTTCCTAAGTTCGGTCAATCGTTTATTAGGTTATGACAGCTCATTGGGCCTTGTAAAAGTAAAAAATAGATTAGTTTCGGTTGATGCCTTTCCAATGGGTATTGATTATGATAAGTTTGAAAAAGCTGCTGATTCTGCAAAAACTAAACAAAAGGTGATTGCCTATGGCGACTTGTTAAGTAAAAATAAATCAATCTTATCTATTGACCGATTAGATTACAGCAAAGGTATTAAGCATAGACTTCTTGGTTTTGATACTTTCTTATCAAAATATCCTGAATATCAAGGAGAGGTTTCACTAATTCTCCTCGTTGTTCCATCGAGAGATAAAGTTGATCAATATCAAGCGTTGAAAGAAGAAATTGATACACTTGTGGGTAAGATAAATGGTAAGTATAGTCGTATGAACTGGTCTCCAATTCATTACTTCTATAGATCATTTAGTTTTGATGGTTTATCTGCACTTTACAAAGCCTCAGATGTAGGACTAGTAACTCCGTTAAGAGATGGAATGAATCTAGTATGTAAAGAGTTTGTAGCAAGTAAAACAGATCAACAAGGTGTGCTTATCTTAAGTGAAATGGCTGGTGCTGCAAAAGAACTTTCTGAAGCTATCTTGATCAACCCGAATGATGAAAATCAAATCGTTGAAGCACTGTATACTGCACTTACAATGCCTGAAGATGAACAACGCCTTCGTATGAAAGAGATGCAGAAGAAAGTAAGACGCTACAATGTGCATCGATGGGTAGAAATCTTCATGAATCAACTTGATAATATAAAAGAAAGACAAATGGCTATGAACATGAGATTATTGCCGAAAAAATCTCAAGAAAGAATGCTTGAAAAATATGAAGCAGCACAAAAAAGAATCATCTTTTTAGATTACGACGGAACATTAAAGGGATTTGCTGCTGACCCTCAATCCGTGTCTCCAGATCAAGAATTAAAAGAAATTGTTTCTAACCTAACTAAAGACCCTAAAAATAGAGTTGTCATTATTAGTGGTAGAGATAAAGAAACACTTGAAGCTTGGTTTGAAGGTTTTAAAGTGGATATCATTGCTGAACATGGCATTTGGTTAAGAAGAGGAAATGAAGGTTTCCAAATGATTGATAACCTTAATTCAGATTGGAAATCAAAAATCAGTCGTATTCTTGACAGGAATGTAGATAGAACTCCAGGATCTTTCGTAGAGGAAAAAGCATTTTCGATCGCTTGGCATTATAGAAAAGCAGATGCTGACTTTGGTGATTTAAGAGCCAATGAATTAGTAGGAAACTTAAATTACCTTGTTTCTAACATGAACTTACAAGTGATGCATGGTAACAAAGTAGTTGAAGTGAAAAGCCAAGATGTCAATAAGGGAAAAGCGGCATTAAAATTCTTAGCCGATGATGATTATGATTTTGTTTTTGCGGCAGGAGATGATGTCACTGATGAAGACACTTTCCAGGCATTACCTAAAAAATCATATACAATTAAGGTAGGATTAGGTGCTTCAGCAGCACGTTACAATCTTAAAACGGTAGCTGATGTTAGACAATTGCTTACTACTTTTGGAGCAATACAATAGTTTAATTATTCTTAATTAAAAAAGGCTAGTGTTTATAAACACTAGCCTTTTTTAATTTGTATTTTTCCAAGATTACGAAAATTTATTGGATACGATTATGATTCCTAAAAAAAGGAAAAATACGTTAAGAATTAACCAATTACATAACCAAAAAACAGGCATACCCGTTAGTTCATAATGTAAGGCAAATATTAAAGGTCAGATGAATAGAAGAAGGGAGAAGAGGAGTTGTTAAAACTCATTTGCTTTATTACAGTCGATTAATTAATGTCAGAGGAATAGACCGAAAAGAGACTGTTTACAAATAGATACGAAAAAATATTTTACTAAAAATTTCTATTAAATAGAATAACGATAGTTGAATATTTTCAAAGATATAAGTTTAGCGAAATGAACAGATTGAAGAGGAGTTGAAGTAACCCTTTACCTTGTAGGTAGAGGGTTCTTTTTTTCTTCAATCTTGATGACTCAAAGTAACGAGGAAAATTTTATTATTCCAAGATTCATTAACAAAAAAAAGTAAATAAATATAAATAAGTCAACTACTAGTAGCTTATTTTAACATTTCCACTTAATGGGTGGCTAATGCATGTTAATATGTCGCCATCATTCTTTTCTGCATCCGATAACACAGAAGTATTGCCCATCTCTACACTTCCTGATATACATTTGGCTCTACAAGCTGTACATACCCCATTTTGACAAGAGTAAGGTACGTCCAATCCTTCTTCTAAAGCTGCCTCTAGAATTGTTTGATTTGGAGCTACAAATACACTGTGTTCTTCACCGTCAACAACTAGGGTAATATTTTCTGATGATACCGAATCGCTATGATCATTTCCTGATACTGGTGTGAAACTCTCACTGTAAATCTTTGAAGTAGGCACTTTACTTCTTTTCAAAGCACTTGTAACAGCTTCCATCATACCTTCAGGTCCACATAGATAATGTTCCGAATTAACAAGTGATAATCGATTGATGACATTAATTGCAACAACATCATCAATTCTTCCTGCAAAACCACCCCATTGAGGTGACGGTTGGCTTAAAACATGTACAACTTCTAATCGATCAGAAAATTTTTCCTTTAACTCTTCAAGTTTTTCTTTAAAGATAATCGTATCCTCATTTCTATTGCCATATACTAAAGTTACCTTTGAACGTGGTTCAAAAAACAAACAGCTTTTAAGCATAGAAAATAATGGTGTAATACCTGAACCTGCTCCCCATAAGATCACATGTCTCTCCTGTTCCTTATTCGGTTCATAAACAAATTGCCCCATTGGATCTGTAAACTCTAATGAATCTCCAGACTTAACATTATCATTTAAATAATTCGAAACTTTACCATTTGGGATTCTTTTTACTGAAATATCAATAGTTGCATCCAAATGCGGAGCAGATGACATTGAATATGATCTTCTAAGTTTTTCACCATTTACCTCAGTAATTACGGTTAAAAATTGTCCTGCTTGATACTGAACTTTTTTAAATAATGGCTGTTTTAATTTTATAGTGACAGTGTCAGAAGTTTCATTAACGACTTCTTTTACTTTGAGTGTAAACTGATTCATTGAGTGCTTATTTAATTCATTATTAATTTATGACATAATAATTATAAAAGTAAGGCATTTTTAAATTCTATTAAGCACTTCTCTATTAAGTCTTACAATTTTTATATTATTTTTATATTGTATATCAATCCTCTAATATTCTATCAGCAGTAGTCATGCGGCATTTATTCTTTCTAGTTTTTATCAATTTAATATCCACATCATCATTTGCACAAAAAGCCGATTACATACCTACCAAATATATATTGGAAGTTGTACCTGATACGAGTATGTACATTATTGGAAAGACAAATGTGAATACTTTTGATTGCAATTTTAAAAATGGACTCAAAAGTAATCTCATCTTGACACAGGATATATTTAAGGAATTAGCTGGTGTAGAACATACTGGCTTAGACTTTTGTGTAACTTGTTTTGATTGTGGAATTGCAATGATGAACAAAGAATTCACAGAATTATTAAATGCTGAGAATTACCCTATAATTAGAATGGAATTGTTGTCAATGTATGTTTTTCAAGGCAATGACGGTAAAATCAAAGGGAAAGGTAAAGTTAGCATGACAATAGCAGGAAGAGAAAGAGTAGAGGATATCACCTATATAGTTCCACATCTTGAAGGAAAGAACTTTCAAATTGTTGGGTCAAAAAAAATTAACATCATAAATTATGGACTGACTCCTCCCACAAAGATGATGGGAATGGTCAAAGTCGATAAATTCATTGATGTTAATTTTAATTTCAAGTTTATTGTTGATGATCACTAATAGAGTTCCATACTTTCTGAAATCAATAAAGTCATATCATCATTAGCTTCATAGATAAACCTATATCCGTAATTTCCTTTACCAAAGAAAACAACAATAGCATCTACCTTTTCACCGTCAGTACTTTCTATATCTGATTTTAATTTTTTTATATTAGAGTAATTATGTTTGTCATCAAATGAAACTTTAGTTCTAAATATAAAAGCTTTAGCATTTGCAAACTTTACAAACTTACCTCCATATACATTTTTAGATCTTTCGTAGAAACCCTGCCCAAACTCAGCGAAGTTTCCAGCACCACTCCAGTCGATGGATTTATCCATATCATAGATATCAAAGTAGCTTTTTGGAGATTTATATCTTTTAATAAGGCCTTTATCTTCTAATCTTTTCTCAATTAGAACCTCATTGATTGTCAAAGTCTCTTTAGATTTAAACCTTACATTATAATCCGAATAATCTATTGTGACTTCATCATCTTCCAGATTTTCATCTTCGATTTCTTCCTCATCGTCAATTTCAATCTCTTCCTCTTCAACAACTTCTAATTTATCCAGAACATCAATTTTTTCAATATTCTCTTCTTTTTCAATTTCTTTAGCAGGAATAGGATAATCATCTTCAATGATTTCTTCTTCCTCATCAAAATCCATTTCGTCTTCTTCTTCGAAAAAGTCAAAATTGAAAAAATCATCTTTTGGTGCTTCCTTTTCTGCCTTACTATTTTCAGTGCAAGAAAATACCAATATACTTAGCATAAGAAATAAGTAACGTTTTTTCATCTGGATAAAATCTTCTTTATATTTCGAGCGTAAATCAAAAACTAACTAACATTCAGCTTAACGATGATTCAAGGTGCTCCTTTTTTTAAAATTAATATTGTCTTAATATTTGGGATTGTAGTTGGATTACTATGTCAACAATTTGACTTTATCTCTAATCGTCAGTTCCCTTATATTGTTTTAGCAATAATACTTACGCTAGGAATTTGTAACAAGTTCATCAAAAAAAACTTTTATGTATACAATATCCTTTTATTAAGTGTTTTTTGTATTGGTTTTATAACTATAAAGTTACAAACAAAAGAATATCCAATCCCTACGCATTCAGGATTTTATTTAAAAATTATGTCTTTATTTTCAGAGGGAAAGAAGACTAATAACTACATTGGAGAGGTACTGTATCTAGAAGATAAAAATCAGATTATTCCTTTTGAAGGAAATCTCTTTTTGACTGTCCCTAAACAGCAATTCCTACCAGAAACTATTATCTATGTCGAGCAAGAGATGAATAGAATTAAAAATGACACTTTCGGTAGTCGATTTGATCAATATCTTAGGCATCAAAGTATTTACTATAAAGTGTATGCACATGAAACAACGAATATCATTTTACCTAAAAAAAGTAATACAATTAGAAATTCATTCCGTTTAAAAGTAAAAGAAACATTCACAGGAAAGAGTAAAGGGATTGCTTTTTCATTATTGCTTGGTGATAAAAAAGGACTCGCTTTTGATGAAAAAGAGTTATTTAAAATAACAGGAAATATGCATTTATTGGCACTCTCAGGGATGCATGTCGGGATACTCGTTTTACTATTGGATTTACTTTTTTTCTGGAAGAAGAAAATACCTAAAAAGTATCAGAAAACACTTCATCTTCTACAAATTCCTATTCTTTGGTTTTATGTCTACCTAACAGGTGCATCACCTTCAATAATAAGGGCTGTTTGTATGTTTTCACTTTTAATCATTGGGAATGTATTCAAAAGAAAAATCTCAATACTTAATAGCCTTAGTTTTATCTCTTTTTGTTTTCTGTTGTTCAATCCTTCATTATTACTAGACATTGGTTTTTTATTGTCTTTTTCAGCAGTTCTATTTATTGGTTTATTTCCTCATTGGGACAAAATACAACAATTACCTTTTCTACTACGAAGTTTATTATCTCTAATTATAGTTTCAATACTAGCGCAATTAGGCACTATGGCTATTGTTGCTTATTATTTTGAATACATTCCAATTTACAGTCTCTTTTCTGGGCTTCTTTCAGGCATATTTATAAGTATCTTAATGTATTTAGGACTATTCATCCTCTTCCTTGATCTTTTACATTTACCTATAGATTTTCTACTTAACTTATTTGATTTCGTGTATTTAGGACTACACTATTGGCTTTCTATATTCAAAGATTTATATCAACTTCCTTCTCCAAGATTGTCATCAATTTCTGCAAGTATGCTGACCATTAGTTTATTTGGTTATCTCTATGCAATCATGTATAAAAAAAGGATTCGCTATAGTTTATTTTTATTTTCAATTACAATAGCTTGTCAATTGATTTACAATAAGTTGAACCATGATAAAAATATAATATTTTACGCCACGAATACTCCCGCTTTTAGTTTTACTTCTGGAAATTCTATTTATAGTTTTATACTTGGAGACAGTCTACATAATGCTTACCAATACTCTTCGATAATAAAACCACATCAACAACAGTATAAAAATAAACAGTCTTTCTTTTATCCAAAACAAGATGGCAAAGATCTTTATATATGTATAGATTCATTACAGATCAACTATTTAAAAGACTCATTTACCATCAAAAAAGATGATCTTGTTATTTTTGAATTAAAACATTCCACTTTAAAAGAGAATCATTCGATAAAATTTAGAATCGATTGATTTATTTCCTTATCCTTCGAATTTGTATGTTAAAAGACTTTAACCTCTGAATTAAAACATTAATTTTGTAGCCTAATCAAATTTTTTGAAACATTGACATTAATAAAGTCTATTTCAGGTATTAGGGGAACAATCGGTGGATCAACTGAAGATTCATTAAACCCTATTGATGCAGCAAAATTTTCATCCACATATGCAAAGTGGATCCTTGAAAACTCTGATGGAAACAATAAGGTTGTTTTAGGAAGAGATGCTCGTGTTTCTGGCGGATGGCTCGCTGATATTGTATCAGGAACCTTACAGGCAATGGGTATTCATGTGATCAACCTAGGTCTTTCTACTACTCCTACAGTTGAAATGGCTGTAGAAATGGAAGGAGCTGCAGGAGGAATTATTTTAACTGCAAGCCATAACCCTGCTAATTGGAATGCCCTAAAACTATTAGATGCCAAAGGTGAATTCATTTCTGCTGAAGCAATGGGAGAAATCCTTAAAGATGCAGAAGAAGGAAACTTTGAATTTGTAGATTACAAAAAAACAGGAAAAGTTACCCTTGACGATACATACATTGATAAGCATATTGAAAAGATTCTAGCATTACCAATGGTAGATGTAGAAGCTATTCGTGCAAAAAAATTCCGTGTAGTTATTGACTGTGTTAACTCAACAGGTGGTATCGCTGTTCCAAAATTATTGGAAGCACTTGGTGTGGATCACGTAGAGGAGTTATACTGTGAGCCTAATGGCAAATTCCCACATAATCCAGAGCCACTACCAGAGAATATTACTGAAATCTGTCGTACTTTGGAAAATGGAAACTTCCACCTTGGAATTATAGTAGATCCTGATGTGGATCGTCTAGCTTTAGTTTCAGAAGATGGTACTCCATTTGGTGAAGAGTATACATTAGTTGCTGTTGCTGATTATGTTTTAGAACATAAAAAAGGAAATACAGTTTCTAATATGTCTTCAACAAGAGCATTACGTGATGTCACTGAAAAGCATGGAGGTACTTACACTGCTTCGGCTGTAGGTGAAGTAAACGTAGTGAAAATGATGAAAGAGACTAATGCAGTGATCGGTGGTGAAGGTAATGGAGGTGTTATTCTTCCTGAACTTCATTATGGTAGAGATGCTTTAGCAGGAATTGCATTGATTTTATCGAAGTTAGCACATTACAATGGTACTGCTAACATGCTACGTAAGTCATATCCTGAATATCATATTTCTAAAAATAAGATCGAACTAACACCAGAAATTGATGTTGATCTTATCTTAGAAAAGATGGAAGAGAAGTATAAAAATCAGCCCGTTAATACACTTGATGGTGTAAAAATTGAGTTTGATAAGGAGTGGGTACATTTGAGAAAATCAAATACTGAACCTATCATCCGTATTTATTCTGAATCAGCTTCAGAACAAACAGCAGAACATCTAGCACAAAAAATTATTTCTGATATTAAAGAAATAATCAAAGCTTAAATCGTTTATTTTTTAGATTTAATAAAGACCAACAAAAGATAAATACCTAATAATCTGACTGTTGATGTCTTAATAAATTATAATCAAGCGGACAATCTATTTAGATTGTCCGTTTTTTAATTTATTTTCGCACCTTTGGTGTGTAATATTTATAACTTTCACATACATACAACCAATTCTAAATTAAACACAGCATGAGTATTTACTTAGATAGTGCAGCAAGTACACAACTTGACCCGCAAGTAAAAGAAGTAATGATGGAATCAATGGATACTGTTTATGGTAATCCATCTTCAACACACGCTCACGGTAGAGCTTCAAAAGCAGAACTCGAAAAAGCACGTAAATCAATTGCTCAATGTATCAATGCTTTACCTTCAGAAATTATTTTCACTTCAGGTGGAACTGAAACTGACAATGCAGCTATCAAAGGCCTTGTATGTGCCTATGGTTTAAAAAGAATCATTACATCAAAATTAGAACATCATGCAGTTCTTCATATCACAGAACATTTAGCAAAAGAAAATGATATCGAATTGATTTTCTTGGACTGTGATAACCAAGGTAATTTAGACCTTGACCAATTAGAAGCTTTATTACAAGAAAAAGGAGAGGAGACATTAGTAACCTTAATGCACTGCAACAATGAAATCGGAAATATTCTTGATATCAAAAGAGTAGGTGAATTATGTAAAGCTGCTGGTGCTTATTTCCATTCTGACACTGTTCAAAGTGTTGGTCACTTCCCTGTAGATGTAAAAGAGTTACATATCCACACATTGGCTGGTGCAGCTCATAAATTCCATGGTCCAAAAGGTTCTGGATTTATGTATGTAAAAAAAGGAACAAAAATGCCTGCATTAATTGAAGGTGGCGGACAAGAAAGAGAAATTCGTTCTGGAACTGAAAACGTGTGGGGTATCGTAGGATTAGCAAAAGCTTTAGAAATTGCTACAGCTGAAATGGATGCTCATACTTCACATATCAAAGAAGTTAAGGAATATATGAAAGAACAATTATCTGCTCATATTCCAGGTGTTCAGTTTAATGGTATGAGTGATGATGTAGATAACAGTTTATACACTGTATTGAACGTAAGCTTCCCTCCATCAGAGAAAAATGGTATGCTTCTTTTTGCTCTTGATTTACATAAAATATCGGTTTCAGGTGGTAGTGCTTGTAGCAGTGGGGCTGCTCAAGGTTCTCACGTTATTACTGGTATCTGTGGTGATCCTGAAAGAACTTCTGTACGTTTCTCTTTCTCAAAAAATAATACAAAAGAAGAGATCGATACAGTTATCGTTAAATTGAAAGAAATCTTAGATTTGGTTGAAGTTTAAAAATCATCAATCTAAGCAAAAAATAAAAAGAGACTGCTTCATAAACTAATCATGAGGTAGTCTCTTTATCTCTTATAAAATTAAATAGAATTACTACCCTACTTTCTCTTTTGTTTTCTCAATCGCTAACTTATAAACCTCTTCATATTGAGGAATAATCTCAGCAATGTTATAACGTTGTGCTTGCTTTAAAGCATTTGCTTTAAAACGAGGTAGATTTTCATCTTCTAAGATATATAATGCATTTTTAGCCATATCTTCCACATCTCCAACATTACTCATCATACCTGTTTCTCCATGGATGTTTACTTCAGGAATACCTCCAGCATTTGAAGATATTACAGGTACTTCACAAGCCATTGCTTCAAGGGCAGCTAGACCAAAACTTTCTTTTTCTGATGGCATTAAGAATAAATCTGCTACGGATAAGATTTCTTCCACTTCTGCTAATTTCCCAAGGAAACGAACATCATTACAAGTTCTTAATTCATAACATTTTTCTTCAAGATTAGCACGTTCAGGTCCATCTCCAACCATCAGTAATTTACAAGGAATCTTTTCTCTAACTCTTTTGAAAACTTCTAATGCATCATCAGCTCTTTTTACTTCTCTCATATTAGAAACATGAATCAGTAATTTTTCACCTTCTGGACAAATTGCTTTCTTGAAATGATCTTTCTTATGTTTTGTGAATCGCTTAAGATCAACAAAGTTAGGTACTACTTTAATATCTTTCGTCAGGTCGAAATATTGATATGTTTCTTCTTTAAGACTTTCTGAAACTGAAGTGACACAATCGGACTCATCTATAGAAAAGGCAACTACAGGCCCTAAGCTATCGTCTTTTCCTACCAAGGTCACGTCTGTACCATGAAGTGTGGTAACGATAGGCATATTGATACCTTTTTTTGCTAAAATTTTCTTTGCTGTGTAAGCTGCTGAAGCATGAGGAATTGCATAATGAGCATGCAATACATCCAATTTTTCAGACAATGCCACTTCCACCATTTTACTTGTCAAAGCAAGTTCATATGGAGGATATTTAAATAATGGATAAGTTTTAATATCTACTTTATGATAGTAGATATTTTCATCAAAAAACTCTAGTCTTGTAGGTTGATCATAAGTAATAAAGTGTACCTCATGACCAAGGTCTGCAGCTAAACTTTTTCCTAATTCAGTGGCAACTACCCCACTACCACCGTAGGTAGGGTAACATATGATACCAATTTTCATGGCGTTATATATTTGATGATAATTAAGCTACAATATCTGCATATGAGATTCCCATGTGAGAAGCCGTATACGCTACTTCTCCTTTGTCTAAAACAATAACTTGAGGAGATTGGTGCTCAACATTGAACTTTTCTGCAATAGCGTTCGAAATATTTCTGTATTGAATCAAATCAAGGTAATATGCTTCAATACCATTTCCGTCATCCCATGACCTTTCTAATCTATTCAACGCCATTGAACTGATAGAACAACGTGTAGAGTGTTTTAAAATTAGGACTTTTTTTGATTGAGATAATGCAACCAACTCGTCTAATTGAGAGATATCGGTTAACTGATGCCAGTTCATAATTTCTAAAATTCGTTTAAACAACGTTTGCAAGGTAGCGAAAATTAATGACAATCAGTAATCAATTACTCCCATGTACTTGTCGATTATTCCGGATTGTTCTTTTGAACGATTTGTTCTCTATGCTTTCTCTTTACTTCTAAATCTTTTTGTTTATCATCCAGCCACATTTCCTCTCGCATTTGCCATTGTTTTACAGCTACTCGATTAATTATTTCATCGATTACTGAACTACCTAATTCTTGAATTAGCTTTTCGTTTCCTTCTTTTGCTTTTGAGAATAATATTCCTTCTATAATTTCATACACAACATCCTTGAGTACTTCTTCATTTTTTTCAGAAGCAATATCAGAGAACAATTCATTGGTTACTTTAAAAACAATATCGGAGATAGCATCTTCTAATCTTGAGGATGCATAGCTTCCTAAAACAGGTATTTTTTTAATATCTTTTACTTCACTATTCTCACTAACAGCCTCTTCAATTAATACAGAAACATAGCCTTCCAACTCTTCTTGTCGGTTACTATAAGTCTCTCTCATCGCGTGCATTACTTTTCTGGAAATAAAAATAGATAAGTTTTCTTGATAAGGCTTTATTACATCCGCCATAAACTTCTGATTAGAATAACTTCCTGAATTCAATTCATCTTTGACTCCTTCCAAAACATTAATGACTACGGCATCTGAAATTTCCTCTACCACAATTTCCTTTACATGTAATGCAGAACGGAAAAGGCCCAAGTTTTCCAAATTTATTACTTCATGTTTATGCCACCTTACAAGCATTGCAAAAACACGAAAAAGTCTAAAAAAGTGCATTCCAGGAAAAGAACCAATCAAATCATAGAAGTAAACAAAAGGATAGAAGTACCATTTTGCAAACTGTTTTTCCTTATACGATTCATACCATGACTGTAAAAACTCTAAAAGATAAAGAAAGGCAAAACCCAATTCTATGATTTCAAAATTATCATAGATATATACTTTATAAAAAGAAGTAAAATTGACAGAAACCATATTCAAAAGTTCTCTGACAATATCTGTAGAAAATAAAGAATTGAACCCTACCCATAGCATTTGGAATAAGATTACATTCAAGACGACAATGTCTCTAAATAATTTTCTTCGTTCTTCTTTTGTATTTAACTTCTGGAAATCAAAATCTCCCTTTTTAAGGAAAAAAAATCTCATACACGTATAAAATGATATTATCCTAAAGATAATTAAATCTCATGATCCACAATTGTAATACTAAAAAAATACTATGTTTTTTAAGGTTAGAATTACATTATTTTAGAATCCTAATGTATATTTATTCTAACAATTGACAACACACAAACACCTTATTATATGTACAATAAACCAATGCTTCGAGAGGATGCTCTTGAAGGCAAAACGTATATCGTGACTGGAGGTGCAACAGGTCTAGGAAAATCAATGACAAAATATTTCCTTGAACTTGGAGCCAATGTCACTATTTGTAGCCGAAAGGAAGAAAAATTAAGTGCTGCTGCAGATGATTTAGCTGAACAAACAGGGAAAAGACCACATTATGTAGTTTGTGATGTACGAAAGTATGATCAAATTGAAAATGTAATAAATGAAACAGTTGAACAATACGGTAGAGTAGATGGCTTGCTTAATAATGCAGCTGGTAATTTTATTAGTCCAACAGAAAGATTAAGCCATAAAGCATTTGATACTATTGTTGATATAGTTCAGAAAGGAACGTATTACTTTACGCTTGCTATTGGAAAACATTGGATTGCTAATGGACAAAAGGGTACAATGCTTAATATTGTAACGACTTATGCGTCTACAGGATCAGGTTATGTCGTTCCATCAGCTGTTGCAAAAGCAGGAGTCCTTGCTTTGACGAGATCTTTAGCAGTTGAATGGGCAAAATATGGAATTCGTTCGAATGCTATTGCTCCTGGACCTTTCCCAACCAAAGGAGCTTGGGATCGTTTATTTCCAGAAAATTTAAGAGAACAATTTGACGAAGCAAGTAAAGTACCATTAAAGAGAGTAGGAGAGCATCAAGAATTAGCCAATCTTGCTGCTTATTTGATGTCTGATTTTTCATCTTATGTCAATGGTGAAGTGATCACTATTGATGGTGGAGAGTGGCTTCAAGGAGCTGGTGAATTTAATCACTTAGAAGCGATACCATCACCTGTATGGGATGATATTGCAGCTAGTATAAAGAAAAATAACAAGAAATAATCTTACATTAAAAAAGGGAATTGAAAAACGATCAATTCCCTTTTTTATGATTCTAATGATTTCTATTTATAATCATCTTCCTCAATATGTTCAGCTTCTGCTTTTCTAGCATTCGCTTTTTTGATTTTTCTTGCGACTTCATCGGCATTCATTTTTTCTTGAATTAAGAATGCTGATCTATATTTTTTCTTAATGCTCATATGTACACCATGAGCTGTAAGACGATCAAAGTAATAACCTGCACGAACTTTATAATTAGGTTGTTCAAATGTCATGTCTACTTCATAATTTCCATAGATATGATTGAGATTATAGACGATATCTTCTGCTTTTGATCTATCATCTCCTGAATAAACTAAGATTCTATAGACAGGTACTCCACCTAAATCTCTTGCAGATAATTGAGCTAATATTGAATCTACCTCTGAATTAACATATCCTTTAGGTAATACTAAATCATCACCTTCTTTAGGTTGTTGCTCTACCACTTCTTCTTTAGATTCCTCTGTTACTTTTGGTAAATAAGGTGTAAAGTTTGTATCCACCAATTCCGATGCTGGAGTGGTTGACTTTGGTTGTGAAGTTTTACAAGCTGCAGTACCAACTAGTAAAGCGATTATCGTATAACGTATTAGTAGTTTCATATTTGATTTAAAATATTAGAACAATCAAAGTTAATCATTTTTATTAATCATCAATATCAGAATAACAGAAAACAATTAATATTGCTTCAACTGTCATTTTAATATTTAACAAAAAGAGCATAAAAAAAGACTGCTTCAATAATGAAACAGCCTCTTTTTATGTGTTTTATATCGATGAATTACCCTTCGATGATTACACATTTTCCGTTTTGAATATCATTCTCCACAGATTTATATTTTACACCTTCTTTGACAGTTCCGTCTGAATATTTCACCGTAACTCTGTCATTTCTTTGGTATACTTTTTCACTTTGACGTGGTTTTACAACCTCTACTGGTCCTCTTGGTGCTTCAGGAACACCTTCACCTTGTGGCGTAGCATCTGGAGCTAGTGCATTTCCTGCATCTGCTTTATTTGCTGTTACCTTAGGTTCGGGAGCTTGTCTCTTTGGCATCTCTGGAGCTGGCATTGGAGGAGCTTCTTGAACAGGAATTTTAGCTTTCGCTAAGAAACTAATAATCTCATCATTCACTTCTGCTAAGAACGATTTGAATAATTCAAACGATTCAAATTTGTAAATCAATAATGGATCTTTTTGTTCGTGAACCGCATTTTGTACTTGTTGCTTTAACTCATCCATTTCACGTAAGTGATCCTTCCATAAATGGTCAATCACTGCAAGTGTAACACTTTGTTCTAAAGCACTAACTACTTCTTCTCCTTCGTTTTCAAGAGCATTTTCAAGGTTTACATGTACTTGGAACATCTTATGACCATCTGTAAATGGAATCACAATATTTTCAACTACACCACCTCTCTCTGCTTTTACTTTTTCGAAAACAGGTTTTGCTTTCTCCCAAAGTTGAGCATTCTTTTCTTTATAATGCGTTAAAGCTTCTTTGTAAAGCTCTTGCGTTAAGTACTCTTCATTATGATGTTGGAAGCCATCTTCCTTGATTTTAGTAGAAATACCTAAGATTTTCAGGCAATCTAATTTAAAACCTTCATAGTTTCCTACGTGCGTTTCAGAGATGTTTGCTGCTACATCATAGAAAGAGTTCATCACATCTACCTGTAAACGATCTCCAAATAAAGCATTTCTACGTCTCTTATAAATTACTTCTCTTTGGTAGTTCATTACGTCATCATACTCTAATAGACGCTTACGAATGGCAAAGTTGTTTTCTTCTACTTTACGTTGAGCTCTTTCAATAGATTTTGTAATCATTGAGTGTTGAATTACTTCACCCTCTTGAAGACCCAATCTATCCATGATACCAGCGATACGGTCTGAACCGAATAAACGCATCAAGTTATCTTCCAATGAAACGAAGAATTGAGAAGACCCTGGATCACCTTGACGACCAGAACGACCTCTTAGCTGACGGTCAACACGACGAGATTCGTGACGAGATGTACCAATAATAGCTAAACCACCAGCATCTTTCACTTCTGGAGGAAGCTTAATATCTGTACCACGACCGGCCATGTTCGTTGCAATTGTTACTGTACCAGGTTGACCTGCTCTAGCAACAACTTCCGCTTCACGACCATGTTGTTTTGCGTTTAGTACTTGATGTTCGATACGTCTCATTTTCAACATACGAGACATCACTTCTGAGTTTTCTACAGAAGTTGTACCTACAAGAACTGGACGTCCTTGTTCAACAAGCTTTTGACACTCATCCGCAACAGCATTAAACTTCTCACGGATAGTTTTATATACATAATCCTCTCTATCGTCACGAATAATTGGGCGATGAGTAGGTACAGTTACAACATCTAACTTATAGATCTCATAAAATTCACCTGCTTCCGTTTCGGCTGTACCTGTCATACCTGTAAGTTTGTGGTACATACGGAAGTAGTTTTGTAAAGTCACTGTTGCATACGTTTGCGTAGCATCTTCAATCTTTACATTTTCTTTTGCTTCCAAAGCTTGGTGTAAACCATCAGAATAACGACGGCCTTCCATGACACGACCAGTCTGCTCATCTACGATTTTCACCTTGTTGTCCACCAAGATATAATCCACGTCTTTTTCAAATAACGTGTAGGCTTTCAACAATTGTTTCATCAAGTGAATACGTTGAGATTTTGTATCAAACTCAGCCACTAAAGCATCTTTTGCTTCAATTTTCTCTTCGTCTGACATCACAGCATCGTTCTCAATTTTACCAATACCTGTAGCTAGGTCAGGTAAAACGAAGAAGTCAGGAGTATTTGCACCAGTCACTGAAGCAATACCTTTTTCTGTTAATTCAACACTATTATTTTTCTCTTCGATGACGAATAATAAAGGCTCATCTGCTTCAGGCATTCTACGGTTATTATCCGCCATGTATTCGCCTTCAACTTTTTGAAGCAATTGCTTCATACCTTCTTCACCTAAGAATTTAATCAAAGGCTTATATTTTGGAAGTGAACGATGTGCTCTTAGTAAAGCTAATCCTCCTTCTTGCTTATTCCCCTCTTTGATTAATTTTTTCGCATCATTCAACATCTTTTGAGTTTGCTTTCTTTGCTCCTCTACTAAAAGTTGAACTTTTGGTCTTAATTCACCAAACTCTTCTTGTTGATCACCTTTTGGAACTGGACCTGAGATAATTAATGGAGTTCTCGCATCATCAATTAATACGGAGTCAACCTCATCAATCATTGCAAAGTGATGTTCTCTTTGCACTAAATCATCTTTATCTCTAGCCATGTTATCACGTAGGTAATCAAAACCGAATTCGTTGTTTGTACCGTATGTGATATCAGCTCTATATGCTTTTCTTCTTGATTCAGAGTTTGGTTGGTGTTTATCGATACAATCTACTGATAAACCATGGAACTGGAATAATGGTGCATTCCACTCCGAGTCACGCTTTGCTAAGTAGTCGTTTACTGTTACAACGTGAACACCTCTTTTTGCCAATGCATTTAAGTAAGCAGGTAATGTACCAACAAGTGTTTTACCTTCACCTGTCATCATTTCACCTACTTTACCTTGGTGAAGGAAAATACCTCCTAACAACTGTACATCATAGTGGATCATGTTCCACTCTACTTCATTACCTGCTGCCAACCATTTGTTAGCCCAAGTTGCTTTGTCACCTTCAATCGTGATATTACCATATTTCACGGCCATTTCACGATCGTAGTCTGAAGCAGTTACTGTCAGTTGTTTATTTTCTGTATATCTTCTGCCTGTTTCTTTTACCACTGCAAATGCTTGTGGTAAAATATCCATTAATATCTCTTCTAATTTTTCATTACGTTCTTTCTTCAACTTGTCAATTTCTTTGAAAGTTTTGTCTTTGAACGCAAGGTCTAATTTAGGGTCATTGTCGATTGTCTCCTGTTTTGTTGAAATTTCTTCATCAATTGAAGCTAATCCACTTTGTATGTAGTCGATAAAATGAGCAGTTTTAGCTCTTAGTTCGTCATCTGAAACTGATGATAATTTTTTATATTCTGCATCAATTTTGGCTAAATACGGTCTAATTTCTTTTAAATCTCTATCCGATTTAGTTCCAAAAATTTTAGAGAATGCTTTGGTTATTGAACCTAACATATATTTATTTTTGATTTGATCTTTATTACAAAATATCTTGTTATGTCTAATATCAAAATCGCACCATTACATTAAAAGCATTAGGTTTTTCATTGATATCGGACAATTTGTCACAAATTTAATGTATTAAAACGATTTTCAATAGGATGATGTTAGAAGTTGTATTATATATTCACTTTTTTTTCTTTAAACAAAAAAAACCGGAGAATAGGCTGTGCTAATCTCCGGTTTTTTCAAAGTATGTATATTATTGTTCGTCTGTTGTCCAAAGACTATCCACACGAATATTAAATATTAATGTCGCATTAGGTGGAATAGCACCTGTACCTGCTGAACCGTATCCTAAATGAGAAGGAATTATAACTCTCGCTTCTTGCTTTTCATGCATTTCGAAAAGAGCGATATTCCAACCTTCAATTACTGATGATTTTCCTAAAACCACAGGAAAAGGCTCATCTAACAAAACGTTACTATCGAAGATATCTCCGTACATCACCCAACCTGTGTAAGTTACTTCCATTGAGTCACCGTAAGATATTTTACGATCAGTTAGGATTTCATCTTCTGGCGTAATTGATGACATATAAACACCATAAGTGTAATATTTATCAATTGCTTCTTGATGAGAATCTGCACTAAAGTAAGGCGGGTCAGCCATGATATATTCTTCTATCAAGTAATTTTCAGCCTCTACGGGATCAATCTCCTCAATAATTTCACTTGACTCGGTACAAGATACACCGAGAGCAAAAATGCTTAAAAGCAGTAAGTAGTGTCTAATGCGGTTATGCATACTTTGTTTATATACTAAATTTTTATTGCTCGTCTGCTTTCAACTCAATCGTAAAGACTAAAGTTTTGAAAGGACGAATTACTTTAAATAAATCTGTTGTATTCGGATTATCGCCTGTTTCCCAATACGCCGTATGAGATGGCATTACAAATATAGCTTTTTCTCCGATTCTCATAGAGCGTAATGCTTTATACCAACCATTAATAACTGTAGATGAAGCATTTTTTTCTTGAGCTTCATTGATATCTTTATAAACGATAACTTGAAACTTAGATTTATCAGAGCCTGTATTTGAATCAAAAACTTCTCCATTTTGATCAATGAATTTACCTTCGTAGCGAACTTGTACAGTATCAGCAATATTTACTTGAGGGCCTAAACCTTCAGTAATAGTATGCTTAACGATAAAGTCTTGCATTACTAAATCAGTAACTGGGCTATCATCAGAGAAGTAGTTTTCTGCAACAACAGAAGTACTATCAACTAATCCTTGATCTTCAATACCATTAAATCCATCAATAGAATCCATTGCATATTGTAATGCATCTTGGTATTCTTTTGATGCCTGAGTAAAAGCAGTTCTTTGCTCAGTAATCTCAAAATCTTCTAGTGTTACTATATCATTAAATTCTAATCCAACCGATGTTGAAGCTGTACCACCGAAAGCTAAGTATGAAGGAACGTAAATTCTATCTACTGTCTGATCAGCTACATTAAGTACTGCATCTGTTACACCTAAACAGATAGCTCCTCTACGCATTGAGAACGTATAAGTAGAATCTTTTAAGAATACAGTTGTTACTAAGTTATCTGGATCAGTATCTACTTGCTCATCACCAATCAAACCTTGATCAAATCTTCTCAAATCAAGTTTTAATTCGAAAATACGAGTGTCTTTTCCGTCAGATTGAGGTAAATCTCTTGGAAACAACGATTGTGATCCGTTTGGAGTAATATATACACCATCACCACTTGGTAATGTACTCGTTTTATAATAATCTATCGCGTTCTCATTTAAGTATGATTCTAGAGTTTCAGTATCTTTAGCTCTGTAATCTACGATGTCATCATTAATACAAGATGTGAATCCAAGTAATGTGAAACCTGCGATAGCTGCTTTCAAAAATTTGTAAGTATTGTTCATATGATAAGTAGGTTTATTTATTAGATTTTGTTCGACGAATGAGAAGGACAGTTTAAATTTAAATATCCTAATACAACAAATCTACATCACTTATCAGTAGTAAACCCATTGTATTAGAATATATTATCTTATAAATTATTTTGAAGGATTAGTAAAATCGATCAATTCAACGTCAAATTTTAATACAGAGAAAGGCTTGATCATTCCACCTGCACCTCTCGCTCCATAACCTAATGCTGAAGGAACAAATAATGTTGCTTTAGTACCTTTGTTTAATAAAGCAAAACCTTGATCCCAACCTTTGATTACTCTACCTTGACCCAATGGGAAGTTAAATGGTTGTCCTCTATCTACAGAAGAATCGAATTTAGTTCCATCTAATAGAGTACCAGTGTAATGTGCTTCGATGTTTGCACCTTTTTCAGGAGCGTCACCTTTACCTTCTTCAGTAATTACATAGTACAAACCTTCATCTGTTTTTTGAGCATTCGTGATGTTGTTTGCTTTCAAGTATTCTTGAATTAATTCATCATCAATTGCTGCATATTTTTCAGTTTCAGCTTCTTGCTTTGCAATCATTTGTTGGCGGTAGTCATTCTCATCTTTGTATACATTTTTAGTACGTATAGAGATGACTACTTCTTGAGAAGGATCCTTAATAAATGCTGGAGGCATTTTTCCGAAGAACTCAGAAGCTACCATTTGCATTTTAGCAGAATCACCTTCGTTAAGCTCACCAATCATTTCACCTAAATAATCAGGGTTTTGACCTTGAGCAATTCTTTGTTGATTTACTGAATCAGAGAATACTTGCACTGCAGCAAACTCTCTTCCTGTTTCAGTGATATCAAAAATTGTAGAATCAGAAGTTGTAGAAATATTTAAAGTAAATTCAACAATATTGTTTTCATCAATTGCTGCTCCTCCGCCACTTTCAACGACAGTAAATTTTTTACCTGATGGAGTTTCTTTTTCTGTTGGTCCACAAGCAATAGCACCCATCATTAGGGCTGCAACTGCTATATTTCTTTTAATTTGCATATTCAGTTTATATTAATTCTCTATTTTAATTTTTCCTCGAGTACTTTTTTGAATTTAGCGACTGCTTCCTCAATAGTAATTCCATCAATTCTACCACCTGCAGCATTTTTATGGCCTCCACCATTAAAATGTTCTGCAGATAAGTCTGCTACAGAAAAATCACCAATCGATCGGAATGATACTTTTATTCCATCACGTTCGTCTTTTTCTTTGAATAAAGCTGCGATCTTAATACCATTTACAGATAAAGCATAGTTTACTAAACCTTCCGTATCTCCAGATTGTAAATTGAATCGTTCTCTATCATCTTGACTTACTGTAAAAAATCCTGTATTTAATTCAGGCCAAAAAGTAAGGTTTTCACCTAGAGCATGTCCTAAAAATCGTAAACGAGTTTCAGTATTATTGTCGTAGATTAAATTGTAGATTCTTGCAGTATCTAATCCAGTATCTTTTAAAGATGCTGCAATACGTAATGTACGGCTACTTACACTAGGGAATTTAAATGACCCTGTATCTGTAATCAAACCTGCATATAAACAAGCTGCGATACGTTGATCTATTTTTTGTTCACCTTTATCTAAGGCGATAAATTCATATACTAATTGTGCTGCAGCAGCTGCATCAATATCCCAAAGTTCGTAATCCGCAAATTCTTCTTTACCTCTATGATGATCAATCATTACAATTGTTTTCTTGCTAATGCAATTTCTCACCAAGGGACCAAGTTCTTCGATTCGGTTCAAAGAAGAAAAATCAACACAGAAGATTACATCCGCTTCTTCAATAATTTGCTCTGAAATCTCTGGCTTTTCTTTGTTATATATCACAACTTCTTCATGCCCTGGCATCCAATGTAAAAAAGATGGGTAAGCATTTGGAGAAAGTACTGTAGTCGTATGCTCGCTTTTTCTCAGATACCAAGACAAGCCCAAAGCTGATCCAATTGCATCGGCATCAGGTTTAGTATGTGGTATAATCGCCACTTTTCTTGGTTCTTCAAAAAACTCTTTTAGTGTACTAAAATTGTGCATAAATTTTTCACTTATTGAGTAACTCCTTTATAGGAATCACATACATGTTTTACTTCACACAAATTTGAGAAGTATGCACAAAAGTCTTAAAAAATGTAGTCTTAATCAATTTATTATCAATTCTCTAAGTTGATTATTATTACTTTTTGTCAACATTCAAATATAACTTATTGAAAATCTGAATATTAGTTAGTTAAATCTTCATTTTTTATTTACGTTAAAATACCTTTTAATTCGTTTTAATTATAAAAATTATCCTGTTTTATCTCATTTGTATTCAATATAGCTCTCTTAATATGTTTTACTCCTATTAAGAATATCAATGCTCTTTAAGTCTATTTTGCCTTAGATTTCAAACAAAATATAAAATCGTAAACCACTCATAAAATGCAAAAATTCATCTTCAATTCAGCTACTTATTTTGCTTTGATTATTATGTAATAAAGAAAATTTTAACATTGAATAAGTTCATTAATCAATGCTTTCATTAAATTTGCATCTTATGAGTTTATCTATGAATAATACTACATAGATAGCAACACATTTAACTAATCAAATAAAACCTTGGGGAAGACAAAGACAAAGAAGGAAACTCCGATGATGAAGCAGTTTAATGCTATAAAAGCTAAGCACCCTACTGCTATGTTATTATTCAGAGTTGGTGATTTTTATGAGACGTTTGGTGATGATGCAGTGACTGCGAGCAAGATCCTTGATATTGTATTAACAAAAAGATCAAATGGCTCTGCTTCTGAAACTGCTTTAGCTGGATTTCCTCATCATTCTTTGGATACATATCTTCCTAAATTAGTTAAGGCAGGACAAAGAGTTGCGATTGTAGATCAATTAGAAGATCCTAAAACGGCAAAAGGTGTTGTCAAAAGAGGAATCACCGAATTGGTCACGCCAGGTGTGTCGATGAATGACAATGTTCTTAGCGTAAAACAAAACAACTACCTTGCAGCTATTCATATTCACAAAAATGACTTAGGAATATCTTTTCTTGATATTTCTACTGGTGAGTTTTTTGTTGCTCAAGGAGACAAGAACTATATCGATAAGTTATTACAAGGTTTTGCTCCTTCTGAGGTTTTGTATTGTAGAACTGAACAAGAGCAATACACTGAGTTATTTGGAGATGCTTACCCAACTTTCCGCCAAGATGATTGGGTGTATACATCTGAATATGGCTATGATAAATTAACTTCTCATTTCAATACTAAGAATTTAAAAGGTTTTGGTATTGAAAACCTTCCTTTAGCCATCATCGCTGCTGGTGCAATTCTTAATTATCTAGAATTAACAGAGCATCATCATATCGATCATATACATCAAATCAGCCGTATTCAAGAAGATAAATACGTTTGGTTGGATAAATTTACTGCCAGAAGTTTAGAATTAATCTTCCCTCAAAATGATGGCGGTATTCCATTGATTGAAATCATGGATAATTGTGTGACTCCAATGGGGGCACGTTTATTAAAGAAATGGACTGTTCTTCCACTTAAAGATCAAAAAAGCATTGAAGCTAGACTTAATGTCGTTCAATATTTTACAGAAGAAGAAGATACAGCTGATGATATTTTGGGACATCTTCGTCAGGTAACAGATATTGAAAGATTAATTTCAAAAGTTGCTGTAGGAAGAGTAAACCCCAGAGAAATTGTTTTTATCAAGAAAGCATTACAACATGCTGCTCCGATTAAAGAACAATTAGCTAAGATTAAGCACACTGAAATCCAAAGCATTGCAGACCAAATCAATACTTGTCAGGTTTTAGTCGACCGTATTGAAAAAGAAATGCAAGATAATCCACCATTAAACCCTGCTCAAGGAAATATAATCCGAACAGGTGTAGATACTGAGTTGGATGAATTGAGAGCTATTTCTCATTCTGGAAAGGATTTCTTACAAAAAATTCAGGAAAGAGAAAGTGAGAGAACAGGTATTCCTTCTTTAAAAATCGGATATAATAAAGTATTCGGTTATTACCTTGAAGTGCGTAATACTCATAAAGATAAAGTGCCTGCTGAGTGGATTAGAAAGTCTACTTTGGTCAATGCAGAACGTTATATCACAGAGGAATTAAAACAGTACGAAGAGAAAATTTTAAATGCAGAATCTCAAATTTCTGTCATTGAGAATAAACTTTTCATGGATCTTATCCACGCTGCTACCGAATATATTACACCTATCCAACAAACCGCCGCTACATTAGCGAAGTTGGATTGTTTACTTTCTTTTGCTACCAATGCATTAGAGTGTAATTATGTAAAACCTAAAATTACTGCTGATAAAGCCTTATCTATCAAGGAAGGACGTCATCCGGTTATCGAAAGGCAACTTTCTGCTGATGATCCATATGTACCAAATGATGTTTATTTGGATACAGATGAACAACAAATTATGGTAATTACTGGTCCTAACATGTCTGGTAAGTCTGCTTTACTTCGTCAAACTGCCTTGATTGTATTAATGGCTCAAATGGGATCTTTTGTTCCAGCAAAAACTGCTACAATTGGTATCGTTGATAAGGTTTTTACTCGTGTAGGTGCATCTGATAACCTTTCTAAAGGTGAATCTACTTTTATGGTAGAGATGACTGAAACAGCAAGTATCTTGAATAACATTTCTGACAGAAGTTTAATCTTGATGGATGAAATTGGTCGAGGTACAAGTACATATGATGGTGTATCTATTGCTTGGGCGATTGTTGAATACCTTCACAATCATAAAAAAGCAAGAGCAAAGACACTTTTCGCTACACATTATCATGAATTGAATGAGTTAGCAGAAGATTTCCCTCGTATCAGGAATTTTAATGTCTCTGTAAAAGAACATAAGAAGAAAATCATTTTCTTGAGAAAACTAAAAGAGGGTGGAAGTGAACACAGTTTTGGTATACACGTTGCCCAATTAGCGGGTATGCCACCAAAAGTTGTTCGTAGATCTGAAGAGATTTTAGAGCACTTGGAACAAGATAAACGGAAGGAAAAGAATACAGAAAGAATCAAAGAAGTACCGAAAGATAATTATCAATTGTCTATTTTTGATGCTGTAGATCCTGTTGCCAAAAAATTAAAAGAAGAATTTGAAAAAATTGATGTTAATACAATGACACCAATTGAGGCAATGTTAAAATTAAATGAGCTTAAGAAACTTCTATCATAATGGAAAATCAACTTTCATATAGACCAACGGCAATAAAGTATGCTATTATCTTAGGTTTATTCCAATTTGGTTACAATGCTTTTCTTGTCGAATTAGGAAAATCATTAGATCCCTTCTTATGGATCTACTTAAGTTTATTTATTATCATTAATACCTATATCTTTGCTTTTAGAGAATTTAGGTCAATGAATGGCAATGCACTTTCATTCAAACAAGGAAGAAATTTAGGAACTATCTTAGCATTAGTTGCTGCAAGTATTTACTATATCTTCCAATATTTTTATGTTACCTATATTGATGATAGATCCGTTTTATTACAAATCGAAGCCGTTAAAGAGTTTATTAAACAAGCTCCTGACTTTTTTCCTGACAATGAATTAGCAATTGAGGAATTTAGTAAGACTGTTCGATCTGCTTCTCAATATATTTCTAACACAATCCTTTTTACATTTCTTGGATTCCTTTTATCATTAATTACTGCTAAATTGATGAAAAGAGAACCAATGAATGGCGAATTCGATAATTAAAAAACAAGCTTCAACATCCAATTATGGAAGAAAATAAAATAGATGTTTCTGTTGTCATTCCTTTACTTAATGAGGAAGAATCACTCCCTGAATTAGTCAGTTGGATTGATAAAGTCTTTCAACAAGAAAAGATCAATGGAGAAATATATCTAATTGACGACGGTAGTACTGATAATTCTTGGGATATCATTGTCGATTTAAAAAAGAAATTTGACTACGTTCATGGAATTCGTTTCCAAAGAAACTATGGTAAATCTGCTGCACTTCAGATTGGTTTCCAGGCTGTAAAAGGTGAAGTAGTGATTACAATGGATGCAGACCTTCAAGATAGTCCAGACGAAATACCTGAACTAAGAAGAATGGTTTTAGAAGAAGGGTATGATATTGTTTCTGGATGGAAGGAAAAAAGATATGATCCAATTACCAAAACCATCCCAACCAAGTTATTTAATGCTGCTACTCGTTTATTATCGGGTATCAAATTAAATGACTTCAATTGCGGTTTGAAAGCGTATAAGTTGAATTGTGTGCAAGGTATTGAGGTATATGGGGAAATGCACCGCTACATACCTGTTATTGCCAAATGGAATGGATTTTCAAAAATTGGCGAAAAACCCGTTCAACATAGAGCAAGAAAATATGGAACGACAAAATTTGGTCTAGAACGCTTTATTAATGGTTTCTTAGACTTAATGTCGATTACTTTCGTTTCTCGATTCAAAAAAGCTCCAATGCATTTCTTTGGTTTATTGGGAACACTTTCATTTATGACTGGTTCATTAGCCGCATTATGGTTGATAGGAGAGAAGGTTTATTTATCTTTTAATCATCTTCCAGTAAAAAGACAAGTGGTAGAACAACCTTTATTTTACCTAGCATTAACTGCTGTAATTATTGGTTGCCAAATGTTTATGACTGGTTTTATTGCAGAGATGGTCTCCTTAAATCAGCCCAATCGACATGATTATCATATTAAAGGGAGAATTTAGTGAAAAAGCGAGATAACTTAAACTGATAAGTTATCTCGCTTTTTTGTTTTATTCTTACAAGAAAAAACCTAATTGAACTTTCATAGTTGAGGTATCAAGATCTGTTAAACCTAAGGTTGTAAAATCATTATCTCCATCTATTGTTACATTACCAAAATTGGCTTCTACTCCTAAAGAAAGAAGACCAGATCTAAATGAGAGACCCACAGAATGATTTAACCCTGCCATCATTTCATCATCAATATAATTTGCCTCTAACATTATCAAAGTAGGTCTAATATTATAGTAAACATTCACACCTAAATTCTTTAATACTTGAAAGGTAAATTTTGGACCTAATTTTAGAAATGACATATCTAAGATATCATAACCTTCCTGATTTCCATTAATATAAGTATCAATTTCACCATAATTGATATCAAACCAGTTTACATTAATGGCCAACCCCATTTTATTTCCTCTTAATAGATACCAGTTGTTTCCAACTTGAACACCAAACATTAGATTATTAGACCATGAGTCATAGTTTGACATTCTAAAATTGTAATAATCATATGACCTCATGTAATCTGAATTTGGAAATGTAATATTGAAATCAATATTAAAACCATTTTTAAGAAATTTGTTTTTGACTACTTTTTTCACTTTTGTTTCTACTTGGTCTTGCCCTTGATATTCTTGAGCAAGAGTAGTGAAATTTGTAGATAGTAAAAGTAATAGCATTGAAGCTATTAGGTAAAAGAACTTCATAATAGAGTAAAGTTATATTTATAGATAAAGATTGAATTAAAAGTAGCATGATTTGTAATACTAAATATAATTGGTTAATTACACAAAAAAAAGCCTAATGAATAGAATTTATTCATTAGGCTTTTTAAGAGATGATTTTATTATATCTATTTCACCGGGTATTTATTAAAAATACTCTTAACGAAGCGGTTGATATTTCTTTCTCTAACTACAGGGCTTTCTTGTCTTTCTGTAAGAGTGCTTACAGCTGCAGCTTCCCATAGTAATTTCTTTTGCTTTGTATCAAAGATATCAATTACAAAAGTTCCTTCTGTGTAATCATATTCTGAGTAATGAGTTGCACCCATGCCCCAAGGTCCATACCATCCACCGTATCCGGCATTATATGATGTTACACTTTTCTTTTCTTTTGTAGTAAATACCATTCCTACTTGAAGATCTGCTAAAGTATCTTTTTCTGAGTAAGTATACCCTAATGTCTCCATATTTGAAATTACAGCATTTTTGACTCTTTCTCTATCAAACTCATTGACTTTGGCGTTTGTTTTTTGCCAAGGTAGGATACTGAACGTTTTGTACGTTGTAAAATCAGTACCTGGCTTGTAGTCTGTGTAAATTTTTGTTGATGAACAAGAAGTCACTAAAAAAGCCACTCCAAAGAACAAAGCTGCTGATAATATAAACTTATTTAGATTTTTCATGTTGTTAATATTTTGATTGTTTAGAATGAAACCGGATCGATTTTCTCATTTTTAATAGGCATCTAAATGTAAAGATACTTTGTAAATGATTTATAGTATTTTACTGAAACTATGTCAAGAAGGTTTAAAGACTAACATTCATTAAGACGATATAATTAATTTTAACGTCTTACTTTTCAGTAATGGAAAATAAAAATATCATAGATCAAGAAAAATTATAGTACAAAAAAAAGGTCCCACATCTGTGAGACCTTTCACTATTTTCACGAATAATACAATAAGGAGATTGAAACAGGCAGAGGAATAGTTATCCTCTGCTTGTATGTAATTCATTGTCCGTTATATTATTATTCACCTAAATTCAATTCTACTCTGATGAATTATTAGTTCCACCAGAAGTTTTGAGGCATACTGTTCGCTGCATTCATGTTATCCAAGTTTGTTGCAGCTTCAGAAGCAGGATAAGCAATTTTCCATTGGAAATACTCATCAAAACCACCATCATTACCTTGAGATGTAGCTTTGTAATCTACACCAGGAACGAAGATAGTACCAAAGAAGATATCTGAGTTTCTTCTTACTTCAGCATATGCTTCAGGTCCATTACCAATTAAACCAATCCACTTTTGCTTTAAGATTTCAGCAGTTGGGTTAGCATCAAAGTTTGCTTTAACTGATGCCCAGAAAGCAGGGTAGTTTGTTTCTACATCTGAACCTAAACCATAATACTCTAATGATAAGTTTACACCTTCAGTAAAGTACTGTAATTGCATTGCAGGATCACTTTCATGTTCTGCTCTTAAGAAAGCGACTTCCATAGGAGTTGCTACAAATTCAGGAGTGTCATAAGAACCAATATTTGCTCTGTTCGCTCCGAAACCTACATTTCTTGCCGAAATATCTTCACCATGCATTAATTGTGCATCAAACCAATCTATAGTAACGGTAGTTCCGTTATCATCATATGAATTTGTAAAGAATACTGGTAAACGAGGATCATCATCTGCTACATCAGTATTTCTTTGGTTCATCGCATTTAAGATCGCTTGAGAAGGGAAAGCACCACCCCAATCGAATGAGAATGCATCACCGTTAGAACCTAAGTTCCAAACATCACCTTCACCTGTGAAAGGAATTAAAGCAATATCTGCATTTGTTTCGATCAATGGAGCACCTAAAGCTTCAGTTACTTTAGCCGCATCTCCAATACGAGTTGCTAATCTTAAACGTAATGAGTTGGCTAATTTTTGCCACATTGAGTGATCACCACCGTAAACTAAATCAGCAGATCCAAAAGAGTTACCTGCAGTACCTAAAACTTGAACTGCATTGTCCAATTTAGCTATCATATCTGCATAAATAGCACTTTGTTCGTCATACTTAGGCTTAAGAAGGTCTTGTGTTAATTGTTCTCCAGCTTCAGCTGCTGCAAAACCTTTACCTGCGTTAAAGTATGGGATATGTCCATAGATATCTGTGATACGGTGAGCATTGTATACTTTCCATACATCAAGGATAGCCAATTTTGCTGGATCAGCATCATCTTCTTTTACATCCTTAATAGCTACTTCTAAGTTACCTACGATTTTTACGTAAGACTTATTCCAATATTCTCCAACCCAAACAGGACCGTTACCCGTAAGCCAAACTCTTGAGTCACCCCAAGCACCTACGTAGTGCATACCAATTTGACCTGTTGTTAATGAATTAAGACGTGATGTCTCGTGACCAACACCTGCTACCGCTAATTGCGTAAAAGTAAAAGTTTGTGCAGGAGAAGGTTTTGTTGGGTTGTTAGGGTTAGTGTTTAACTCCTCGAAGTCATCTGTACAAGCAAATGCTCCGAATAATGACCCTGCCAACAATATATTTTTAAGAGATTTAGTAAATTTCATGATTCTCTATTATTTCTGGTGAATAAAATGTTGAATAGAGGTAAGGCAGTTTGAGACTACCTTACCAGATTCTACATTATTTATTAGAACTGTAGGTTTAAGTTGAAACCATAGCTAGCAGTTGAAGGAAGAGCAGCATACTCAATACCTAACATACCTCTAGATACAATTGACTCAGGGTCGATACCGTCCATACCGTTGTAGAAGAACATTAAGTTTCTACCTACGAATGATAAAGAAGCTTGTTTCACGAATACCTTTTGTGTCCATTTTTGAGGAAGATTATAACCAATACTCAATTCTCTTAACTTCACATATGATGCATCTTTTACAAAGTCATCAGCTACGTTTGAAGCACCGATTTGACGGTAGTACTCTTGAGTATCCATCATTTGTTCGTTACCATTAGCATCCATTACTTTCACACCACCTGCGTTTCTTTGATCAGCAGTAGTTTGGTGGTTACCATTTTGGTGTAAAGCATAGTTAGTGTAAGAGAACATATCACCACCTACTTTAGCGTCAATCACTACATTTAACATGATGTTTTTGTAAGTGAAAGTGTTCACTAAACCAAGCATATAATCAGGAGTAATGTTACCTAATGAAAGCATTCCATTACCGTTTTCGTCAGCTTGTAAGCTAAGGTTACCATCCTCGTTTAATTGAGGTAAACCGTTAGAAGCTCTTTCAAGTCTAGCACCTTTGATTTCACCAAATGGCTTTCCAACTTCAGCAAAGATATTTGCTTCACCTCTAGCAGACTTGTTTAATAAGATTTGTGTTAAACCTTCTTCTTCATATAATTCCTCTAATGAGTTAGTGTTTCTAGTAAAGTTAACACCTGCTGTCCAGTTAAGACCATTTGCTTTCTTAAGAACATCAGCAGTTAATAATACTTCGAGACCTTTGTTTCTCATTGAACCTTGGTTTATCACTACTGAGTGAGCACCTGTAGTGTAAGGAAGAGTTACAGGAATTACTTGGTCTCTAGTAACTGCATTGTAGTATGTTACGTCTAAACCAATTCTGTTGTTTAAGAATTTCAAATCAGCACCTAATTCAACTGAAGTAGTTCTTTCAGGACCAATGTTTGGATCTACTAAACCGATGAATAAATCATCACCTCTATTATTTACATTACCAATTGAACCAGCAGGTTGACCATTGATAACATCTTGAGTAATTACTGAGTAATTTAATGTTTGAGCATAAGGGTTAGTATCAGAACCAACTTGAGCATAAGAAGCTCTTACTTTACCAAATGTAAAGATTGACTCATCGATATCTAATAATTCAGAGAATGCAAAAGCTGCAGTAACTGAAGGGTAGATATAACCACTAGTGTGAGTTGGTAAAGATGAAGACCAGTCATTTCTTACAGTAGCATCTACGAATAATACGTTTTTGTAAGCAAGTCTTAGTTGAGCATATAATGATTGTACTTCTTTTTCAGTTAAGTTTTCTGTAGTAGCAGTACCATCAGCAGCATTATTGAAGCTATACCAATCTCTTTCTAATAGAGCATTCGCTTGTGTTTGGTTATGCACAACTTCTTGTCTTAATAAGTTACCACCTGCTAAAACATCAACTGATAATTCGTTATCAAAATCTTTCTTCCAGTTTACTAAGAAGTCAGTATTTTGCTCTTGTACATTGAATAAATCTTTTGTTAAACGACCAGCTTGGTGATAAACATTTTGTCCTTTTGGAGCAGTTCTATAACGCTCGTGTGACCAGATATCAGCTGAGTGACGGATTTGAACGTTTAAGTTCTCCGTGATGTCATATTTTACAGAACCCATTGCAATTACTCTATTTTTCTCATCCCAGTTTGGTGAGTGATTGATAGAGAAGTAAGGGTTGAATACAAAGTTACTTGAAGTGAAGTTGTAATGCTCACCGTCTCTTAAGTAGTTGTTTTTAAGATCAGAAGTACGAACAGATCTTGGCATTTGAATAAATGAGAACATAGGGTTTTCCATTGTCTCTGCCATGTATGCTCTGTTGTTACCTTGAACATTTACGTAGTTAATCTTTGTATCGAAAGTTAATTTTCCGCTTCTCAAACGACCTCTTAGACCTAAGTTGTTTCTGTCAAATGAGCTAGAAGGAATAAGACCTTTGTTTTGTAAGTTTGCATAAGAAACTCTGAAGTCAGCATTTTCAGAACCACCTGAAACTGCAATAGAGTTTGTCATAGTAGTACCAGTTTGGAAGAAATCTTCTACGTTGTCAGGTTGAGCTGAGTAAGTTGATTGATTTCCTGTCCAATCTACATAAGATTGTCCTTCCATTCTTGCACCCCAGCTACTTTGAGCATATGAAGGGTCTCTAATTAGGTTTTCATCTGGAATAGCACCATCTCTACCAACACCATAATCATTTTGGTATGAAGGCATGATAAGTGGCTTTTCCATTGTAAAGTTACCATTGTATTCTACATGAATACCTGGCTCTTTTTTACCTGCTTTTGTGTTAATTACGATAACACCACCACCTGCACGTGAACCGTATAAAGCTGCTGCTGCAGGTCCTTTTAATACTGACAATGACTCAATGTCATCGGCATTCAAATCACCAATACCATCACCGTAGTCTACACCACCGTCCCAGTAAGAACCTTGAGCAGAGTAGAATGAAGAGTTGTCGATTGGCACACCATCCACGATATAAAGTGGTTGGTTTGATCCAGTTAAAGAGCTGTTACCACGAATTACTACACGAGAAGATCCACCTGCTCCAGCAGCTGTTTTAGTAATTTGTACACCTGCAACTTTACCAGATAAGTTGTTGATTACGTTAGGTTCTTTAGCGATTGCTAAATCATCTCCTTTTACTTCTTGTACTGAGTAACCTAATGATTTAGATTCTCTTTCCATACCAAAAGCTGTTACTACAACTTCATCAAGTTGTTCAGCATCTACGTCTAAAGAGATGTTTAATGTTGATTGGTTACCTACAACTACTTCTTGAGAAACATAACCAATGTAAGAGAAAACTAGAGTAGCTCCCTTATCAACTGATAATGAAAATTCACCATTAAAGTTTGTTGTAGACCCTGTAGTAGTACCTTTTACAAGTACGTTTACTCCAGGTAAAGGCTCTCCTGAGCCATTTTCTTTTACTACACCTTTCACAAGATTCTCTTGTGCATAGAGGAAATTAGTCATTAGTAGCAAGCTAATGACGAATGTTAGTAGTCTGATTTTCATATTGAACTGAAGGTTAGATGAACAGACGATGTGGACAGAGAGATTAATAGTTATGCCCACAAACAAAGGAAACCCTCCTTTGCATATTCTTGATATCGTAAATGTATAACAGACACTTAAGGTTTTTTAAAAAAATAGATTAACAGTAGTTAACTAATGTTATACAACATTATTTTTAGGATAAACAGCATTCATCTATGGATAAACGTCATAAAATCCTATATTTATAGCTTTAAATCTAATTTAATTGTCTCATTGACATTTAACATCTAATTAGGAGATATTAATAAACGTAAGTTAACTATGGCTATATCTACTAATACAAAAAATGTCAACGAACATATCAACTTTTTTGAACATATCCCTGAAGTGATGACACTAAAATCACAGAAACCTATATTATATCATACTATCTTTTGGGTAATTTACTTTGTTTTAAATGGATTAAGATGGGGAAGCTATTATGATGACTATACTTATTCATTCCAATCTAATGTAATAGGCTTTGCGATACACATTCCACTTACCTATTATCATGCGTATTATTTACTACCAAAGTTTATTCCTTCAAGAAAATATGTTCAATACCTCATACATTTATCTATTGCATTGATAGTTATGATGTATGCGAAAGTATTTTTGACGCAACAATTCCTATTACCTGTTTGGCCTGAGGCGGGAACTCAAGCTGAAATTTTTAGTGTTAACCATGTAGTAGCCATTATTACTGGAGAGCTCTACGTATTGGGTATAACCACCTCTATTACTCTGACACACAATTGGATAGCAAATCAAAAACGCACCAGAGAATTAGAAAGGCAAAATATGATGACGGAATTGAATCTTTTAAAATCACAGATTCAACCTCATTTCTTATTTAATACACTAAATAATATATATTCTTTGACATTGGATAAAAGTGATGATGCTCCAGACGCTGTGATTAAATTATCCGAGTTGATGAGTTACATGTTATATCAGAAAGAATCTAGAGTATTGCTTTCAGATGAATTATATTATATGCAAAATTACCTGGATCTTGAGAAGCTACGATTCGGTAACCGTTTAAATTTAACATTTGAAGTAGAAGGAGATGATGACGGAGTTCGTGTACCCCAATTATTGTTACTCCCTTTTATTGAAAATACCTTTAAACACGGGACAAAGAATAAACTAAATGAAATAGATATTTCACTTCATTTGAAGATTACAGATGATTTTATCAATTTTGAAGTAGAAAATCCGAATATTGACCAAACTCCTCTTCCTTTTACTATAAAAAGTAATCAAACAACTAAACCGAAGACGGGTGGTTTCGGTCTTGTCAATGCAAAAAGAAGATTAGGATTATTGTATGGTAATCGTTATTCTTTAGACATAAATGATGGCGAACAGATTTTTAAAGTAACACTTAAAATTCCAAGAGATGAGTAAAATAAAATGCCTAATTATAGACGATGAACCTTTAGCGATTAAGGTGATTGAGAATTATTTGATGCGTCTCAATGAATTTGAAATTGTAGCAAAATGTGAAAGTGCAATTGAAGCATTTAATATTTTGCAAAATGAAAAAATTGATCTTCTATTTTTAGATATAAATATGCCAATGCTTACAGGAATTGATTTTGTAAAATCATTGGAACAAAAACCAGAAGTAATTCTTACAACAGCACATAGAGAGTATGCTTTAGAAGGATTTGAAATCTCTGCTTTAGATTACTTATTGAAGCCGATTTCATTCCAACGTTTTTTGAAAGCTGCTAATAAAGCTTCTCAGTTTATTCATACAAAAGAAGCTGCAAAAACTCCAGCAAAAACTACTTCAGCTACTGTTTCGGCAGGTTCAACTGTCACAAGTCAAGAAGAAGAACGCTTCATTTTCTTAAAAGTGGAAAAGAAGATGCTTAAAGTTTTCTTAGATGATATTATCTATATGGAAAGCTTAAAAGATTATTTAAGGATTTATACAAAAGAAACTGAAATGGTCGTGCATTATACATTGACCAAGATTCTTGAAAATCTTCCAGAGGATGAATTTATCAGAATTCATAGATCGTATGCTATTTCCCTTAAAAAAGTAAATGCAATTGAAGGGAATCAAGTTGAGCTTAAAAATGGAAAAATGCTTCCAATTGGACGACTATACCAACAGACAGTAAAGGATACGATTTATAGCAAAGGAATTATGCCTAATTCATAGAAAACAAGTTTTTTCACTTAAGAATAAAACAGAAAGAGTGAAGAACTAGATGAATTATCTAGTTCTTCACTCTTTTTATTTATATGGAATTAAAACTAACTACGTTCTTAGTTCTTCATTCTTAACTCTTAATTAAAATTAAGCAGCAGAAGAAGTCGTCACCCTAACTGAGTCTCTCTGATTTTGTCTTCTCTTCTGTAATTCTAATTGACGTTGTCTTGCTTTTTCTCTTTTTTCCTTAAGGATTCTCTCTCTTTCTTTTCTGTCCTTTTCACGTTGAATAAGATCGACACTATTGACATATTTTTCTGTATAAGGTCTTTTTACTTCTCCATTTACATATTTCTCCATCATTAAACTTGCAATAGGAGCAGCCCATGTACCACCAAAACCGGCATTCTCTACATAAACAGCAATGGCAATTTTAGGATTATATAATGGAGCAAAGCCCATAAATATAGAGTGATCTTCTCCATGAGGGTTTTGGGCAGTACCAGTTTTACCACAAATTACAATATCAGGGCTATATGCCCTTCTTGCAGTACCAATTCTAGGTACATCAGCCATAGCTCTTGCAATATGATCCACATATTCGGGTTTAACATCGACTTTATGTTTCTCTTTGTATTGCTTAAGTGGACCATCACCTCCTACATCTTTAATAATATGAGGGGTATAATAATAGCCTCTATTGGCGATAATAGCTCCTAAATTAGCTAATTGAATGGGCATTGCTAATACTTCACCTTGTCCAATACTAATCGACTGAATAGTACTAATTTTCCAACCACCACCTTTGTAAGCACGGTCATAGCGTTTTGAACTTGGTACTAAGCCGCCTTTTTCATAAGGCATATCAACGCCTAATCTTCGACCCAAACCATATTCCATTACTTTTTCTCTCCAATCATCTAATGTTTTACGTAAAAGATCTGAAGTTTCATATCTTTTACCTTCATCATTAAGTATTCTTCTGATTTCTTGATAATACCAAGGGTTACAAGAATTAATGATTGAACCTGCAACATTTAATGGTGTTTTATGATCGTGACAACCTACTAAGTGTTTATTACAACTAAAATAAGTAGTTAAAGTATCCACAGCTCTATCTTGAAGACCAATCATCGCCATGACTGTCTTAAAAGTTGATCCCGGAGGATAACGTGACTGCATGGCTCGGTTAAATAATGGTTTGTCTTCACTTCTAGATAAACCACTGTATATTTTTGATACTCTTTTACCTTCTCCTGTTAATTCATTTGGATCATAAGATGGAGCAGAAATCATTGCCAAAATTTCCCCTGTACTTGGATCAATTGCTACTATAGCACCTTTCTTTCTTCCCATTAACATTTCTCCATAGGCTTGTAAATCCAAATCAATAGAAGATGTTAAAGTAGCTCCAACTCTTGGAATAGTATCAAATTTACCGTCTTCAAATTTACCTTTGGTGACACCTTTTACATTTTTCATGATGTAACTCACACCACGTTGTCCTCTCAATTGCTCCTCGTAAAATCTTTCAATACCACTTTTACCAATAAGGTCACCACTTTGATAATAATTAGCTGTATCAGTTTTATCCAAAAAAGTTTGAGATACTTCCTTTACATAACCTAAAGCATTAGCCAAACTTTTATGAGGATACGATCGAATTGTTCTTGCTTGAACACTTAAACCTTTATAAGGAATAATTCTGTCTTGAATTTTAGCATATTCCGTTTCAGTTAGCTGCTTTTTGAAAATAGAAGGTTTGTACCAAGAATAACTTTTAGCTTTTTTAATATTATCTCTAAATTCTTCAAGAGTATAATCAAGCATTGAAGCTAATTCAACAGAATCTTCTTCTCCTAACTTGAAATATTTAGGCACAATCATAATATCAAACACTGCTGCATTTGAAGCTAATAACTTTCCATTACGGTCATAAATCATTCCTCGTAAAGGATATTCCACGACACGTTCTACTATATTTGCTTCCGCCCTTGTTTTGTAGCTTTTACTAAATACTTGAATATTTAATAAAACTATCGCATAGGTGATAAACAAAATAGAAAAGCCAATGATGAGATGCCAACGTCTTAATTCCATATTTTCTTCTTCCCTTCTTTACTTAATCTTCTAAGGCATTTGTTAAGAATGTACTCTTCAATAGTAACCACATTAAGAAGAATGCAATTCCCCAAATCAAGTAAATCTGATAGAAGTCTTTTGTATCCTTATATCTTGTTTCTTTGATTTCTGCTTTCTCATATTGATCGATTTGATCAAAAATTGCAGTTAATGCTCTATTGTTTGTAGCTCTAAAATACTTTCCTTTACCAATTTTTGCAATTTCTCTTAGTGCTGTTTCATCTAAATGTTGTTCAATATACCTCGGACGACCAAACATATCTGTTCCGTATGGTACTCTTCCTTCTTTACCAACACCAATTGCATATACTTTTACACCAAAACCATATGCTAATTCTGCTGCCGCTTTTGGTGCTAAACTACCTGCTGTATTTTCACCATCAGAGAGTAAAATTGCCACTTTCGTTTTAGATTCAGATTCTCTCATTCTATTGATTGCAACACCCAAAGCTTCACCTATTGCAGTTCCCGGTTCTTTGATCATATCAAAATCAATATCCTTGATTAAATTTTTCAATAAGCTATAATCTGTCGTCAATGGGGCATAAGAAATTGCTTCTCCAGAGAAAATAACCAGACCGATTCTATCTTGAATACGACCATCGATAAAACGGGTAGCTACTTTCTTCGCTGCTTCCATTCTATTCGGAACAAAATCCTCAATTTTCATAGAGTGAGAAATATCAAGAATCAACATGATATCAATACCTTCTGTCCATTGATCAATTTGTTCATTGGTCTTTTGAGGTCGAGCTAAAGCAATTAACATTAAGGTCAATGCAATAGATAAAACAACAGGAGGAATAAATCTTAAAAAAGTACTCCAATCTGCCTTTAAATGTCCATCAGGTAATGCTACATCTAATTTTTGTCTAATATTGTACTTCAATAACCATCGTATTAAAAAGAGAGATGGAATAATTAAGAATACAACAGGTATACCTAAAATCTTAAAAAAGATAATAGGATTTCCCCAATCAAAACTTTCTAAAACAGATGGCAAAAACCAATCGAATGATAATATATTATCGTACATACTATTTTGTACTTAATCTTTTCTTATTTCTTAAAAACAAATGCTCCTTCAGGCTTTTCCATGGCATAATCTTGCCCTTGTTTTGCCCACTCTTTTAGCTCTTCTAAAACATTTTGTGCTTCCTCTATTCCTTGTCCTGCATAAATTACTCTATCCAATACTTTCAATTGAGTTTCTAACTCCTTAGAGTGAAGTGCTTGTCCAGCTTCTTTTGAAGTCATCGCTTGAATTGGAAGTGCAATTACTGAAGTCATAAAAGATTTCCACAATACAACAGATTCTTCTACATTAATCACAGACATTTCTCCTTTGATATGCTTGGTATAATTCAATAAGAATTGATCGTATTGTTTCTGTAATTTTTTCTTTCTGAAGTGTTCTTTGATTTTTCCACCAAAACCAATTAATACCACTAAAGCAATTACTACAACTACTGCTAGGAAGATTAATAAATAAGGATAATTAAATTCCTGCTTAACCGGCATGTACTCTACATTGGCATATAATTGTGTAGAATCAGGCATTACTGGAATGAGGTCTTTAAAAAACAACCCATCCAAATAAGCTAAAGTAGAATCTTTTTCTCCATTATTAATGATATAAACAGGCAAACCAAGTTCATAAACTGAATCTATATCGTAGGTTGCTAAAATATATTCTACACAGTCAACACTGATATTATTTACAGTCCTTGTAGGAAAGTAATTTTTGTCCTGTAATTCAAAAGGAGCAAAATTATATGTTGAATCTGGGAATAAAATTTCTTCGTCAGGTGCATGTTCAAAAGTCAAAGTATATCGTACTTCCTGACCAAGCATAATACTATCCGTATTAAATCGGCCATAAGGTCGAGAACTTTCTTCCTCCTGTCCAAACAAATAGTTTGCTGTTAGTACAAATGTGATAAAAAGTATTTTATTAAAAATGTTATTCATTAGAATATGCTTTATCAGATAACCCTAATTATTTTTTTGCTGAATTTCGAACTTTAAATAGTTTAATCAAACGAGGAACATAATCTTCCTGAGCGTTGATAAACAAATAATTTCCGCCATTTCTCCTGATTAGATCACTTAAGCCCACTCTATTTTGAGCATAAAATTTATCTAATCGATTTCTAAATTGTTTTGAAGATGTATTTACCCAAATTGTTTTACCTGCTTCTTTATCAAAAAGCGGAGCAATACCAATTCTTGGGAAAGTAGTTTCTCTGTCATCTCCAACATGGATTACGATGACATCATGCTTTCTACACATTGCTTTCAGATGCCTTTCGTAACCTTCATCTACGAAGTCAGATACAATAATCACAATACTTTTTCTTTTAAGCATTGCTAATGTTTGTCCTAAAGCTCTTCCAATATTTGTTTTTGGAGATCGAGGTCTTAATCGAAACAACTCACCAAATAATTGATAAGCATGTTTCTGTCCTTTATTAGGTTTGACATATCTTTCTTTATCGTCAGAGAAACATAATAGTCCTATCGAACTTGCTTCTTTGATAGCGGATAATGATAATACCCCAGTAATCTCTTTTGAAACATCTATTTTTTTCCTTCCCTGCTTTCCTATATCCTGAGAGGCACTTACATCTACTACAAAGAAAACACTTTGTTCTTTCTCTTCCTTAAATGTTTTGACAAAAGTTCCGTGACCTTTTGCACTCACATTCCAATCTATGTGTCTAATGTCGTCTCCATATTGATATTGACGTACATCATCGAACTCTAAACCGGACCCTTTGAATACAGAATGGAAATCGCCTTGCATCTGCGAGTCGATCGCTTTTCTGATACGAATTTCGTAGCGTCTTAACTTTTTCAGCAGTTCTTTCATTACAATTCGGTGTTTCTTCTTTATAAATTCACTCTTCCGAGTTACCAAATTTAGTTCAACCATATTGTTGTGAGCAACTTGTACGCTCATTTAACACTATTTAACCACAAATTTAGCTGTGGTAACATAATATGATTCATGCTTTCTAAACTCTTTAGGTATTTTTGCCTTTATGAAAAGAATATTTAATCTACTCGTATTAGGATTATTACTTGTAAGTTGTGGTCCTGAAAAGCCACAAGCTCCAGCGGATTTAATTCCAAAGGATAAGATGGTGACAATTTTGATAGATCTTTATAAAGCGGAAGCGACGATCTCTACACAACACCTTCCTAAGGATGAGGCTATGAATGCATATGCACTTTTAGAAGCTGGTGTTTATTCAAAAAATAATATTGATTCTACAGCTTTCAATAAGAGTTATGCTTTTTATCTTCAAAAAGATGTCGTGACAGCAGAGGCTATTCAAAAAGAAGTTGTAGATAAATTAAAAGCTGAAAAAGAAGAACAAAATAAGGCGAATACAAGCGACGCTAAAGAATTACCTAAAAAGTAATTCTATATAATATAAACTAAATTCATTTCTTCTTCAGGAATAAATGAATCCCAATTAGGCACCATTGTGTGCCTTTTTCTGTTTAAAGCTTTGAAGGATTCTAAATAATACCTCAATTATGAGCATCAAAACATTATTAATTACACCTCCTCTTACTCAATTAAATACGCCTTACCCTGCCACAGCTTATTTAAAAGGCTTTTTAAGGGAAAAAAACATTCCTGCTTATCAAGTAGATTTAGGACTGGAATTAGTATTAAAAATATTTAGTGAAGAAGGTCTAACTGCTTTATTTGATGAAGCAGAAGAAGTCATTGGAGAATGTTCTGATAATGTTCAGCGTATATTTATGCTTCAAGATGATTACTTGGAAACGATAACTCCAGTAATCCGCTTTTTACAGAACAAAGACAATACACTCGCTCACAGTATTTGTCAAGATAATTTCCTTCCAAGAGCCAAAAGATTTCAACAATTAGAAAATGTAGATTGGACTTTTGGTACAATGGGTATCAATGATAAAGCAAGATATCTTTCTACTTTATACTTAGAAGATTTAGGGGATTTTATTATTGAAGCCATCTCTGAAGATTTTGGTTTTAGTCGATATGCAGAGCGAATTGCAATGTCTGCGACCAATTTCACTCCTTTAGAAGAAGCTCTGCATCAACCTTCTCATATTCTTGATAAATGGCTTTTAGAAATTCTTGAAGAAAAGGTAGCGTTAATTTCTCCTGATTTAGTCGCTATGACTGTTCCTTTTCCAGGAAACTTATATGGTGCACTAAAATGTGGGAAATACATCAAGGAAAATCACCCAAAAGTTGCTGTCGCAATGGGAGGAGGCTATCCTAATACTGAATTAAGAACGTTACAAGATCCCCGTGTATTCCAATACTTGGATTATATCACTTTGGATGATGGTGAAGGCCCTTTGATGAATCTCATGAAATATTTAGAGGGAAACATTAAAGCTAGTCAATTACAAAGGACCTTTATGATCAACCCTGAAGGAGAATTACAATACATTGATCAAAAAGTTCAGAATGTTATACCACATAGTGAAGTTGGAACACCTGATTACAGTGATTTACTTTTAGATCAATACCTTTCTGTTATTGATGTAGCAAACCCAATGCACAGATTATGGAATGATGGTCGATGGAATAAATTGACTGTTGCTCATGGTTGTTATTGGAAGAAATGTACATTCTGTGATATTTCTTTAGATTATATCGGTCGCTACGATCCAGCTCCAGCGAGTATGATTGTAGATCGTATTGAAAGAATTGTTGCAGAAACAGGACAGACAGGTTTTCACTTTGTAGATGAAGCAGCTCCTCCTTTAGCATTGAGAGATATTGCTATTGAATTGATTCGAAGAGGAACTAAAATCACATGGTGGGGAAATATTCGATTTGAAAAAACATTTACTCCTGATTTATGTAAACTGCTTGAATTATCTGGCTGTGTTGCTGTATCTGGAGGGATAGAGGTAGCTTCTGATCGATTACTGAAATTGATGAAAAAAGGAGTCTCAGTAAAACAAGCAGCACAAGTGACTAGAGCTTTTAGCGAAGCTGGAATCATGGTACATGCTTATCTTATGTATGGATTCCCAACTCAAACAGAACAAGAAACTATAGATTCTTTAGAAGTCGTTCGTCAGATGTTTAGCAATCACTGTTTACATTCAGGATTCTGGCATCAATTTGCTATGACAGCACATGCTCCTGTGGGTTTGAACCCCGATGAATATAAAGTTGAAAAAGATGATTTTGAGTTTGAAGGATTTGCATGGAATGACCTTCCACACAAGGATCCAACTGGTACAAAACACTCTCGTTTTAGTGAAGGTTTAAAAGCTTCAATTTTCAACTATATGCATGGTATAGAGTTGGATTTACCCGTTCAAAGATGGTTTAATTTCTCTGTTTCACCGACAACATTAGGTCCTAATTTAATAGAAGAATATCTTCATGAAAAGGGGAAAGATGATCATGAATTAGGAAAACATTCTTTGCTGTGGTTAGGAAAAACACCTATGCTTGATATTGACGAGGAAGAAGATTTTGCTCAATTAATTTTCATCAATAAAAAAGAAGATTTAGAAATAGAATGTCATCCAATCCTTGGAGAATGGATTGCAGAAAATATTGAGTCTTTTAGTATATATAATGAAGAAGGTTTTATGAAGATAGAAACTATCGCTGAAGCTTTCGAAGAAGAAACGGGTTTCTCATTTACAGATTTTACCAAAAGCGAAGTTTGGAGAACTTTAAGAAAAAATGGATTATTAATTATCCGATTTTAAAGAAAAAACGCCTTACCATTGTTACTCATGGTAAGGCGTTTTATTTAATTTATATTTTCTATTTCTACAGAAGAACCGTCAATATCTTTTTCAATTTTTTCTGGGTCACCTTTGTAGTGAATCTTAGCACTACTATTTTTCACTTTGATTTCTAAATCTTTATTACAAGTTATTGTTACTTCAGATGAACTATCTTCGATTTTAATTTCAGCCTTTTTAGAAATTAAATCTCCTGCAGAGATTACTGATGAACCTTTTTTTGTTTCCATTTCAAACTCTTCAGTAATTCCTGATAAGTTTGTAGTTGATGATGCATCTGTATGTAATTTTACATCTTTTGTATCAATTTCTGTAAAATCTGCATGCGTACTATTACCTTTTAAATCCAAATGAATTTCGTCATAAAGAGAGTGTAAATTTTGTCCATAAATTTCTCCATCATCATAAACATCAGCATGGAATTTACCATCTTTTGAGTGAATATCATTCAAGTAAACTTTCGCATCTCTATGAATATCTACTTTCTCTAAATTTGGAGTAATAATATGAATATAAACATCATAATCATCATATTCATGACTTAATTTAATATCCCAAGTATCCTTATCTACTTTTCTTGATAATGCATCTTGTACATCATCAGGAGCATCAATATAAACTACTTGTTCAGAACCATATTCAACATAAACTTCACCGTTGATATCAACATCAATCTTCTTAAAATCCTTGATATTTACTTCATCATTGGCATTTGGTTCATAATCGTTATTAGGGTTATAATTTTCATCCTCTGAATCAGAACAAGAAAATGTTAATCCCATAAGTAATACTAAAAGGGAGAAATTAATTAGGTTTTTCATATTTGTAAGTTTAAAAATAAAGTGCAAAAGTAGACTAATTTAATTTAGACGACAAATATGAATAATATATATTGACAACTCTATTTTTCTATTATTCAGTCAAGTAGGGATTTAATATATAACCTGCTTCACCCGTTATCAATTCGTAATTTACTTTTCTCATTCCTCCTGAAGGATTTGCATTACTATCATTCTCCTTATATAATGGAAATGTTCTTTCTATACCGTCTGAGTTAAAAACTATCTCATCATGCCCCATATATCCTTTAGATAAATCATCATTATCAGTGATCGATTGAATATAAATTTTACCATAGCTTTCATCTTCAAATGAAGCTATGCCTAGTAACTTCAAATATCCTCCTGATCCTGCAGATCTCACTGCTATATAACACTCTTCAAATCCATCATCATTAAGATCAATGACATAGAATTGTTCAATAGGATCTACTCCTTGGAAGTTTAGTATCTCATTTGAGTTGGGAAAATTCGTTCCTTGGATAGTAATGTTACTCACACTGTTGGATAACTTTTCTTCAGTTAATGTGAATAACATTCCACTCTTGGTTTCAATGTTATGGTTCACAATTTCTGTAATAGTTCCCTGTTTTGAGTTATCAACATTGCTTTGTTTGTCATTCTTATTTTCAAGATCACAACTCATTGAAATCATGAAAATAATAGGTATTATCAACAGCCTGTACATATATTTTGGAATTGTGGATAAATCGTTTTTCGGTTATTCTATACAATAATAAGAAATTATATGAATTACTACTTATCAACATCTAGTTTATAAACAAAAAAAGAAAGTTACCAACAGTAACTGTTGATAACTTTCTTTATTTTTATTGTCAAATGAATAAATTCTAATCAAGTTGTTCACATTACCAACATCTCTAAATAGAAAAGTGAAATACCACCTAAATAGCCAATAGCTGCAATCCAAGCAATATTCTTTAGATACCAAACAAAACTAATTCTTTCCATACCCATTGCTGCGACACCTGCTGCAGAACCGATGATAAGAATACTACCACCCGTACCAGAACAATATGCTAGCATTTCCCAGAATTTACCATCTACCACAAAATTAGCCATCTCACCTTGTGCTCCAGTTTCGGCAATAGGATACATTCCCATAAATGCGGCAACAATTGGAACGTTATCAACAACTGCTGATAAAATACCGATTAATGTATTTTGTAAATAAATATCAGTGAAATGTTCTTGCATAAAACCAGCCATTACATTTAAATGCCCAGCTGAACTTAATGCACCAACTGCTAATAAAATACCCATTAAAAAGAGTACAGTCGGCATATCAATTTTTGTCAAAATACGCCCTACATTCAATCGTCTTTTATCTTCCATTGTTTTAGAATGCAATTTGAAATCCGTTAGGAACCACATTGCACCTAAACCTAATAACATACCGATAAATGGAGGTAAATGCGTATAAGATTTTATTACTGGTACCGCTAAAAGAGCGACGATACCCATCACTAATACAATAATTCTATCCTTTAATGGAATAAATGCTTTGTGCTCATCCTCTTCCAATTGAGGAGGATCAATTTCTCCTTTTAATCTAAATGAGAGAACAATTAATGGTAAAATCATAGCAACTAATGAAGGCATAAAGATTTCTTCTATAATCTTCAAGGCTGTAATCTGACCACCAATCCATAACATAATTGTTGTTACATCACCAATAGGAGACCATGCTCCTCCAGCATTTGCAGCAATCACTACCATACTTGCAAAATACCATCTTGTTTCATCGTCCTTTATCAGTTTATTTAAAACTGCAACGATTACGATTGTTGTTGTTAGATTGTCTAAAGCCGCAGATAAAAAGAAGGTCAAAAATGACATAATCACTAATAACTTGGCTTTATGAGTTACCGTGATTCTATTGGTAATAATTCGGAAACCTTGGTATTCATCAATTACTTCCACAATTGTCATTGCCCCCATAAGGAAAAAGACGATGGATGCTATTTCTGAAAGATGCTCAGTTAATTCATGATGCACCAAAAAATGGATCATTGATTCTTGTGAACCATCATGATTGTGAGCAATTAACCATTCTTTCCAGGTTTCACTATAACCTAGTGCAAGTATATCTTGGGCTCCAATCGCATAAAGTGCCCAAAGTCCAGCTCCAATTATTAAGGCTGTCGCTGCTTTGTTGATATGAGTATTATGCTCAAGTACGATGAGAAGATAACCGAAGATAAAAACTTCGATCATAAGATAGTACATCATTTGTAATGTCGTTTTAGGTAATGATAGCAACCGTGAAATTAGAGTAAGATTTCAGATTGCTGAAGTTTCACACACAAAAAAATTAATAAATGTAAAAATACAATTAAATAATGCAGATCAATATATTTTTAGTCCAAATTTAAAATTTAGTATTACTCAATTAAGTATAAATAAAGGTATGTATCCTTATTAATCGTTAGACATAAAAAAAACTACAATTAGAAAAATCCAATTGTAGTTTTATGAAATCGTAATCGACAAAAAATTAAACTTCAAAGCCTATTACTAATATATCATCGATCTGATTTACTTTTTTAGAGGAGACATTCATCCAATCATCCAAATTTTCTTTTAGGATTGCTTCCTGTGTTTCCATTGAATTGCCGAATGAAGAATATTTGATTAAATCTCTAAACTTTTTCACCATAAATTTTTTATTTTCTTCACCTCCAATTTGATCTTGATAACCATCTGAAAATAAATAGAACTTCGTATCTACTGTTGATAAAGTATGAGATGTGAAACGAGTATCTGTAATCAAATAATTACCTCCAATTGAAAATTTATCTCCTCTAATTTTATATACTTCTTCATCTCGAACATAAACCAAAGGATTCTTTGCTCCTGCATAAGTCAATTCTTTTTTCTCTGGATCAATACAAACCAATGACAAATCCATACCATCCATATTGGCATTCATTTTTTGATTCAATACATTGGTTATTTTTTCATCAGCTCTTTTTAATATCTCCTTGGGATCCGTAATATTTTCCATGCTGACTATCTCAGTCAATACTTCATTGGCCAACATACTTAAAAATCCACCTGGAACACCATGACCTGTACAATCGCAAGCGGCAAGAAAGAGTAATTCTCCCTTTTGATGAGACCAATAGAAATCACCACTTACAATATCTCTCGGTTGATAGAAAATAAAAATATCTTTCAGCTTATTCCTTAAATTATCTATAGTTGGTAACATCGCATCTTGAATACGCCTAGCATAATTAATACTTGCTTTTGTATTTTCATGTGCTTTCTCAATAATATCAGATTGTAGCTTTACTGTTTCAAGAGTAGTCGATAATTCCTCCGTTAGAGAAGTAAGTTCCGCATTTGTTTCTGATAATTCAATGGTACGTTTGGCAACTCTTCTTTCCAACATAACATTTTGCTCTCTGACTAATTTTTCATTTTTTTGAAGAGCATCCAAGGCTGAAATTTGAGCAACTTCCTTTTCCTCTTTGAGTGTATTTAATTTATCCGCCAAAGCGAAAGAAAGAAACATTACTTCAATCCCAGAACCAATCTGCATTGGATTTAAGAACATACTCACCTCAAGAACATTGACACTTTCTAAAATAGCCGTAATAAAACCTGCATTTAAAGCACCCCATGCTATTAAGTAATACTTTGCAGGTTTATATCCTTTTCGATAAGATATAATTCCTGATGCAAGAAGTAAAAAGCCTAATGTCAATAAACCCACTTGAGAAAGCATTAATGCTTCCACTTTAAAGTCAAAGAGAATTAGTCCGATAATTGCAATTCCCCAATAAATATAGACATTGAGTCCCTTTTGAATAATACGAGGAAGGATATTTACCTTTAAAAAATACTTAGTAAAGTATACTGCAAAAATTTGAGTCAAGGCTGAACTAATCACTACATATTCATTAAGAATAGGTGTATTAGGCCATATATATTCAAAGATATAACCAAAAACTGCCGACATAAAGACAGTAATACTTATCACATAGCTGACATAAATCAAATAGATTTTCTCACGTGTTGAAAACCATACAAAGAAATTATAAAAGAACATCAGTAGCATAAAGCCAAAATAGATTCCCTGTATAAAATCAAAGTCATGTTCAAAAGCGATAAAGTCCGTCAGCGTTCCAGATCTCAATGGAAAAAATAGAGGTTGTAATGCTGAAACTTTTAGATAAACTATTGAATTATGTGGATCAGACATTCGAAAAACAAAATTTCCAATATCTATTTCTCTTGTATCAAAAGGATAAGCATCTCCTGTTTTAATCGTTTTGAGTAATAACCCATTTTTACTTACCTCATAGTAATGTAATGTATCTAAAAAGGCACTTCCAAGTTCTAAGTACTTATGATTGTGATCTAAGTTTTTTGTATTGATCTTAATCCAAATCGCTGATTTCGTCGATTGAAAATTAGGAATCTTTTGATGGTATTTTTTGAACATATGATCCATATTCCCCGAAATAATATCCATTTCAGAGAATAAATGCTCCTCATCTTCTAGATAGTATACTTTGTCACCAATACTTTCAAATGCAAACTGTTTTGCAAAAGTAGACGGAGAGTAAAGTAAATGAGCAAAGCACAAAAAAAGTAAAACTTGAATTGTTTGATTCATGTGTTTATTAAAAAATTAATCTTCAATCATTCCCAATTGAGGGAGTTTTCTTTCTGAAGATTTATTTAGACTATTGCTTAAGATTTTATTAGCTGCTTGAATACCTGAAATTACAGTCCCTTCCATGTAGCCTACATTTAACCCAAAATTAATCCAATCACCTGCAAAGTATAGATTCGAATACTCTGTTTCATCTGTTTTTAATCTAAACTTGTTCGTACCTGGTTGAGCTAAAATATAATGCATCGATGGATCTATATTAGTAACGAAGCATTGGTTATTATATTTTTCAAGTGGTGAAGTTTCTGGATTTTTATCACATAACAATGAGTAATCAAACTTATTATCTTTTCTAGCCAAAGGCCAAAACCAACCCATATAATCATCCATCCAATTCTCTGCAACTTTCTTCAAAAGAGAGATTTGTTCTTTAGGGTATTGAGTGTTATCTCTTGGTGGTTCAGGATAATTTGTAGGCCAAGTTCCACACCAATAACTAATCTGTTTAGCTTCACTTTCTTTTTTCCATTCTTCAAAAGGAGCAATATATGTCATTGAAGTCCAAGAGTATAAAGGATCCTCATAAATTACTGTATTTGCATATGATCCATCTTTCATCCCCCATTCTCCTAAATCCATTCCTAATTCTTCAATATCTTTGTTCATCCAAAATTGAACATTTAAGGTAGCAGTAGCTTTCACTTTTTCTACCATATCTTTCCATTTTGGTTTATGCTCTAAGATCTCTGAAGCAATATATTTTAAAGGTTTTAAAGAAGTAGCAAGGACAACTACATCAAAATCAGCACCTTTTGTCATGGTAATATTTTCTACATTTTTCCAACCTGACCAATGAGATTCTAAATCGATGTTGTTTTCTTTGATTTTTTGAGCTTGCTCCTCATTAATTTGATTTAAATCAGGATGTAATGTCCATTGGAATAAACCTTTCTGTTTTACCAAAGGACTATAATGCGTCAATCCTTCTTTTAGATCTACTTGTTTTCCTACAATAACAGCTTCTATTTCATCTGTTGATGAATATTTTACTTTGTCTAAATGATGGAAAAAATGGAATTTTACTCCTCTATGCTGTAATGCAACATACATTGGCGCTGTAAAAGAACCTCCAGTTCCTCCTCTCAAATTCCAAACAAAACTCCCTTTATAACTTGGTATCATTAACATCATTCGAAGAGAAATATCAGCAGCTACTGTTCCTTTTTCATTATTATATTTATTGGCAAAAGTTCCTTTGTATAAAAACCTTACTATTGCTGAATTTACAACTTGAGAAGTGGCTCCATGTATAGTTAACCAATCTGAAAAATCGTAGATATTTATATTTTCCCAGTCATAGTTACCTGTTTTCACATTATAAACATCAGTAAAAACACCTTTTAAACTTACTAGACCTAGCTGAACAATTTCAGACATTCTTCTCAAATGATTTCCTCCAAAAATCCTTTTGATAATCCATGAGTTTAAAGCTATAAGAATTGCATCAATCACTTTAATCAAATCCTCAATAAACTCTTCTCTATCTTCTTGTTTCTCTAAATTTTCAATCTTCTGCTCAAGCTTTTTGAATTTTCGAGTATAGCTTAATCTTCCTTCCTTTTTACTATTTTCTAAGACTTTTGTAGATGAAATAATCCATTTCTGGAACCATGAATATTTTTTTAATTTCTCATCAGCAATAGGTTGATCAAAAAATATTTTCGCTAATAAATCATTAAAAAATCCTACTTTTCCTGATGTGTTTTCTTGATATGGTGACCCAATAAGAACTTCCAATCCTAGAGCAATAAATTCTTTGATTAATGTAGAAGTATTAATAGGATTACTCTCTCCCGGCTCTCTATCATTGTCAGGAAAAACAAAGGGCCAATCAATCCAATTTCCTTTTTTATCCTGTTCAACCATAGAAGTCACAGGATTGGGAATAAAGGCATCTCTCCAAGTTTGAAATGCACCGTCAGGATTTAAATTGTGATCAGCAATGTATTGATAAGCTTCTTTTACCATTCGAAAAGCATTATCATACCAGCCTTGAAACATGTGAATTCCTCTTTCTTCCACTCTTCCTTCTTCACCTAAACCTGTTGTTGCTTTTCCTCCACATCTCCATCCTGATTGATAAAGATGAATTTCATATTGGTCTTGCCAATTTTCAATACTAGATAGTTCCCAAGCAGTCGTTAATCCAGAGATTCCTCCCCCGAAAATAGCAATTTTCTTTTTTTTCATGATGATTTAATTTGTGGGTAAACCACTGTGTTGTTGTCTAAAAAATTTTCTAGTTCCTCAATTTCTAATAGCTCTGAGATATAAGCGTATATATATTTAATTCTCCTCTTGATAATTAATTTATCCAAGACATAGGAGAGCAATGTTCCAAAGTCAAAACCTATATCCAACACATTTAATATATCCTTAAATTTGAGTGGATAATTATCTGGATACAAGTCTTTTATCTTTACCAAAATATCAACAGCAGGTAATTTTGGATTGGCTAAAATTTTACCCCAAAAACCAAATAGTTGACTTTGTCCCTCAACCATCACTTCAGCATAAAGTAATCTGTCTAATACTTCATTAATAAAATACTGTTCAATGAGAGATTCCTCAAAAGCCAACGCTCTACAATTCATGTAACCATGAATAATACTTGTATTATGAGCTTTATACCAAGTACTTGAAGAAGGGTTTTGCAAATAATTGACCCACCTCTGAACGGGTTGAGGTAGAGGAATATCCTTTAATTTTTCTTCAAAAACATATGCTCCTAAAACGGAATAATAGATAAATTCTAAGTTGACATTATACCACCATTTATCAGCATATTGTTCTGCTAAAACACCTCTTTCGACTTCCCATTTCAAAAAATTAATTTCAGAGTTACCAAATCCATATTCAGTATCCACTCTAAAACCATATTTCAAATAATATTTTTCTCGAGATGCTAATCGTGCTTCCGGTGATTTTTTTATGCTTTCAATATATTCCTTTGCTTTTTGTTCAAGCGCTTCATAGGTAGTTTGATTCTTAACAGTAGCTTTCATTGAGAGTCAGTGTTCATAGTTGGAATTAGTGACAAAATAAGAAAAAAAAATAATATTACAGTTTTTAAAGACGAAGAGTTAAACACTCAAAAACAATTAATTATTAATAGAATTAAAAATGAATACTTGTATCTGTAATAGGGGATAGATCTTCGAAGAAAAAGTTCGTAAATTTGTTTAACTTGTAATGAAATAATAATTAAACCAGAGTCATAGAAATGTTTACAGGAATTATTGAAGCGTTAGGTACAATCATAGATATTGAGAAAGACCAAGAAAACACAATTTTTACTGTTGAATCATCTATATCTCATGAATTAAAAATAGATCAAAGTCTTGCACATAATGGTGTATGTTTAACGGTCACTTCAATTGTTGACAATAAACATCAAGTTGTTGCAATTCATGAGACTTTGCAAAAAACAAATTTAGGAGACTGGAAAGTAGGTGATGTTGTAAATTTGGAGAGAAGTATGCCGTCTCATGGTCGTTTTGATGGTCATATTGTCCAAGGACATGTGGATCAAATCGGTGAATGTATCAGTGTAATTGACGAAAAAGGAAGTTGGAGATTTACTTTCCAATATGATCCTTCTACAAAAAACTTTACTGTTGAAAAAGGTTCTGTTTGCGTAAATGGAGCAAGTTTAACGGTAGTTGATGATGCAAAAGGACAGTTTAGTGTTTGTATTATTCCTTATACATATGAGCATACAAACTTCCATAAAATTGAAAAAGGTACAAAAATCAACTTAGAATTTGATATATTAGGAAAATACATTCAAAAGTTAAAAACATTAGAGCTATAAAATGACCGAACTTAAATGTGTCATAGTGGATGATGAGGAAGTATCTCGTATGGTCGTGAGAGACTTTATCAAAAGAACGAACGGGCTTCAACTTGTTGGTGAATTTGATAATGCTGTTTCTGCCTATGATATGCTAAAAGATACTGCCGTAGATCTTTTATTCTTGGATATTGAAATGCCTCAAATGACAGGAATCGAGTTAGTCCAATCATTGGAAAAGCTGCCTGAGGTAATTCTTATTACAGGAAGGAGGGATTTTGGTGCAGAAGCATATGAGTACAACCTTACCGACTACTTGATTAAACCAATCACCTATCCTCGATTCTTGAAAGCTATCGAAAAAGGAAAAGCTTCCATGGAGGAGAGTGATCAACAATTGGTAGAGAGTAGTAGTGATGATTCATTATATGTAAAGGCAGATAACAAAATCGTAAAATTATCACTCAATGATATTTATTTTGTTGAAGCTTTATCGGATTATATGCTTATTAATACGAAAGACAAAAAGTATGTAGTGCATTCTACTATGAAAGCTTTAGAAAAGAAGTTTCCTGATAATTTTATTCGGGTACACCGATCATATATCGTTAACCTCACCAAAGTAGAAACAATAGAAGATCTTCAAATAGAAATGCCTCAAAAAAGTATTCCTATTGGTAATTCCTATAAGAATAACTTTTTATCAAAATTAAACTTCTTATAAGATTCCTTTTTCAATAGAAAAGCCATCTAAAAATGAAAATTAAGTCATTTTAGGTGGCTTTTTTCTTTATACAATGATTTACACTCAACAGGTAATAACTTTAATAGCAAACAGATTGAGATATAAAAAACGACATCATTTACCTGAATGATGTCGTTTTTTAGTTACAGAATGAATGACTTAATAAGTCACATTAAACTTGTATACTACTTTATCTGTTTGTCCTCTAATATCTGTAGCAACTATCGTAAGTGTGTACAATACATCACCTGACACATCCGCTACAGAAGCTTCAATAGGGAAAGAAGTATCCAAAGTAGTTCCTAAATCAACTGGATAAGAGGTAAATGCTTCCGCTTGGTCTAATCCTCCTCCAAAAGTTGGAATAGCATCATTATCACTTTCAAAAGTATACATAATAGAAGCCAAGCCTACATTTTCTTGTACTTTTCCTTCTACTCTAATTTCTATTCTTGACTGACCTGAAAAACGATTTGTAAAATCTTGTACTTCATTTTCAGGAATATATTCTTTTACACCGTTAATTACTAAATCTGCAACTCGAATATCCGGCGCTAAGTCTTCTCTTGCAACAAGTGAAAATCTAAAGAAAGATGCATTATCCCATGTCTGTTCAGCATCTTTTACTTTAATATTAATAAAAATTGTTTCACCCGCTTGAGTATCTAATAAATCAAATTCAAAACTTAAATGTTCACTCAATAGACTAGCAACATCTGCTTCAGAAACTCCATTAAGAGGTATTGTAATTGGTACCTCTTCAGTTCTTGGTGCTTGACCACCCATTTCTGTAGGAACACCAATACGAGTCACTTCTAATCTAGCAGAATCTAATCCACCATTATCAGAAAATTTTAAACTCGATAATTGGAAAACTTCACCTGGATGTAGCTGAACAATTCTATTGGAAGGGATTTCTATTCCTGATGCTTCTTCATAAGAAACGAATTGAGCTGGTAAATCATCACAATTTACATTGATTCTAACCGTCTCTTGCGTAATATTTCTATATCTGTCTTCAACAAAGATATTAAGATCATATTCACCATTTGCTAAACTATCAGGAATAAACAGTTGCTGTTGTACAATTGATTCTAAAGTCAAAGATGTACCTTCAACATTAAAATATCGTGGTGTTTGATTACCTATTGAAACTCCAATTCTTTTTAAAGCTACATTATCAGTTACAGCTCCATTAACTACAATAATTTCACCTCGGCATAATGCGTCATTTTCCTGATTAGCAGCAATCGCTGAAACTACATTTAAATTATCAATAACAGGTCCTGTAGTATCTGTACTAATATAAAAGTAGGTAGTATCTGTCACTTGATTTTCTCCAGCATCAGTATTACTTACTTCTAAGAAATATTGACCTGTTCTCACAAATGCAGGGATTAAAAATGTGGAATCAAAGTTAATTAATCTTGCATCAACATTTGTATACGTTGTATCGAAACCAAAAACGATTGTATCATTTAAGGTACTTTGGTTATCAACAATTTGAATTTTTACTCTTCCCTCATCGATGAGAACATTATCTCTAAAAGTAACATTGACATGAAGTGAATCTTTATAAAAATAGACGTTCTGCGTTTCTTCATCTAAAGAAACCGTAGGGCTAAATTCATCTTCTAATGTTATACATGAAATAAAAGCTGAAAAAGCAAAAAGATATAAGGTCAGATTCTGAAGTTTCATAAATTTTTCCGTTAGTCAATTGGCAATTTAATAAATGTTAATCACAGATAATAGGTTTTTACGCAAAGAATTAATAAAAGTTCGATAGGTATCTATAAGGTAACACCTCTACATATTTTAAATAATTTTTATATATAAATCTTAAAAAAGTTATAAACTGAGACGTATAAAATTAAAAAGCATAAATACTTACAGATTCTTTATTAGAATCTTCATATTTGTAATGTTCAATAAAGACATTAATGAAGTCGTTGAGCTACTAGAGTAGTTTCAACAAATCATTTAAAGAAAAACTATGTTAAGCAGCATAGAAGTCAGATGAATAGATTGAAGAGAGAGCTTGGAGAACGCTAGTTTTTTTAAAACTAGCGTTCTTTTTTTATAGACACTTCTGAATATTACGATTTGTAAAATTACTCTTCATAATCATAATTTGAATACTCAAAAACAGGAAGAGCATTGAAATTAAAATCAAAATAAGTACAATTTTCCCATGATGATCCGGTACCCCATAAAGTAGGTATTGGTACAGCAACCCAATCAGGCTCCCAATAAGCTACTCCAATAGCTCCTGCATTTTTCATTTTCTGTGTAAGGCTAACCATATAATCATACTGACCTTGTTGTGTATATGGATAACCATTTAATGGAGTTTGATCACCAAATAAATTATTCATATCATCTGCATGTTCAGTAGTCCAAGGGTAAGCTGTTTCAACTATAAAAATATCTTTATTAAATTCTGATTTTAAAGTAGATATCGTGCCTTCTAAGTTATCAAATGAAACAGTTGTATGCCATAATGGATAATAGGAGATTCCAATGATATCAAAATCAACAGAAGGAGAGTTTTGTTGTAAATTAGAAAACCACCAATCTATATTGGCTGGATCGGCAACATGCAAAATCGTTTCTATAGGTTCATTTACTTCAATTAATGCATTAATATCTTTTATAGCTTGTGAAGCACTATTTAATACTTTATTTAATCTATCCCAATGACCATTACACACATTACAATTGGGAAAGTTTTCATTTACTTCTGTATAAAACATACCACAATTGATTTCATTTCCTAATTGAATATACTTTGGAGTCAATCCTTTAGAAACCAATTGAAACAAAGTGTTATAGGTATAATGATAAACAGAGTCTACCAATACATCTATATCGTCAATATTTTCCCAAGCTTCTGGTACATATTGATGCTCAGGGTCTGCCCAAGTATCAGAATAATGTAAATCTAGGAGAATTTCCATTCCATTTGCCTGTCTAATCGAACGCTCAACATCTATAATATCATTGTACATTGTAGTACCAGAAAGATCCTGTGTCCAAGTTGGATTGTGCCAAAGACGTAATCTCATGACGTTTGTTCCCTTCTCTGCAAAAATTTGATAGGGATCTTTTGAAGTATTATCGACCTTAAAGTTTCCACCATTATCAACAATCTGATTTAAGTATGATAAATCAGCACCGTATAGAAAGTTTGTTGTTTCTTCTTCCTCTACTTCTTTTACTTCATCGTCTTTACAACCAAATAATAAAGTAGCGACGACAAATAGGTAAAAGGCTTTTACTATTCTATTTTTTTCTAATTTCATATTTACTTTTTCTCTAAATAATTCTTACCCCAATTATCCATCAATTCTAAGATTCCTTTTAAGGATAAACCTAATTCTGTCAGTTCATTTTCTACCTTTGGTGGAACTTCTGGAAATACTGTTCTTTTAATCAACTGGCACTCTTCTAATTCTCTAACTGTTTGAGCAAACATTTTATTTGAGATCTCAGGTATAGTTTTTTGTAACTCTCCAGAACGCATTTTTCCTTCTAATAAATGAAAAAGAACTAACAGCTTCCATTTACTTCCTATAAAATCCATTGTCAGATGGAGTGAACATTCATAATTTTTATTAATCATTGAATTTTTAATTGACTTAAAATCAGTAATTCTAACCTTTTGGTAACTGTAGAACTAATTTGTAAGATATTGATATACAGATTACTTATCTTTAATATTGTGCAAAATAAATCAAAATAACATGAGTAAAAAACAAAGTTACCCAAGATCTTTTTCCCACATTGGTATTACAGTTCCTGATATACACAAAGCAGTAGAATTTTATGAAAATGTAATGGGTTGGTATGTCATTATGCAACCTTCTGATGTGAAAGAAGAAAATGAAACAGCGATTGGTCAAATGTGTATAGACGTATTTGGTTCAGGTTGGGGATCATTCAAAATTGCACACATGTCAACTTCAGATGGAATTGGTATTGAGTTATTCTCTTTCCCAACTACAAAAGCTGAAAAACCTGCCTTTAATCCATTCAATGCTGGTTTATTCCATTTCTGTGTTCAAGATCCAAATATTGAAGAACTGACTCAAAAAATTGTAGAGGCAGGAGGAAAACAAAGAATGCCTATCCGTGAATATTACCCAGATTCAAAACCTTATAAAATGGTTTATGTTGAAGATCCATTTGGTGTTGTATTCGAAATTTATACACATAGTTATGAGCTTACCTATTCTTCAGGTGCTTATGAAGAATAATACAAAAAGGTCAGTTCTTTTCAGGAACTGACCTTTTGTTTTTATATCTATTCTTTAGATTAGAATCCGATTGCTGCTTCTAACATGAAACCATCAAATTCACCACCTGCATAAGTTGAGTTAGGTGAGATTGTGTTTTCATAAGGCTCATAGTCAAGGTATGTTTGCTTAACATATGAAGCTTTGATTGAAACATTTTTTGTCATAAACCATCCTGCAGAAATTTCGTAACGATTTTGACGAACATCTTGTTCTCCGATGATTAAAGCACCGTCAGTTCCATATTCAGCTGCATTAGTACCCCAAGCTGTGTTGTAACGACCACCAACATTGAATTGCTCCTTACCACCGAAACGGTAGATTAATTCACCTGATAATTGTTCCCAAACTCTGTTATCATAACCTGAGTTATATTCTACATCTGATAAACCTCTTGAGTTTTCATAAGTACCAAAGAACTCTAAACCATGGTATTTGATAAATGTGTTGGCCATAACCGCATCGATATTGTGTGTGAAATTAGGATTCACACGACCTGATCTGAAGTCATCACCTTCTGGAGACATCACATTGTAGAATCTTGAACCAGCTCGATCACCTGCATAAAGGTTTGAGTTATTCAAGTTTGAGTTGTGATAAACTGAACCTGTAACACGAACTCTTAACTCATCATTTACTTGTTTGTCTACACCTAGTTTACCGTATACTGACCAGTTACCTGTAGAAGTTACTGATTGGTTTAAAGCACCATTTGACATACCGAACATACCAATGAATCCATTTTTCTGAGCATAAAATTCCATTGCCATCTCAGTTGCGAATGCATCCATGATTGTGTTACCAATAAATGCATTACCCATAGTGTAAGCATTATTTGTACGACGGAAATGTTGATCACCGTAGTTTACTTCCATTTGACCTACTTTAATAGTCACAACATCCATAACGTTGTCTAACATTTGGTTGTCAAGACCTAAGAAGTTCAAATTATCAATTTGTAAGTAACCACCCATTACCCAAGTATCATTATGGTGACGAGATGAAAGGTATGTGTTTAAGTTAACTCTCACACCATCTGCTAATTGAGCATCGATGTTCAAATTCGCTGTAGGTAAGTTGAAGTTTGTATGTAACTCCGGTAAGTTGTTTAAGTTATTACTTTGACTCAAACTTTGCATTTGAAGTGCGAAATCTGCACCAATACGTACTTTAATTCCGTCAAATCCTACAGTATCAATTTTTGATGTTTCGAATACATTCAATCCGCGTTGATCATTATAGCGGTAGTACTGCATGTCTCTGTTAAAGATACCATGATCACTCTGAGCAAATGCATTGAATGAGAAAATTGTAAGAAGTAAAGCAATTGAAATTTAGTATAAATTTTTCATTTGTAAGAAAGTAACAATATATGATGATAATAAATTAGGTAAGTTCTCAAGAGGAATTAGAGGTAGCAAATCTCTAATTCCTCTTGAAAATATCTTAGTTGAAAGAGGCTTTGTACACGATAGATACTTCATCCCCCGTTGTAATCGTCCCGAACATTGCTGTTGGAGGCTCTACATTGTAAGATGACATATTGAAAGTTGTTTTACCCTCGAAAGTCACTATTCCACCTGAAACAGTTGATTTAGCTACTAAAGTCACATCTTTTGTTGTACCCGCGATAGTCAATTGACCTTTTGCTGTCACTGTACCATCTGCTGCTACTGTAGCTGAAGAAGCTTTGAATGTTATGTTTGGAAATTTCTTTTCATTTAATGCAGAATAAATATTTTTATCCATTGCACTTTTTCCTGAATTAATACCTTTAACAATAAATGTTAGACCTAAAGCATTCACTCCAGTCACCTTATTTCCATCTAATGTAACATCTGCATTTCCTGAAATTTCTTTGACATCACAGTGCCAATCATGAAGAGAAGATGTTCCTTCAATTTTAATTGTACTATTGTCCGCTGAATAATTTTTCGTTTGTGCTATTGATGTTAATGAAGCGAAAATTGAAAGGAATAAAATAAGTAATGATTTTTTCATTTTCCTGATGTATAAAATTAGATAATTAATTAACTGTTAGGTGTTTATCTCTTTATTATAAAGTAGATGATTGTATCAATTTCTCTTTGATTACACTTCAAATGTAGCAGGGTAATTTAGATTTTTTATAAGTATTTTAGTTAGCAACAGTAAATAAAAAACAATAAAATTTAATGAAACTTGCTTTTTTCAAAAGTCTCTTTTCACCGATGACTTACGTCACTTTCTTACAATGACCGCTATTATTAATACCAAATCAAAAGGTGACTTCCATCAAAATTAGATCAATATTAAACATAAAAAATAGTACATAAAAAAAGAGCAGTAATTGTATATTACTGCTCTTTTCATATATATGTAACCTAATTAGTTACTCTCTACTACTGAATCTTCTTCATGAGCTTTCTCAAACTCTGTAAATGTATTCTGAAAAATCAATATGAAAACAACTCCTAGGAAAATTGCTGAATCCGCAATATTAAATACAGGGCTGAAAAATAAGAAATGATCTCCACCTACCATCGGTAACCAAGAGGGGAAATTTCCTTCTACCATCGGGAAATATAACATGTCAATTACCTGACCATGAAACCAAGGTGTCGATGATCCTGGAATTGCATTTCCTTCAATCAATACGCCATAGAAAATACTATCAATTGCATTACCAATAGCACCTCCTAATATCATTGCGATACAAATCAAGAATCCAGGATGAGTGGGTTTCTTGTATAAACTATAAATTGCGTAAACAATACCTCCTGAAGCTATAATTCTGAATAATGTCAATAGTAACTTGCCATATTCATTTCCGAATTGCATTCCAAATGCCATTCCCGGGTTTAATAAGTAATGTAAACGGAACCAATCACCCAAGACATGAACCTCTCCCAAGGTTCCCATTTCCATGTAGTTATGGACAAGAATCTTACTGATTTGATCAATTATAATGACTAATATAGCTACGCCGTAAATGGCGGATAAACTTATTTTCTTTTTATTTTCTTTCACTACTTCAAACTCCACGTTGTATGATAAAAAAATTGTATATGTTGCTAGAATCTACTCCAGAAATATGGTGTGAAGATAATCATTACTGTAAACAATTCTAACCTTCCTAACAACATTAAGAAAGATAATACCCATTTTACAGCATCTGGAAGGTGTGCAAAGTTGTCGACAGGTCCAACAGAACCAATACCAGGGCCAATATTACCAATTGAAGTGGCTACTGCTCCTAGAGATGACATTAAATCTACACCTAATGCAGATAAGACTAAAATTCCAAGGCCATAAATTAATAAATAGGCCATAATAAATGCAAGAACATTGAAAGTAATCCCTTCTTTGATCGCTTTATTATTAAATCTTACTGGAATAATTGCCGTAGGGTGTAACTGTCTTTTTAATTCTAAAAATGTATTTTTAAATAAAATGATATGACGAACGATCTTTACTCCACCTGCAGTTGACCCTGCCATACCTCCACAAAACATCAAAATAAAGATGATCATGGTAGCAAAAGGAGCCCAAGCAGTATAATCCGCTGAAACATATCCGGTAGTTGTTATGATAGAAACGACCTGGAATAAAGCATCTCTAAAGGATTTTTCGACACCTAAATCTGTTGTAAAAGCAACAACACTACCAATTGCTAATGATGCTCCAAAGATAATAATGATATAATAACGATACTCTTCATTAGTCCAGATAGACTTAAACATTCTTTTGAATAGAAAATAATTCAGAGTAAAGTTTGTACCCGCCAAAATCATGAAGAAGATCAATATATATTGGATATAAGGCGTCATTGAAGCGGCACTATCATTATAGGTAGAAAAACCACCTGTAGCCATAGTTGTTAGTGCATGATTTATTGCATCATAAAAACTCATCCCGCCTGTCATTAATAACACAAGCTCGATTAAAGTCAATCCTGCATATACCCACCAAAGTCTTTTGGCTGTTTCTTTGATTCTAGGTTGTAATTTATCTGGAGAAATACCTGGTGCTTCAGCCACAAATAACTGCATTCCGCCAATTCCTAAGAAGGGTAGGACAGCCACAGCCAAAACAATAATACCCATTCCTCCAATCCATTGTGTTAATGATCTCCAGAATAAAATTCCTTTACCAACACTTTCGATATCTGTAAGAATAGATGCTCCTGTCGTAGAATAACCAGAAATTGTTTCAAAATAAGCATCCGCTAATGAAGGAACCTCATGACTAAAGAGATAAGGAAGACTCCCAAAAAATGCCATTACAGCCCATCCAAAGGTCACAATGATGTATCCATCTTTCTTCTTAATCTCTCTTTTATATCCTCTATGTTCTCCATAAAGAACAGTTAGTCCTCCTGCTAAAATACTGACACCACCAGCTTGAATTAATGCCCACCAGTCACCATCTCCAAAATAAAAAGAAAAGGGAAGGCAGGTTAACATGAAAACCCCATTGATAATAATAAGGATTCCCATAATTCTTGAAATAAGTCCAATATTGAATTGACTCTTTCTTTGTCGTAGTTGTTCTCCCATGTTGCTGTTAGTAATTAACGGAAAAAGGCTTCGACTTTTGAGATGCATTCAGGACGAGTAAGTACCACAACACGATCATATGGTTCGAATTGGAAGTCCCCTTTAGGAATATAAGCTTTTCCTTTACGAATAGCTCCTCCAATAATAGCAGATTTAGGAAAACCTAATGCTCTTAATTCCTTTTTCGTCACTGGTGAATTTTCATTGACAACAAATTCCAATACTTCTGCGTCCACACCATGAACGTTGGTCAATGAAATAATTTCACCTCTACGGATATATCTAAAAATAAAACTTGCTGCAATTAGTTTTTTATTGATCAAAGTATCCACGCCCATGTTTTGTGACAAGTGGATGTAATCCATATTCTCTACTAATGCAATTGTTTTTTGAACACCATGTTTTTTAGCCACTAGAGAAGTAATGATGTTTGTTTCAGAATCTCCTGTTACAGCAATAAAAGCATCAGCAGTATCAATTCCTTCTTCTTCTAGTAAATCCACATTACGTCCATCACCATTAATCACCAAAGTATTCGGTAATTCTTCAGCCATTTCAATTGCTTTATCACGATCTTTTTCGATCAAAACAACATTATATTTATGACTCAATGAACGTGCTGCATAAAATCCTACTTTACCACCTCCAAGAATAATAATTCGCTTAATTTTCTTAGAAAGTTTTTTCCTTGTAAGCTGAAGAACACTTTCTACACCTTCAGGTTTAGCAATATAGTAAACGTGGTCTCCTAATTGGAATTTTGTATTACCTCTCGGAATGATGGTTTCATCATTACGTAAAATGGCAACCGTCAAAAATTTAAAATCAGGATTTAGATAGGCTGTTTCCTCTAATGTTTTTCCACACAGAGGCTTTTCTTCATCGATAGTAATACCAATAAGCGATAATAATCCTTTCTCGAATTCAAAAGTATCTGTAATTGCAGCCTCTTTTAATAGACGTTTGATCTCTTTTGTTGCCAAAAGTTGAGGTGAAATCATTTCATCCACACCCATTCTTCTCATGTCTAAAACATCTCGGTTGTGCAAATACTCACTATTGTTTACTCTAGCAATAGTCCTTTTTGTACCTAATCGTTTAGCCACCATAGCGGTAATTAGGTTGGTTTCTTCCGAAGAAGTTACCGCTATTAACATATCCGATTTACTAACTCTTGCATCTTGCAAAGTCTCGAATGATGTTGATGAACCCTTGATTGTGGCCACATCAATATGATTAGCCGCATGATTCAAGCTTTCCTCATCGGTATCGATAAGGGTAATATCGTGATCTTCGTGTGCCAGTAGTTTTCCTAAATGAAATCCTACATCTCCAGCACCTGCGATAATGATTTTCACAAGTTAAATCTCTTTATTGATAGTACTATTTCTATAAACATAGAAACCTAAGACAAATATAAGTTGATTTTTTGGATAGCTGTAATTTTTAAGATTTAATGAAACAAAAGAGAAAAAGGAGATTTCTAACCTTCTGCCCAACTTTCTCTATCCAAACTTCTATATTGAATGGCTTCTGCTATATGTTCTGCTTTAATATTTTCACTTTCTGCTAAGTCCGCAATCGTTCTACTTACCTTAAGAATACGATCATAAGCACGTGCAGAAAGGCCTAATCTATCCATGGCCGCTTTTAATAGGTTTTTACCTAAAGCATCCAAAGTACAAACTCTTTTCACCAATTGAGAAGGCATCATTGCATTACAATGTACTGCTTCTGAAAATTCTTTAAACCTCTCTTTCTGAAGTTCTCTTGCTGCAAGTACACGTTTTCTTATCTCTTCACTACTTTCTGCGGGTTTTACTTCTGTCATTTCTTCAAAAGAAACTGGCGTTACTTCAACATGAAGATCTATTCGGTCCAATAATGGTCCACTCACTTTATTTAAGTAACGTTGTACAGCCCCTGGAGGACAAGAACAATCCTTTTCTGGATGATTATGATATCCACACGGGCAAGGATTCATACTTGCTATAAGCATAAAATTAGCAGGGAAATCTACGGACATTTTTGCCCTAGAGATTGTCACTCTTCTTTCTTCTAAAGGCTGACGCATTACTTCCAGAACTGTTCTTTTATATTCTGGTAATTCATCCAAAAACAAAACACCATTGTGAGATAAAGAAATTTCACCAGGTTGTGGAATTCCGCCACCTCCCACTAAAGCAGCATCACTAATAGTATGATGTGGAGCTCTAAATGGACGAGTTGAAATTAATTGTCCATTTGCACCCAATTTCCCGGCAACTGAATGAATTTTAGTGGTTTCTAATGCTTCAGGAAGGCTCAATGATGGTAAAATAGTGGGTAATCTTTTTGCGAGCATCGTTTTCCCTGCACCAGGAGGGCCTACCATAATCACATTATGACCGCCAGCTGCAGCAATTTCCATTGCTCTTTTCATATTTTCCTGCCCTTGTACTTGAGAAAAATCCACCTCATATTCATCAAGCGTATCCGTAAATAATTCTCTAGTATCAATTTTAAGGGGTAGGATCGCTTTATCACCTTGAATAAATTCTATAGCTTCCAATAAATTAGATACTCCAATGACATCTAGATTATTCACTATAGCGGCTTCTTTTGCATTTTCTTTTGGTAAAATAAAACCTTTGAACCCCATTTTACGAGCTTCAATTGCAATAGGTAAAGCACCTTTAATAGGTCTAAGGTTTCCATCCAATGATAATTCACCAAGAATTACATATTGATCAAAGTCTCTCGCTCCAATTTGACCAGAAGCTTGTAAAATTGAAAGTGCAATAGGCAAATCAAATGCTGCTCCTTCTTTTTTTGCAGCAGCAGGAGCAAGGTTTACCAATACTTTTTGACGAGGAATAGCATAGCCAAAATGCTTTACAGCAGACTCTACACGGTGTTCACTTTCTTTGATTGCACTATCAGGAAGACCTACAACGTAAAGATTTTTTCCATTGAGTACATTTACCTCCACTTCAATCAAAGTAGCATCTACGCCATAGACAGAACTGCCAAAAGTTTTTGAAATCATAGTTTACTATTAGTTTATGAATCGTTGAAAATATAGTTAGATTTTATGATTGTGTCTCCTCACTGCTTGTTGTTGTTTCTTCCGTTTCAACAGGAGGAGCATATAATTGTCTTAATGTTGCTCTTAATTTACGTAAAGCTAATCGAGCATCTTGATAAGTTGGGTCTAATTGTAATGCTTTATCATAATTAGTTCTTGCTTCTGCATAATTTCTTAGTACATAATGGTTCGTCAGTCCTAATTCATACCAAAGTTCTTTTCGATCAGGATCAAACTTTAAACCTTCCAAAAATACTTTATTTGCTTCTAATGGCTGTCTTTTCCTTCTATAAAGTTTTCCTAATTGTCTGGATGATTTCCAATGTGTAGGATTTTCTTCAAGTACTTTGGCAAATACAACTATTGCACTATCATAATTATCTTGCTCATTGAGAATTAAACCTTGAGCATATTTCAATTCACTTGAAGAAATTCTTGCATCTCTTGCATTCTGATATGTTAAAATTGCATTATCTAAGTCTCCTAGAATAATATAACTATCGATTAAGCCTGCATATGCTATTGTATCCAAGGGATAAAAATCTATCGCTTTTTGATAGTTCGGAATAGCAAGATCATATTTATTCATTAATGAATAAGTATTTCCTAGAGCTAAAAAGGTTTTACTATTTTGAGGTACTTCAGTTAATGAATTTTCTAAAAATAGTAAAGCACTATCATATTGATTTAGTGAAGAATAAGCAGAGCCAATAAAAGTTTTTAGTTGTGGGTGTCTAAAACCTAATCCTAAAGCTTTTTTTCCATTAGTGATAGCTTCTCTCATATTACCTAAGAAATAATGACTTGTTGCAATTGAAAAAAAGTATTCCCCATTTGTAGAATCCAATTTAATTGCGATTTCTAAATCATCCATCGCTCCAGCATAATCTTTTTTTCTAAGTTTTGCTACTCCTCGTTTGGAATATAAAGTGGCATCTGAAGATTTTTTTGCAATAACATTATCCAAAAAAGAAATTTGCTTGTCATAAAATTCTTTTTCATGTGAAGAAGCGTCTACTAGTCCCTCTAAAGTGTCCTGCTTTTCTTGACAACTTATTAGACCTATAAAAAGAAGTAATACAACTATATATTTATTACTAAACATCATTAATCTGCTATTCGTAAAGGCGAACTTTTATTTCAGATTGCAAAATGCAAAAAAAAAGCTCACTTTGAGGGAAAGTGAGCTTTAAATATATTTTTTAGGTAACTAAACTACTATAATTTATTCTCTCTTTTACGAAGAGAGCTTAATTCTTTCTGTAATTCTTCACCTTTATTTCTTTCTGTAACTAATTCTCTACGTACTTGCATTTCTCTTTCTTGAGCTCTAGTTCTGAACTCATTAAATTCTGCTTGTAGTGAATCATGATCTTTTTTAATAATGCTTACCGCTTGATTATTCGATTTAAAACGAATCAATAGTACTACAACAATAATGACTAAAACACCTACAATTGTAAATGCTGTATACATTACTGAATACTTAGGCATATCAATTCCCATCAGGTTAATGTAATCACCCAAATCAATTAACCTATCTTTCTCTCCAAGGCGTGATTGCATTTCTTTCACTTCTTGTTGAGCTAATACTGTTTCTTTACGTGCATCAATTGCATCTGAATAGGCTGTTTGAAGGGAATCTTCTACTCTCAACCAATATTGGTCTAACCAATTTTGTTTGATCATTCTATATTCTTTCCAACGACCACCTCTTTTTGACATATATTTGTAACCTGACAATAATGTGTCATCAGCCGGACCTGTAGGTTTAGCAGGTTTTGGCTTAACAGTTGTTGTTGATTTTTTAGCTGTACTAGTAGAAGTACTTGAACCTGCAGTCTCTTGCGCGTAAACACTTGATAAACTGACTGTTAACGCAAGTGTTGTTACTAATTTTACAATTCTTTTTAACATGCTAGTAATTTTTTTATCTATCTATATTACAAATATAGAAATAGCGGGGAAAAAAAAAGCCTTACAGTGTAAAACTATAAGGCTTTTTGTTGTCCGACCAGGTCTCGAACCTGGACTCTTCTGAACCAAAATCAGACGTGTTGCCAATTACACCATCGGACAGTTTTCAAAGAAAGGATTCTGAATAATTCGGTTGTTGTCCGACCAGGTCTCGAACCTGGACTCTTCTGAACCAAAATCAGACGTGTTGCCAATTACACCATCGGACAATCTTTGAATCCGTTTCTCTGAAATGCGATGCAAAAGTAGAAGAATAGTTCTTACTATCCAAATTATTTATTAAAATAATCTACAAATAAATGTAAATTTAAAATTTTAAAATCTTGAATTACTCCTATTTCCCATATATACTTCTGCTTGCACTTGATCAATAAAATATTGTATATCAGAACTTTCCACATCAATAAAGAATTGATTTTCTGTTCCGTTAAAAAATTTTACTTGGAGTTGAAAATTTCCAATAAATCCAAAATAAAATAAGAGAGATGAACCTACAAATAAGGACAAACCAGTAAACATTGAGATATTCCCAAGATTAGCTGCTACCAATGATAATGGGCCTAATATTCCTCCAACTAATAAAGGAAGAATTAATTTTTTCTTTTGTAAAGAAATAGACTGTATCGTTTTTCTTTCAAACTTTCTATGAGTAGATGGTAGATTTATTTCAAAAAACATAGTCGTAAGTTTTAAAAAAAAGCTTTCATCCAACTGATAGACCTGACCTTCGTTATCTTCCATATTAATCCATTTATATAGATAACTATAAGAATAATAATATTTATCCTTTTTTGAAGGTAAGGTACTTTGAGTATACTCTTTCTCGACTGAAAAATATTTTTTCTTATCTGGCAAACTATTCATTTTTAAAATTCTACTCTAAAATAAGATCTTTCTTTTTATTTTTACTTTAAATTAGATTCAATGCAAGATTTAAACTTACCAAAGTATAATGTCCGACTTGAAAAGAAAGATGGAAAGACTTACATTTTTGATCCTATACGAAAAAAAATGCTTCAGCTTACACCGGAAGAATGGGTAAGGCAGCAATTCTTACAAATGCTTTTATCAATGGGAGTATCCAAAGGGTTAATAGGAATTGAAAATGGTTTAAAGGTAAATAAAAAAGCAAAGCGTTCTGATCTTCTTTTATACGATAGAAGTGGAGCTCCACATTTATTGATTGAATGCAAAGCACCTACTGTAAAACTTACAAATGAGACTTTTAAGCAAGTCGCTGCTTATAATGCGACCATTAAGGCTCCTTATATTGGTATCACCAATGGTTTACAGCATTATTTTTGTCAAATTGATTTTAAAAATGCATCCTATACTTTTTTAAAAGAAATTCCACTTCCTCCATATGTCAAAAAATAAGTTATTCATGCGAAAGAAATATCTAAAATATATACTTTTACTTTTTATCTCTGTAGGTTGTGTAGATGAAATTACCGGGCCAAGATTAGAAGTTACAATTGTTTCTCCTGAAATAAACCCCGTTTCGGCACAAGCAATTATAATAAGCGGCGATGAAGTGGTATATGAAGCTAAAGCGCTTAATGCAGATACTAGTTCTTATGAATGGTTGATTGATGGTACTGTTGTTTCCAACACTTTAAAAACAGCACCTATTAATTATCCTATAGGTGGACAACATATCGCACGTTTTTCAGCTTCAAATGAGGATTATGATTCTTATGCTCAAATTATAGTTAACGTGGTAGATTTTGCTTCTACTTTTGAAGATTTGACACTTGAAAACAATTCTTTTTGGATAGGAGAGGATGGTTCTGGATTTTTTGAGTCAGGTAGTATTACTTTTCCGAATACTCCTCCTACGGAAGATGAAGATTATTCAAATTTTGGCTATTCAAATATAAACTCAGTTATCAATGAGGCTACAACCGTGGAGTCTACAAATTATGAGAACTATGGAGCTTACATATTAACACCTTCTAATAATCAGTTTGGAATCGCTAGAATGAATCTTGATCAAGAAGCAATTAGAATGACTTTTGATACTTTATTATACCCAATGAGTATTTCATTTGCTAATAATCCAGGTGTTCTACAACATGCAAGAGGTGATAATGATATTACGGATGCTTTTGGTTCAGGAGACTTTTACGATGTAGAAGTCAGAGGTATTAATGAAGATGGAAGTCTTACCGAAACATTTGTTAGCCTAAGATTGTTAGAAGGGTCGGCCACATCTTTCTATGCTTTAGAAGAATGGACTTCTCTAGATCTTTCACCATTAGGACAAGTATTAGGTCTTCAATATTCTATCAATACAACTGCAAAAGATCCAGATACTGACATACTAACAATTGAAAAACGCTTTTGTATTGATAATTTAATATTAGTCCGTGATGCAGAAGCATTTGTCAACTAAATCAAAATACTATGCTCAAAGTTGTAGAACTCAAAAAATCATTCAAAACAAGTAATTCCCCTCTTGAAGTAATCAAAGGTGTTTCATTTGAAATCAATAAAGGAGAAATCGTTGCTATTGTTGGTACTTCTGGCTCTGGTAAAACTACATTATTAGGTTTAACCGCTGGACTAGATACACCTACTTCAGGACAAATTATTCTTGATGATATAGATATTACTCATCTCTCTGAAGATAAAAAAGCAGATATCCGAAATCAAAAAATTGGATTTATCTTCCAAAATTTCCAATTATTACCTTCTCTAACTGCATTAGAAAATGTCTTAACTCCACTTGAATTAAGGGGAGAAAAAAATGCTGCTTCAAAAGCAAAAGAAATTCTTGATGAGGTAGGATTAAAAGGACGTGAAACTCATTATCCCAATCAATTGTCAGGAGGTGAACAACAAAGAGTTGCTTTAGCGAGAGCTTTTGTGAATAAACCAAAGATTCTTTTCGCTGATGAGCCAACGGGAAATTTGGATGAGGAAACAAGTCAACATGTTGAAAAGCTCCTTTTTGAATTAAATAAAGAAAAAGGTACTACTCTAATTATCGTAACTCATGACCCTGAATTAGCAAAAAAAGCAGATCGTATCATTAAAATAAAAGATGGAGTCCTAGTTGATTAATCTTTCTTTTTAGAAATTAAAAATACACCTGTAAAAATAAAAATTGCTGCGACTACCTGTGTCCATTTGATGGCTTCTGAAAAAAAAATACAGAGATAAATCCCGCAATCAAGGGCTGGAAGTAAATATAAAAACTAGTGGTACTGGCATTCACTTTTTGAAGTGCTAGTGCATTAAATAAATAGGCTAAAAACGTAGTCCCTATGACAACATAAACCATCGAAAAGATGACATTTCCAGGTAATATAGTCCATTGCACCTCTTGAATTTGGTAGAAACTAAACGGTAATACCATTGGAATTGCAAATAGAAATACCCATTTCATAATAGTAAATGGATGATACTTTGCAACTAAAGGTTTTATTATAATCAGATAGATACTGTAAGAGGTTGCATTAAGAATAATAAATATATCTCCAATAATAGAACCTGCACCAACTTCTAACCCATGCAATCCTATCATCATTAAAGCACCAATTACTCCTAATGTAATACCAAATATTTTCTTGATTGTAAGTTTTTCTTTGAGGAAAATGGCTGAAAGAATCAAAACAATAATAGGAGCTGAGACCATAATCACAGCTGCATTTACTGGGCTTGTTCTTGATAAGCCTTCAAAAAAGATAATTTGATTGAAAAATGCTCCAAATATTGAAGCAATAAAGAGCTTTTTAAAATCACCTTTATCTGTGATCTTTTCATTGATCATCAATCGATGAAGTATCCCAAACATTAATGCTCCACCAACCACTCTCATCAAAATGAAAGCTCGGGGAGCAATGAATTCAGGCATTGCAATTTTTGCAATATTATAGTTGGCACCATAAATCAAAGCTGCACCAAATAAAAATAGATGTGCTCCGATTCTAGAGACTTGTTTCATGGTTAATCTTCTAATTCTCCGATAGGATCAAATTTATCAAATACAAAAGCGGTATGCGGCGCATCTTTCATTTCTTCAGTCAGATCCTGTCCAGACCAATGTTGATAATGACGTCCATCTCTCCATAACCTAGAATTGGTCATATCATAGACTTTTCCTTTGAAGGCTACCCATATCTCTTCTCGGTCATTTCCATTCCTTAAAGCTAATTGTTGTTTTGTGTACTTTTGCATAGGTGAAAAATAAAATGGCTTTGTTAAAAATACTATAACAAAGCCATTTTAAAAAAGTTTATAAAAATCGATTAAATCGGCACATTTACGTGACGTTCAGCATGGTAAGATGAACGTACTAATGGGCTTGATTCAACGTACTTGATACCTCTTTTCAATCCTTCTTCTTTGAATAACTCAAATTTATCAGGGTGAATATATTCGATTACCTCATGATGCATCTTAGTTGGTTGTAAGTACTGACCTAATGTCATTACGTGTAAACCTCTTTCTGCAAGGTCATCCATAATTCTGAATACCATTTCGTCCGTTTCTCCTAAACCAAGCATAATACCTGTTTTAGCACGACGACCAGCATCTACAATTCTTTTAATATGCTCAAGAGAACGATCATATTTAGCTTGAGGACGTACGGCTCTATAAAGTTCTTTCACAGTTTCCATGTTGTGAGAAATCACTTCTTGACCGCCTTCCATCATTCTATACAAAGCGTCCCAGTTTTTTCTAGTATCAGGGATTAATGTTTCAATAGTTGTTTCAGGACAAAGTTTCTTTGTTTCTACTACCGTTTGGTACCAGATTTCTGCACCTCTATCTTTTAATTCATCTCTGTTTACAGAAGTAATTACGGCATGCTTCACTTGCATCTTGTGGATGGCATCGGCTACACGCTTAGGCTCTTCTGCATCGTATTCAGTCGGTCTACCTGTTGCTACTGCACAGAAAGAACATCCACGAGTACATATATTTCCTAAAATCATGAAAGTTGCTGTACCTTCACCCCAGCATTCACCCATGTTAGGGCAATTACCACTTTGGCAAATAGTGTTCAACTTATGCTGATCTACCAATTTACGCACTTTAGCATATTCTTTTCCGATAGGTAATTTAACACGCAACCAATCGGGTCTACGTTGAGGCTTCTCTTTTTTCTCCGAAGAAATTACTGGTAGTTCTATCATTTAATTTTTCGTTTTCGTTTTCGAATACATGAATAACACGTAATCACTCACAAAGTTACGAACTTGTTTCAGAATAAAGAAATCATGTACTTAAAACCCTATATTTCTCTATTTTATAGGTCAATTTGTTAATTTTGATTGAAAAATCTGTTAGTTTTCTCTATTTCTTTTGATAAGAATTCGTGAAATGTTTGTTTTGCCAAATATTGTGATTACACACAAAAAATATTTTATCAAAAAAAATTCAATCACGATGGATAATTCAACACAAGCAGGACGTCCGAAACAAAATATAACAATATATACAGAGGCTAATCCTAACCCTAATTCAATGAAATTCATGTTGAGTTTCATGTTATTAAAGGGTGGTGAAAGCTATGATTTTCCAAGTATCGAAGAAGCAAGTGTTTCTCCATTAGCCAAAGAGCTTTTTGAAAACTTTGCTGAAGTAGAGCGTATCTTTTATATGAGTAATTTCATTACAATTACAAAAAAAGAAGGTACTACTGACTGGATTGAAATCATTCCTAAATTCAAAGAATTCTTATTAGCTTATTTCGAAGCTGAAAAGCCAATCTTTGAAAATATTTCTGAGACGATTATTGAAACAGAAGAATCAGAAGCAATCAAAAAAATTAAAGGAGTTTTAGATGAGTACATCAAGCCAGCTGTAGAAATGGATGGTGGTGCAATCAAATTCCATTCTTTTGATGAAGAATCAGGTATTGTGAAAGTATTATTACAAGGTGCTTGTTCTGGTTGTCCTTCTTCTACTTTCACTTTAAAAATGAGTATCGAAAACCTACTGAAAAGAATGGTTCCTCAAGTGAAAGAAGTAGTAGCGGAAGGCGTATAATTAGAAATTTAATTTCAAATAGAAAAAGGAAGAGGTATCATTATATCTCTTCCTTTTTCTATTCTAAGCGATAATCATTCAAAATGATAAAATCAGCTCTACTTTTAGGGTCATTCTTTTTAAAATGAATTTGTTGAGCTGGGAAATAGGTATTATAATAATCTTCATTAAGCTGATCTTCTGTTTGACCTTCTTGATTTCTGAGTAAAGCTCTCTCAAAAGCAGTATCAAAACTACATTCTACCCAAATCCTATAATCAAATGTGAATTGTTCTTGAAACAGAAAAATTCCTTCCACCAAAATAATATCAACTCCTTCAATCAAGTAATGATGATCAATCATACTCTCTGAATGATCAGATGAAGAATGTTTCACATATACATCAATTCTCCCTTCTTCTTTTAAAGACTCTAAAAGTTTTTGCTTTAGCATCTGAAATCGAAAGCCATAATTATAGAAATGCTAAGCAGGTTCATTTTTAGAAAAACGCTTCGAGGGTGGATTAAGCCAACCATCAATACCAATAACTTTACATTTTACACCTTTATCCCTAAACTCTTTTAAAATCACTTATATATCCTTTTCTAGAACCATCAACACCTAATAATGCTACCATAATAGGAGAGGAATACTTTTTTGACTTTTCAATCAATGTGTAAACTAAATTTTTCATTAATTTCTAATTCATATAAGTAGAGATATAAAAATAACCTCTAGCTTCCGAAAAAACTAGAGGTTAGAATTTATATAACAATCCTAATTTTGAATTAAGCTATACCTTCTGATTAGAAGTATAAGTTAAGGCCAACTAAGAATCCGTTTGCATTACCATTTTCCATTCCAACGAAATCGTTAGTCATATCTTGGTTGAAGTAAGTAGCTTTCATTAAGATACCTTTTGTCATTTCGTAACCAGCACCGAACTCGATTTTTTGACCTTCATAAGCACCATCAGTTTCAGATTCTAAATCAGAACCTACTGAGTTATAACGACCTGCTAAGTAAATTTTCTCGTTTAATTGGTACGTTAAATCGAACGTGAATTGGTTTACTGTACCTTCTAACCATTGACCACTCATGTTGTGCTCACCAGTTAAGATTTGTTGTGAAGCTCTAGCTTGTAAACCTTTCCAGTTGAAAGTCGCATCGATTGAGAAGTTATTCTCATTTCTTTGTTGAAGACCCATATCACCACCGAAGTCACCTTGGTTGAATAATCCTGATAATTCAGAACCAGCTCTGTTGTTTTTGAACTGTTGAGATGAAGTACCATCTTCTAATGAAGTAACATAAGCACCTTGTAAAGCTAATTTAGTTTCCTCATTGAATCTAAATACTTTGTTACCTACGATTGAGATTCTTGGAAGTCTACCTGCATCTGTAGTTGTTGCTGGATCATACTCTTTAACACCCATAGATGATTTGAAATCCGAAAGACCAATCATTAAGAATGATTCTTTGTCTTTTGCGAACATGTAAATTTCACCAAATAATGCTGTACCGAAATCATCAATCATTGTATTAGAGATGAATGGGTTGTTTTTAGCATCACCGTTTGTTGTTCTGTAGTATTGGTTAGTTGAGAACAATGAGTTACCAACACCGGCTTTAATCATTAAGTGATTGTTTAAGAAATTAGTTGCATTGCTACCTAATCCTAAAACATCAAATTTCTGAACCTCTAAGTAACCATAACCAAAGTAAGTATCAATATGGTGAGCTGAAGATAACCAAACTGAAGTATGTAAGTTAACACCATCAGCGATCCTAACTTTCAAGTCTAAATCTGCAGCTGGAACTCTGAACCACTCAGTAACGTCTGATTGGTATGCTTCTCCTGCTTCATTATAAGCAGTAACACCTGTTTGGTGTAAACCTTGATAAATCAGGTTTAATCCACCATGAATTTCAATTCTTTTTGTAGAATCTGGCTCAGTAACTTTAACTGGAGCCTGAGCTAATGATAATAATGAAGCTAAAAGGAAGCTAAATAAAAGTATAGGTTTTTTCATTTTTATAAGAAGTTATAAATGAACATTCTAAGTTTGCAAATTCTGTAACCAGAGATAGATAGATAAAATGATTTTGTTCCCTGATGACACTACAAATGTTCTCTGATTATGAAAATAATCCAAAACACTTTAAACTCATTAACGGCGGTTTTGAAACTTTTTTTTGGTTAATTAAAAAAAATGACAGTAGTCACTAAAAAAGGTGACACAGGTCTATTTTTTATGTCATTAAAGGTTATTCCCATCACTTTTTTAGCTTAAAATTTCATAGCAACAAAAATGATTTTTTTTAAATCACCTTAGAAAATCACTCATTTCACTACAGTTCTTTTTAAGAATTATATAAAAAAAATCCATTTTCTAAAAAGTAGAAAATGGACTCCAACACTATTATTTCTATCTTCTATTTAATTAGTATTTTCTTCAGGTTAATAGTAGTCCCTTGTTTAACTTTCATGATATATAAACCTGATTTCAATTTATCTGTATTAATAGATAAAGATGTATTCGATTCAAATTCATTTTTGAACGTAATATTACCACTCATATCTATTAATTCTATTTCTAAATTATCATCTGATACATCTAATATTCTAACTTTTAGAGGCTGTCCTTGTAATTGTGGATTTGGATATACTGCAATACTTGAGTTGATATTGTTATTATTTATTTCAATCCAATCAAAATAAGAAGTACTTCCATCAAAGTCTACTTGCTTCAGGCGATACAAAACACGACCACCTTGCACAGATAAGTCTGTATATGAATATTCAATTGCTGTTAATGAATTACCATATCCTTCTATTTTTGCTATGGTTTCAATAGATTTTAGTCCATCTACACTTCTTTCAACTTCAAAGTAAGCATTGTTAATTTCTGTAGCTGTTTTCCAATTTAATACTACATCATTGCCATTTAAATAACCAGAAAAATAGACCAACTCAACTGGAAGATCCACAGGCTCGTTTACTTGAGAGACTTGATATACCCCTAAATCAGGAGCGCTATCTCTTGTATGCCCTAAAATATCACTGTCGTTACTACCTGGATCACCACCAGCATCAACCGCAGGGCTTAAAGGGTCTAATTCTAATATTAAAATTTCCCCTCCAACATCTGTCAGTTCATTTGCTATCATCACATTTGTCGCTGTTCTCCCTACTGCAACATTAACATCATTGAAATCTGCCGCTTTATTTACTGTTCCCCCTACAATATTATTAATCACATTAGTTGCTTCTGTATCCCGAAAATTGACACTTTTATAAGCTACATCATCACCATTTATTAAGATAGAATTAGTCATAGTAAATGGTATTTCTTTACCATCTCCAGCATTATTTTTGAAATGTAACCCAGAATTGTTAAGCTCTAATTGAGTGGGTGAAAGTGAAGAAATCGTATTGTAAGCAATAGTCATATGGTCCATGGTCAATGAGACATTATTGTCTCCTACAACTCTACCTGCATTAGCTACTAAATCATCTCCTTTTACATAACCTACACTTCCTGTAAGTGCCTTATTATCAAAAATGACAGAGTTTTTTAATATAACATCAACAGAATAGTTATCGCCAAATCCATTTAAACCATCAATATAAAAGCCTCCTCCTTGTAAAATTGAAGTATTTGCATTTAATAGACATCGGTTAAATTGAACGGTCACATTATCCCCTCCGTCAAAATTTAATGGTGTAATAAAAGCTCCTCCACCTTCTTTTTCAGAAGTATTGTTTTGAATCGTCACTCCGGTAAGTGAAACATCCGCTCCACGCATTGCAATACCACCACCTCTTGCAGTAGAATAATTATCTTCAATAACCATTCTTTCTAATTGAACTGAACCTAAGGATTGTTCTATATGAATTCCTCCACCTTGTCCCGTAGTATTACCATATCGAATCGTTAAATCTGATAATTTAACGTTAGAAACCCCTGAAATACCTATTACTCTTGAGGATGCAGTATTTGGTAATTTATCTGCTTGAATAATATCTTTAGTTGCATCAATTCCTACCAATGAAATATTTTTATTTATAGAAATTACTTCTGTGTGTATACCTGTCACTTTAATAATATCTCCATCAGAAGCTGCTGTAATTGCAGCTGATATTGTTTTATATCTAGTGCCATCAAGTACTGTTTCGGGATATTCATACGCTCCGATATCAGGCATATCACTTCTATATGTACCAATTACATCTTCTCCATTTATTGTAGAGTAAGTAGATGTACCTTGATCCATTAGATTACTATTCCAACTATGCGTTAATACCTTTACTTTTCCTCCTTCATCTGTTAATTCTGTAGATAACCCAGACTGCGAAACTAATTTTCCTGTACGGTTATCAACATTAGTTCCCACACTTACAAGGTTAGTTACGCCACCAATAAAGTTATTATATAAAGTTGCATTATAAGTGTTAGAAAAATTGACCGCTTTATAATCAAGATCTTCATCCATTAAGATAACAGAATTGTAAATGCTTAAATTAGCTCCATTAGTTACTTCAGCGTCTTTTAGAAAGTAAAGACCTGTTTTTGATTTATTATTAATGTCTTCTCCAATATTTTTTATCGCTGTAAGGTGATTTAGAGTAAGGGTAATATTATTCTCATCAACAATATTCCCAACTGAATTAGCTACAATCTTACTACTTTTTACATACCCAATACTTCCTAGATTTGCATTATTCGCAAAGATCGTTGTATTCTCTATTGATAGATCAACTTTAAATTGATCACCATAATCTTTATTTCCGGTTACATAAAATCCACCACCGTTGTTAGTCGCTGTATTACCAGTTAGAAGCACTTTTGAGAGAACAACTTCTGTATTTTTCGACATATCATTATTGGGTGCTATTCCAATTCCTCCACCTCTTCCTCCAGTGGTATTATTTTGTATAGTAACATTCGTCAATGTTGCAGATGTACCAACCAAGAAAATTCCACCACCATCATTGTCCGCTTCATTATCTTCTATAATCACATTTGAAAGCGTAAGATCATCAGCTTTGTTTGAATATATTCCTCCGCCTTTATTTGAATTAGCATCTCCATGTCTAATAGTAAGATTCTCAATGATTACGTTGGAAGCTTGATTATTAATTGTGATTACTCTTTGTGTCGCTGATCCTTTTGTTTCATGTCCTTGAAGAATAGCTGTAGCTGGATCATTACCTCTAAGTGTAATATTTTTATTAATCGTAATCGTCTCTGTAAATGTTCCTGATATATCTAAAATATCACCATTTTCAGCGGCATTAATTGCAGCTGAAACTGTTCCATATTCTACATCTCCGATAAAAATGGTTTGCCCATAAGTCAGCGAACAGACGAATAGTAGGATAAAAAGTAGTAATGTTCTCATATTCATTTCTATAATAAAAAGTAGTAAGGGCAATTTATAAAAAACGTTACGAGATGAGATTCACATTTTTGCCAAATTATTCTAATATCTGGTCATGATTGTATATTAAACACTTATTTTGATAGTAAAAAGGCTGTTTTATAGAAAAAGCCGTTGCGAAATGAATCACAACGGCTTCTTGTTATAGGAATATATTTTTTTGAATTAATACTTCTTAGGCATCAACTCTTCATAAGGTTTCCCTTTAGGTTTCTTACCTCCAACGATTGTCATTTCATCTACAATATTTTTGGCTCCATATACTTGATCAATAGTCCAAAGTACATAGCGAACATCTACGTTGATACAACGTTGTAATTCTGGTTCAAATGAAATGTCACCACTCATTGCTTCCCAGTTGCCGTCGAATGCCAAGCCAATTAATTCTCCATTACCATTGATAACAGGAGAACCAGAGTTACCTCCAGTAATATCATTATTCGTAATGAATGCAATTCTTAATTGACCATTTTGATCAGCATATCTTCCGAAGTCTTTATTCACAACCTTCTCCTTAATCTCTTTTGGTAAAACAAACTCAGGGTTTTTAGGATCTTCTTTTTCTAATAAACCTTTAGAAGTAGTGTAATATGCATAGAACATTGCATCACCTGGTATATAATCTTGAACTGTTCCGTATGTCAAACGCATTGTTGAGTTTGCATTTGGGTAGTAAGATTTATCTGGGTTCATTTGACGAATACCTTTTACATATAACCTGTTTCCATCTTCTACTTTCATTTCTGCAGGTTGTTCTTTCTGAGCAACTACTATATAAGATTGGAAAAATTCGTTATGCAATTGTGTTAGCATATCACTTTCATACGCCTCAGTTGAAGGGTTATTAATGAAAGCTTCCATACGTCCCATATCAGAGAACACTGAAGTTGTGAATGCTTTTTCTATATAAGCCTCGTAATCTCCATTAAATTCTCTATCAATCAATTCATAGACTGATGGAACAGGCAAATTTTTATTTTCAGGACGCTCTAAGACTTCTTTATATTTCTTCAATAGAACTACTGCTAATTCTTTATCTGTACTATAATCATAGTCCTTAAAGAAACCTTTTGCTTGGTCTAATGCAGCTTCTTTTGCGGCTTTAATTGTAGCATCAGAAGCATCTTTACTTGCTGTTTCTCCTACAAAACGAGCTGCTCTTCTTGCTTGCATTACAGCTTCAATTCTGAAACCTCCTTGCGTTAACAACACATAGGCTACTCTGCCATCTCTCTTGCCATCATAACCTTCTTTTAGCATTTCAGTTACTTGACCATATTCTTTTTTACGATTAGCATCTTGAGCAACCCAACTATTAAATTTACTTTCTTCAGCTTGTTTCTTTTCTATTACATGCTGACGTTTCAATCCTTTTGTTTGTCCAATAAAGTATTTCCAATAATTGGCAGTACTTGCATATTTAGAAGCATATTGAAGTCTTACTTTTGGATCTGCATCCATATGCTTTCTCCATGTCTTTAGGATTGCATCACGCATCTCAACAAACAAAGGGTTAAATACCTCAATTTGTTGCTTCACACCTTCCGATGTTAAATAACGATCTGTAGATCCTGGATAGCCCATGATCATTGCAAAATCATCTTTTTGAACACCATTGATTGAAACAGGTAAGTGGTGTTTTGGTTTATAAGGTACATTATCCTCAGAATACTTTGCTGGTTTGTTGTCTTTGCCAGCATATACTCTAAAAATAGAGAAATCACCAGTATGTCTTGGCCACATCCAGTTATCAGTATCTCCACCAAATTTACCTACTGCTTCTGGAGGGTTTCCCACTAAACGGATATCATCGAAGCGTTCATAAACAAACATGTAGAATTCGTTTCCTTCAAAGAAAGATTTAACGACAACCTCATAGCTATCATTATTTAATTCTCCTTCTTTTTCAGCTTTGATTCCTGCCATTACCTCTTGTGCTTTTTTAGCTCTTTCAGCTCCTGACAAACCTTCTAACTCTTTGTTTACTTTTTCTGACACATCATCCATTCTTTGTAAGAATCGAACAAAAAGACCCTCAATTGGTTTTTCTTCATCATGACTCTTAGCGAAGAAACCATTTGTCAGATAATCATTTTCTACTGTACTTACAGATTGAATTCCACCGTATCCACAATGATGGTTTGTAAAAATCAATCCTTGATCAGAAACAATTTCACCTGTACAAAAGCCACCAAAATGCACGATTGCATCCTTGAGAGAGCTATTATTGACACTGTAAATTTCTTCAGCAGTTAGCTTTAAGCCTTCTTTTTTCATGTCAGTGTAGTTCAGACGTGAAACAAACATAGGCAACCACATTCCTTCATCTAGTTGTTTTTCTGGACCTAGATCAGTGGCAAATGCTTGTGATGACATCATCAAAACAAGCAAAATTTGAATCCATTTTTTCATTATACTCGTATGGTTAGTAAATAATATTAATTATTTCATTACAATTCTACCAAAATCATTTCACTTATCACATTAGGACCAAGATTTGCATTATGATAAATTATGCTTAATCACTATGTTTAAGATAGATTAACTAATTCATAATTATAAATCATGCATTTAGGCATGGATAGAGCAAATTTTAAATTGTAGTTCTTTATTATGACCAAATATATCAACTTCTTTTTATCTAGTATAATTTTTCTGCTAGTCTTCTCCATAAATAGTTTCGCTCAAAATTTCAATACTTACTTTGCAGATGGAAAAACAGCATACGATCAAAAAAATTATAATAAAGCCATTCAAAAATTTCAGACTGCTAGAAATATTGGCAAAGAGTCAGTAGGGGACACTCATCCCGACTATATTATGACGATAGAATATTTAGCAAAATCTTACGAGGCTCAAAAAGATTTGGGTAATGCTAATATATATTATATCTCTTTAGAAAAACTTTTATTAAAATCTGGTAATGCTGTCTCTAAGAAAATGGGTGATACACAAGAAGTCATCGCAGACAATAGTCTAAAGATGAAAAATTTTGCCCAAGCAGATGTGTATTATCAAAAAGCATTAGATACAAGAGCAAAATCTGGAGGTAAAGATTCTAAAGCATACACCATTACATTCCATAAGTATGCTCGACTTTATTTAAGAGGTAGAAAATACAAAGAAGCAGAAGGTATGTATCGTACTCTAGAACCTCTCTCTGAAAAACATCTAAAAGGAACACAAGAATTTGCTGAGATTTTATCTGAGCAAGCTGAAGTTTCTATGGGGTTAAAAAGAATTGATGAGGCTTCTATTCAATTAAGTATGGCCATTTCAGCTTATGAAAAAACAAGTACGCCTAAATCAGAATATGTTCAACTGTACCTTCAAGAAGCTTCTCTCTTAGAAAAAACAGGGCAGGCAAAAGCAGCTATCACTGCATACTATAAGTACATTGATAATTTAGGTAAAGCTATATCAGTTAAAAACCCGAGATATAATGAAGAATTGGATCGTTTAACTATTCATTTTGATGAAAAATTAAACTCTCCTAAAGATGCATACAATCTTGTAAAGAAAAAGTTAGAAGCTAATAAAGTCACTTATACTGAAAAAAGTATGCAAGTAGCAGTGACTTATATTGAACTAGCTGAATTGGAAATAGAACAAAATAATATTCCATTAGCTGAAACACATACTAAAAAAGCTATTGAAATTTATTCTGGATTAGGTAAGTCTAAGTCTCCTGAAGGAATTACAGCTTCGATCACCTTAGCACGTGTTTATAGCGTGATGAAAAAGGATAAAGAAGCAGAAGCTTTATACAAGAAGTCAATTTCTGAAACAGAAAAAAGTTTAACTGATAAGCATACAACTTACGGAAAAGCTTTAGATAGTTTAGCCTTCTTCTATATCGAGAGAAAAAGATTTGAGGAAGCTGAGAAAGAAATTATGAAAGGTTTATCTACTAGAGAAAAAAATGTAGGTAAGCAACATATTGATTATGGTAATTCATTATACAGTTTAGCTGTTTTATATACATCTCAAGATAGTTTGGCTAAAGCTGAAAAGGTATTAAAGGATGTAGCTAAAGTAAGAGAAGCATATTACGGAGCTCTAACACTAGAGCATGTTACATGTATTAAGGAGTTAGGAGACCTTTATGCAGATATGGGTGATGAGAAGAAAAATGATGCTCTGAAAACGTACAGACGTGCAATATCATTGTATGAAGGAATTGGAATGAAAGACAGTCCAGTAGTAAAAGAAATTTACACTAAAATTGACGAGATAAACGCTCGATAGTTTCAGTAAAAAATAATTTAAAATTGCATCAATCATGAAATTTTGATTGATGCATTTTTTTTAATAAAAAAGGTCAGTTAACTTAATAACTGACCTTTTTTATATTGTTACATTAAAATATTCTTACTTCTGTTTATCCTAAGTAAGGTTTTAATGCTTTACTTCTTGAAGTATGACGAAGACGTCTGATGGCTTTTTCTTTAATTTGACGCACACGCTCACGCGTTAAATTAAATTTTTCTCCAATTTCTTCTAGTGTCATTGAATGCTCTCCGTTTAATCCGAAGTATAAAGTAATTACATCTGCCTCACGTTTAGTTAACGTAGAAAGGGCACGTTGCACTTCTTTACGTAAAGAGTCATTCATAAGCTCTGTATCAGGCTTTTCCTCCATGTCATTTTCTAACACGTCGTAAAGGTTATTTTCTTCACCTTGTACGAAAGGAGCATCCATAGATACGTGGCGACCTGAAATTTTCATAGTATCTACAACTTCGTTTGTAGTTACATCTAAAACTTCAGCAAGTTCGTCTGGAGAAGGTTCACGCTCATAACGTTGCTCTAACTCAGAGAAAGTCTTTGAAATTTTGTTCAATGAACCTACTCTGTTTAATGGTAAACGTACGATACGTGATTGCTCTGCTAATGCTTGAAGGATTGATTGTCTAATCCACCATACTGCATAAGAGATAAACTTAAAACCACGAGTTTCGTCGAAACGTTGGGCTGCTTTAATCAGACCCAAATTACCCTCGTTAATCAAGTCACCAAGGGACAATCCCTGATTTTGGTACTGCTTAGCTACCGATACTACGAAACGTAGATTGGCTTTCGTCAATTTTTCTAATGCGATTTGATCGCCTTCACGAATTTGCTTTGCAAGCGTTACTTCTTCATCAGGTGTTAGCAGGTCAACCTTACCAATTTCTTGTAAGTATTTGTCCAGCGATTGTGACTCCCTGTTCGTGATCTGTTTACTGATCTTGAGTTGTCTCATCCGTTCTTTTTTGCCATTGTTAAGATTCTCTCAAAAAGATTACTATATAATATAACGATTTTATTGAGAAAATATTTATAATCAGATTTAGAAAACCGCAAAAAGTGTGCAGTTCCTTGATCCTCTACATATTTGACTAAAAAAAGACATAAAAAGTTTAGTAAATGCTCAAAATAATTCTTAAGCACCTACTAAATTGTCTTTCAATAGGTTAGATTATCTTCTATTGTAACCTCCGCGGTCTCCGCGATCACCTCTGTCTCTACGGTCTCCGCGATCTCCACGGTCACCTCTGAAACCACCTCTTCTGTCGCCGCCACGATCGCTACGCTCTTTTCTCTCACGTGGAGGGGGAGGAGTATAACCTTCAGGCATTGGAAGTAAGGCCTTACGAGATAATTTGAATTTACCAGTCTTAGGATCGATTTCAAGAAGTTTAATCTCTACTTTGTCACCTACTTTTAAGATGCTCTCTACATTATCAGTACGCTCCCAAGCGATTTCTGAGATATGAAGAAGACCTTCTTTACCAGGCATAAATTCAACGAAAGCACCGAATGGTTGTAAAGATTTTACTGTACCTTCATATTTTTCACCTACTTCAGGTTGAGCTACGATAGCTTTTACTCTATCAACAGCACCGTCCATAGCTACTTTGTCTACTGCAAAGAAACTTACTTGACCTTGGTTATCTACTTCTTCGATTACGATAGTAGCACCAGTATCTTTCTGAATCTCTTGGATAACTTTACCGCCAGGTCCAATTACAGCTCCGATTAAATCTTGAGGGATCATCATCATGAAGCTACGAGGAGCGTGAGGTTTTAAATCATCTCTTGAAGAAGAAATCACGTCATCCATAATACCACGGATATGTGCTCTACCTCTATTTGCTTGCTCTAATGCTTGCTTTAACACATCATATGGAAGACCATCTACTTTGATATCCATTTGACATGCTGTAATACCTTTTTCAGTACCTGTTACTTTGAAGTCCATATCACCTAAGTGATCCTCATCGCCTAAGATATCTGATAAAATAGCATATTTAAGTTCGCCTGTTTCAGGATCATTCTCTGAGATCATACCCATTGCAATACCTGATACAGAACCTGTAATTTCAACACCTGCATCCATTAACGCTAATGAACCTGCACAAACTGTTGCCATAGATGACGAACCATTTGATTCTAAGATATCAGAAACGATACGGATAGTATAAGGGTTTTTGTCAGCTGGAGGTAGAACTCTTTCTAACGCTCTGTGACCTAAGTTACCATGACCTACTTCTCTACGTCCAGGACCTCTGTTTGGTCTTACCTCACCAGTTGAGAAACCAGGGAAGTTGTAGTGAAGGATAAATTTACTAGTACCTGAACCCATTGCAGAATCCAACATTTGCTCGTCCATTTTAGTACCAAGCGTAACTGTTGTCAATGATTGAGTTTCACCACGAGTAAATAAAGCAGAACCGTGTGCTGAAGGTAGAACGTCTACTTCAGGAACGATAGGTCTTACTTCTTCTAAATCACGACCGTCTAAACGGTTTTTAGTGTTCAATACTAAATCACGAGAAGCTTTTTTCTCACATTTAGCAATGTAACGTTTGATAAGCGGTAACTTCTCTTCAGTTTCTTCACCTTCAGGTAAAGCTTCTAAGTAAGCTTTTTTCACTTCAGTGAAAGCGGCTTTACGCTCAGATTTACCTTTGATACCTTGAGATGCTACAGCATATAATTTATCATAAAGAGCAGTGAAAACTTCTTCTTTTAATTCTTCATCTTCAACGTCGCCTACGAATTCTCTGTATCCTTCAACGCCTACTGCTTCTCTTAATTCTACTTGAATTGCACATTGAGTTTTGATCGCTTCATGACCTACTTTAATCGCTTCGATCATTTCGTCTTCACCCACTTCTTGCATTTCACCTTCTACCATTGTGATGTTTTCAGCAGTTGCACCGATCATAAGATCAAGTGTACAACCTTCCATCTGTGCTGGAGTAGGGTTTACGATGTACTCACCGTTTGTATCTTTGATTACTCTTACCTCAGAGATAGGTCCGTCAAATGGAATATCTGTGATAGATAATGCTGCTGATGCTGCTAAAGCTACTAATGCATCTGGTAATGCATCTTGATCTGCTGAGATCATTGAGATCATGATTTGTGTATCATGATAGTAGTCAGAAGGGAATAATGGACGAATAGCTCTATCCACTAAACGAGAAATTAAGATCTCGCGGTCGCTCAAACGACCTTCACGCTTCAAGAAACCACCAGGAATTTTACCTGCTGAGGCAAATTTTTCTTGGTAATCTACTGAAAGTGGCAAAAAGTCAGCACCCTCTCTTTTCTCTGGGTTAGAAACAACAGTTGCTAAAAGCATTGTATTTCCCATGCGCAAAACGATCGACCCGTCTGCTTGTCTTGCCATCCTTCCTGTTTCTAATGAGATCTCACGACCATCAGGAAGGGCAACTGTTTTTTTAATCACGTTTTCAAACATCGTAATTGTGTTGTATTTTAATTTTTCTTCAAACAAAACAGATATTTAAGGACCAAGTCCTATCTGCATAAATTTAGGCCAGTAAAAGCTAACTTTTGCTAACCCCAAAAATTAGTGATTTTTTATGGATAAATCACTTCTTGCCAGTCTTTTATTTCAATATTAAAGCAAAATAAAAGGCAGTGTATAATACGCAAAAAGGGAATTCCAGATTTTGGAATCCCCTGAGTGGTATTTTCACACCAGAAAGAATTACTTTCTGATACCAAGTTCTTTGATAATCGCTCTGTAACGGTTGATATCTTTTTTAGCTACATAGTCAAGCATAGAACGACGCTTACCTACTAACTTCATCAAACCACGACGTGAAGAGTGATCTTTTTTATTCGACTTTAAGTGCTCCGTTAAGTGTTGGATACGCTTAGTGAATAATGCGATTTGAGCTTCTGGTGAACCAGTGTCTCCTTCTCCACCTTTGCTATGTGATGCAAAGATGTCTTTTTTGTACTCAGGGCTTAAATAATCCATAAAACCACAAATTAGTTTTGCGAAAAACTTGAATTTCACGTTACTATACCCTTTTAGCAGCGATTACGCGTGCCGAATATAGCTCCCCTCAATTCGTAGTTACTTCGAGTGTTACATAAAATTTTCAGGGTGCAAAACTAAGGATATTTTGCATAAATTCCGAATAATCTTCAACATAACAGTATTCATTAACGAAAAATCACAATATTCGTAGCTGAGACTGAAGTCATTACTTTAAAATAACGTAAAATCCATGGGAAATAGATCTGAAAATCTTCCAAAAAAATTTACTGAGCGTCTTCAAGGACAAATTACTGCTGAAGATTTCGAAGCTTTTAAAGAAGCTATCGATGGTCAGGTTCCTGTATCTTACAGGACTAATCCATTTAAACCAGCTGAAATTACATTTGAAGATACAACGCCAGTGCCATGGTGTGACGAAGCTCGATACATTGCCAAAAGGCCTTCATTCGCTGAAGATCCTTTGATTTTCGCTGGTGCTTATTATGTACAAGAGGCATCATCTATGTTCTTGTGGAAAGCACTAAAACAACATGCCCCCTTAGATCAGGACATTAAAGTTTTAGATTTATGTGCTGCCCCAGGTGGTAAGAGTACTTTAATTAATTCTTTATTGACGCCTAAAAGTATATTAGTCTCTAATGAAATTGTGGGTAAAAGATCACTTCCATTAATTGATAACCTAGTGAGATGGGGAAACCCTAACACTCTTGTTACTGGAAACTATGCCGAAAGTTTTGCTCCACTGAGAGAGTATTTTGATGTAGTTGTTACAGATGCTCCTTGTTCAGGGGAAGGGATGTTTAGAAAAGACCCTAAAGCTTCTGAACTTTGGTCCACTTCATTAGTTGATTCTTGTGCTTCCATTCAAGAAAGTATTGTTGATCATATTCCAGAAGCCTTGAAAGCTGGTGGCTTATATATTTATAGTACTTGTACTTTTGCTCCTAAAGAAAATGAAGAGCGTTTAGTACAAATATTAGAATCTGAAGAATTTGAACCTCTAGAAATAGATATCGATCCATCATGGGGTATTACTACAGTTGAAGTAGAAAGAAATGGAGAGAAAGCCATTGGATATCGTTTCATTTTCCATAAAACAAAAGGGGAGGGACTTTTCTTAACTGCTTTCAGAAAGAAAGGAGAACCATCAAGACATCAAAAATTCAGTGTTTCTCCTAAAAAGATGAAATCTGTCTTTATGGTGAAGAAAAGAGAGTCAGAAGAGTTGAGAAAATGGTTGGAAAATGGTAGTGATTTTGATTTCTATCAAGATGGAGAAGATGTATACGCAATCCCTGCCCATATGGTACAGGATTTCAAAATTATGAAAGTGACACAAAAACTTCGTCATCAAGGTATCAAAATGGGTCGTTTCAATAAAAAGAATGGACAATTAATTCCTGACCATGAATTGGCTGTATCTAACATTATCTCATCCAAAATTCCATCTTTGGATGTTGAATATAGAGATGCTATTGATTTCTTAAAAAAGAAGGAAATGAGCGTTAAAACCATCCCTGGTGTAAAAGGATGGGCTACTATAAAATATAAAGGTTTAGCGTTAGGATGGGTAAAAGTACTTCCTAATCGATTAAACAATTACTATCCTTCTGAATTGAGACTTCGTAAAGATGTTTAAATAAATAGAAAGTATAAAAACATATATCTTTCTAAAAAGTAAGGGTGAATAGTCTATAAAATGACTGTTCACCCTTTTTATGTGTAGTTTTTCAACCTCTTTAATGATCTAAAAAGTAATGTCAAAAAACACAAAATCCTATAAAAACAAAAAAAGCTAGCTGAAGCAGCGAGCTCTTTCCTGTTAAACCTAATTTTATTAACCCATTATCAATCAAAAATCTTTATGTTTTTAATCTTTAATGTCTTATCTGATGTAAATGTAATAAAAAGTTTATTAATACAAACAGTTTCTTTAAAATTTTATTTACAATTATTAAATAAATCCCATTTTAAACCCTAAAATGATGTTAAAATGTTAACTAAGCCATGTGTCAAATGTTTAAAAAAGTGATTTTTAGAAATAAAAAAGAGCACTACCAATCGAGGTAATACTCTTTTCAAGGAAGTAGAAGGGAACTTTTTAGGCTACCACTTCTTCTTCTTTTGTAGAAAGTCGCTTAATCTTGATCTTTAAAGCTGCGAACAATACTGTCATGATTGGACTTAATAAGTTAAAGAAACAGTAAGGTAGATATGCATATGTTGCTACTCCGAGTACAGTAGACTGAGCTACACCACATGTATTCCATGGTACCAATACTGAAGTTACTGTTGCTGTATCTTCTAATGTTCTACTTAAGTTTTCAGGAGCTAACCCTTTTTCCTTAAACGCTTCTGCATACATTTTCCCAGGTACTACGATAGATAAATATTGATCTGACGCAGTAATATTAAAGAATATACAAGTAGATGCTGCAGAGGCAAACAAACCTGTTTCACTTGTTACTTTAGAGATAATAGTTTCAGTAATCTTAGTCAACATACCACTAATCTCCATCGCACCGCCAAATGCCATAGCAACTAAGATTAACCAAATTGTATTCAACATTCCTACCATACCACTTGATGAAAGTAGTTCTGATACGATTGTATTGTCTGATGAAATCGACACACCTTCGTACATTGCTTTCATTAAGACTAAATAAGAACGCTCCCAAGTACCTGCTGTATCACCTGCTAATAAATCTACAATTTGAGGTTGTGCAACCAATCCAACAATTGCACCTGCAAGTGAACCTACTAACAATGCTGGCAATGCTGGTACTTTCTTTACAATTAAGAAAACAACTATTGCCGGTACGATAAATAAGAATGGAGAAATATTAAAAGAAACTTCTAAGGCTGATAATACTTCTTGTACATCTGCTTCAGAAACTGTTGATTCATAACCAAACCCAATAATCAAGAATAAAATTGATGCAATTGCAAAAGAAGGCACTGTAGTAATTGTCATATACTTGATATGCGTAAATAAATCAGTACCAGCCACTGCAGGGGCTAAGTTAGTTGTATCTGATAATGGGGACATCTTATCACCAAAATATGCACCACTGATAATTGCACCAGCAACCAAACCTTCTGACATTCCTAAGGTTTTACCAATCCCTAGTAATGCTAGACCCACTGTTGCAATTGTTGACCAAGAACTACCTGTTGCTACAGATACAATGGCACAAATAATAATTGTTGCAAATAAGAAAATGGATGGGTTTAAAATTTTTAATCCGTAATAAACCATTGCGGGAACAATCCCTCCTAAAAGCCACGTTCCAGCTAATGCTCCAATCATCAATAAAATCAATATTGATGGCATGGCAGAACCAATACTATCAACAATACCATCTTGTAACACGTCCCAAGATACTTTTAACCTGAATATGGCAACTAAACCAACGACAGCAGTAGCAAGCATCAATACAACTTGATTGGAACCTGATAATCCATCATCCTTGAAGATCAAGACATTGACGGTAAGCATAATAATTAAAAAAAGAATTGGTATGATAGATTCTAAAAATGACGGTTTCCTTTGTTCATTCATAGTATTATAGTTTCGAAAATAAAGACGGAAATTTGTCTAAAATTCAAGTTTATATGTTAATGTTTATGGTAAAACTAATAAAAAGGGATGCAAATACAACAGACTATGGCAATTGTATTGACAACCCTTAAGTATTAATTGTAAAACTTATGTTATTTCAATGTAAAATATCTTAATTGTTTACATTTTCAGCTACTATTGCTTCAAGATCACGGATACGTTCTTTTTGCTCTTCGATCCTATCTCTTAATCTAACTACAACTCTCGAGATATCCATATCTGCAATTGATGATGCAATAATTTCTGACAATTTCTTCAAGAAATCAATTTGGTATTCGTCAAAAACTTTGAAAGAAGAAATTTCTAAAATGCCATAAATCATATCACCATAAATCAAAGGTAAAATAATTAAGCACTTTGGAGTTGCCTCACCCATACCAGAAGTAATACTTATATAATCATCAGGTACATCTTCAATATAGACATATTCTCTCTCTTTATACACTTGACCTAATAACCCATTGTCAAGATCATATTCCCTTTCCTCATATCGTTTTTTATCATATGCATATAAGGCCATCAATTGAAGGTTATGTTTACCTTCCTCATTCTCATTTAAAAGAATAAAAGTACCTTGGCTTGCATCAATATAGTTGATTACATTTCGAAGAATATTGTCATACCATTCTTCTTGCTTACTTGTCTTTTGTCTTAACAGCTGATTGAATTTAGCCATACCATTAATGACCCAATTCCTTTTTTGTTCTTCATCTTGAACATCTCTAAACTTATCTCTCATCTGAATTAAGTCATTTGCTAGAGGAGTTTCTTTGAATTTTTCTTCATATTCAAAATCTACCTCTCCATCACTTACTTTTTGAGAGAAAATATTTGCAGAAATCAATTGATCATCCAAAGAGAATAAGTTACTCGTAATTTCAGAGATTTCATCCGTCTTTAAAGTTTCACTTGATTTATAAGTATCCAATGAAGCACCTTCAGCTAATTTTGAAGATACTTTAAATAATAATTCAAATCTTTTTCCAATACCTCTTGAAAATCTGAAGACAAACCAGCTTAGAATTAAGGCTTGTAAGATAAAAATCACTAAAAATGTAATGGTCATCCAACGGATAAATTGCTCACTATTGGTCAGTACATTTTCAGATAAACTAATTAAACGAGTATTGATTTTATCTTGAAGTTCAGATACTCTCTTCATAAGTCCAGAACCTTGGCCTTTTCCGATAATATTCATCAAGTCAACAACTTTGTGCATACCAAATTGATAGGCTGCAAGATTAGCTCTCAGTGTTCTAACTTCTTGTTCTGTTAGATCTTGTGTGGTTCTATCCTGGTACATTTTGACAATTTCTAATTCGAAATTCTCAACACTACGGTCAAAAGACTTTAAATACTTCTGTTCTCCTCTTAATAAATAGTCTTTTTCATTTCTACGCATTGTGAGGAGCATTCCTAGATCTAATTCAATATCTGATTTTTCAATTTTATGTATTTTTGAACGCATATTTCCAATCATCCCCCAATCCTTAAAACCTAGATCTAGATATTTTCTCATCAAGAAATCTTGTTCCGCTTTTAACTGCTCCATATCAGAACGTAAAAATTCCATTTCTTTCGCTCTTGGATCATTCAGTCGATCCATATGCTTACGTACTTCTTCTACGGTATGAAGAGCTGAATCCAATAAATTAATAGAACGAATAGTATTTGTACTCTTTCTATTTTTATAAAAATCAGGAGAAATAAGATCCTCTAGTAAAAAGTTTTTATAATAAATTTCTGACTCAGTATATAAAGTATTACACTGTTTGAATTGATCAGCTAAAATATTGGCTTCATTCATGGATTGGGTACCAAAATACACAATACCCAAAGTCGTCAGTAATAACATACTGTTGACTATGAATAAAATCCCTAAGCGAAAACGAATGGTTTTACGAATATTCATATATGTTGCTTTATCAGTAATTCTAAGTTCAGCTCCTTGAGATAAAAAAATAAGGACTGCTAAAAGCTTTGCTTTTAAAACAGTCCTTACTTCAAAAATATTGCCTCAAAAGGTTATTTTCTAAAATTTACCTTTTGTTTATTTACTTTTTTCTAAAATGCTTGATGTTGATTTAACTACAGTCGAAATTTTCATTACTTGATCGAAGATTCCATCATGATCAAAACCAGCTTCTTTTTGTAGTTCGATTTGTTCTCCCTGTTCGATAATTTTATCAGGAATACCCATTCTTACTACTTGCTTGTTCGTATAACCGCTGTCCATCATCCATTCCAATACAGCACTACCGAAACCACCCATGATAGACCCGTCTTCAACAGTGATGACTTTGTCATATTTGTTGAAAACTTCTATCAATAATTCCTCATCGATAGGTTTTACAAAACGCATATCATAATGTCCAGGATTTACACCAGCAGCTTGGAAACGATCACGTAATTGGACTACATAATTACCAATATGGCCAAAAGTAAGTATTGCCACTTCTTCGCCTTCTTGGATCACACGTCCTTTACCAACTTTGATTTCTTCCATTGGCACTCTCCATTCTGGCATTACACCTTGACCACGAGGATAACGAATAGAGAAAGGAGAAGTTCTATGATTCACAGCTGTTTTCATCATGTGACGAAGTTCTGCTTCATTCATAGGTGCTGCAACCACTAGGTTAGGGATACAACGCATGTATGAAATATCGTATGCTCCATGGTGAGTTGCTCCATCTGCACCTGCAAAACCTGCTCTATCTAAACAGAAAATTACTGGTAAGTTTTGAATACAAACATCATGTACTACTTGATCGTATGCTCTTTGCATGAAAGATGAATAGATATTACAGAAAGGAATCATTCCCTCTGCTGCTAAACCTGCTGCAAATGTTACGGCATGTTGTTCAGCAATTCCTACATCTATTGCTCTATCAGGCATTTCTTTCATCATTATATTTAATGAACAACCTGAAGGCATTGCAGGAGTAACACCCATTATTTTCTCATTTTCACGAGCCATCTCAAGGATTGTCTCACCAAAAACCGTTTGATATTTAGGAGCTTGAGGAGTTTTGAAAACCTTTTTCTTGATTTCACCTGTTACTTTATCAAACTTACCCGGCGCGTGCCAGAGCGTTTGATCTTTTTCTGCTAAGGCATAACCTTTACCTTTTACAGTAACAGCGTGAAGAATTTTTGGTCCTGGAATTTTCTTCAAATCTTCGAATACATGTACCAAATGATTGATATCATGACCATCGACTGGACCAAAATAACGAAGACCTAAGGCTTCGAATAAGTTACTTTGCTCTAACAAAGCTGATTTTAATGCATTTTCAGCAGCTGATACCGCCTGTTGTGCATGAGGACCGATCTTTTTGACCTTCCCTAACATATTCCAAACTTCATCTTTAATTTTATTGTAAAAAGGTGAAGTCGTGATATCTGTTAAATAATCTTTTAAGGCACCTTGGTTAGGATCAATCGCCATTCTGTTATCATTTAAGATAATAAGAATGTTGGCATCTGAAGCACCTGCATGATTCATTGCTTCGAAGGCCATACCTGCCGTCATTGAACCATCACCAATTACTGCAATGTGTTGGCGGTCGTGTTCTCCTTTTTCTTTAGAGGCGATTGCCATACCTAATGCAGCACTGATAGAAGTGGAAGAATGGCCTACACCAAAAGTATCGTATTCACTTTCGTCACGCTTGGGGAAACCGGATAATCCACCGTATTGACGATTCGTGTGAAATTGATCTCTTCTACCTGTAAGTATTTTATGATTATATGCTTGATGTCCTACATCCCATACGATTCTGTCATATGGTGTATTGTAAACATAATGGAGTGCTGTTGTTAATTCAGTCACGCCTAAACTTGCACCAAAATGTCCTCCATAGATAGAAACATTATCAATGATGAATTGTCTTAATTCTTCATTAACTTGATAAAGTTTCTCCAAAGGAAGCTTACGCAAATCACTTGGTGAATTTATTTCTGCAAGAAGTTTACCCGGTTCTATTAGCATAACATGTGTCTTTTATTCCTAAAATTCGCAGTCTGAAATCGTAATTATAAATCAGAACGAATTTTAATTAGATCTATAGGTAATTAAATTTGTCCCTTAATAGATGTAGTATTTCAGTTAATCAACAATTTGTATAATGAAAAACGCGAAACATTAAGAATTGTTTTCATTAAACAAAGATTTACGAATTTAGGCAAAAATACAATAAAGATATTCGGTCTAACAAAAAGGAAATAAAATACTTCTAAATTTTAGCATATTTCTCCGATTTTCTTGTGTTATATTAAGATTCAATCTTAATTCACGGTTTTTAAAAGGGGATAACCAAGTAAGAAAAGACAAAACAACAAATACATGAGCAACAACAAACCGAGAACATTGTTCGACAAAGTATGGGATAACCATGTCGTTCAAAGAAAAGAAGGATTTCCTGATGTTTTATACATCGATACGCATTTTATTCATGAGGTAACAAGTCCTCAAGCATTCAATGGACTTCGTAGTAGAGGAATTCAACTCGCTCGTGTAGATCAAACTTGGGGAACTGCGGATCACAACGTTCCAACAAAAGATCAACACCTTCCAATTAAAGAAGCTTTATCAAGACACCAAGTAGAGACTTTAACGAAAAACTGTGATGAATTTGGCGTGAAACTTTACGGTTTAGGTCACCCATTCCAAGGTATCGTTCACGTTATCGGACCAGAATTGGGCGTAACTCAACCTGGCAAAACGATTGTTTGTGGTGATAGCCATACTTCTACACACGGTGCTTTTGGTTCTATTGCTTTCGGTATTGGAACATCTCAAGTAGAACAAGTTATGTCTTCTCAATGTACACTTCAAAACAAGCCTAAGGCGATGAGAATCGTAGTAGATGGCGAATTACAAGAAGGTGTTACTGCAAAAGACATTGTATTATATGTAATTTCTAAATTGTCAGCTTCAGGAGGTACAGGCTACTTCGTGGAATTTGCTGGATCTGCTATCCGTAACTTATCAATGGAAGGTAGAATGACGGTATGTAACATGAGTATCGAAATGGGTGCTCGTGGTGGTATCATCGCTCCAGATCAAACTACTTTTGATTATTTAGAAGGTAGAGAATTTGCTCCAAAAGGAGAGAAGTGGGAGGAATCTCTTGCTTACTGGAAATCTCTTCCAACAGACGAAGGTGCTGAATTTGATGCTGAATTCGTATATGACGCAGCTGATATTGCTCCTATGGTTACTTATGGAACTAACCCAGGTATGGGTGTTGGTGTAGATAGTGCTGTACCAACTCCAGAAAGTGAATCAGACAAAAAAGCTTTAGAATACATGGGCTTAAAACAAGGTGAAGCTTTAATCGGCAAGCCAATTGACTATGTATTTATTGGTAGCTGTACTAATGCTCGTATCGAGGATTTAAGAGCAGTTGCTGAGTTTGTAAAAGGTAAAAAGAAAGCAGATGGCGTAAATGTTTGGATCGTTCCTGGTTCTAAGCAAGTTGAAAAACAAGCTATCGCTGAAGGTTTAGATAAAGTGTATGCAGAAGCAGGTTTCGAATTAAGAGAGCCAGGTTGTTCAGCATGTTTAGGTATGAACGAAGATAAAGTACCTGAAGGAATGTACTGTATCTCTACTTCAAACAGAAATTTTGAAGGTCGTCAAGGTCCTGGAGCTAGAACATTATTAGCTTCTCCACTTACTGCCGCTGCTGCTGCCGTAAACGGACATATCGTTGACGTAAGAGAAGAATTAGCAACAGTATAATCACTATTTAAAGAGAATATCAACATGAAATATACAAAATCAACTTGCGTTCCTTTAAATATTGAGAACGTAGATACAGACCAAATTATCCCAGCTCGTTTCTTAAAAGCAACGACAAAAGAAGGATTCGGTGATAACCTTTTCAGAGATTGGAGATACGACAAACAAGATCAACCAATTCCTGATTTCGTATTAAACCAAGATACTTACAAAGGTGAAATCTTAGTTGCTGGCAAGAACTTTGGTTGTGGTTCATCACGTGAACATGCCGCTTGGTCGATTGATGATTATGGTTTTAAAATCGTAGTATCAAGCTTCTTTGCAGACATCTTCAAAGGAAACGCATTAAACAATGGTTTACTTCCTCTAGTAGTTTCTGAAGAATTCTTAGCTGAGCTTTTTGCAGATATTGAAGCTGATCCTTCTACTACTTTAGAAGTAGATTTGGAATCTCAAACTGCTTGGATTTCAGGTAAAGAAGATAACAAGCAATCTTTCGAAATTGATGATTACAAGAAAATGTGTTTGATTAATGGATATGACGATATCGACTATCTATTAAGCTTAAAAGAAGATATTGCTAAATACGAGAAAGAGCGTGTTTATGCTTTCAATGTATAATTCAGATTCTAACAACAAACAAATATCATGAATAAGAAAATCACAGTACTTGCAGGTGACGGTATCGGATTAGAAGTTACAGGCATTACTCAAAATATATTAGAAATTATTGGAGAGCGTTTCGGTCATAACTTCGAATTTTCTCCTGCATTAATTGGTCACTCTGCAATTGAAGCAACTGGCGAACCATGTCCACAAGCTACAATTGATGCATGTAGAGCATCAGATGCTGTTCTTTTAGGTGCTGTAGGTATGCCGATGTATGACAACAACCCTAATTTAAAAGTACGTCCTGAGCAAGGTCTACTTAAAATCCGTAAGGAGTTAGGCTTATTCTCAAACATTCGTCCTATCAAACTTTTTGATGAGTTATTGTATACTTCATCAATCAAACCTGAAATTCTTCAAGGTTCTGACATCATTTTCTTCCGTGAGTTAACAGGTGGTATCTACTTCGGTACTCCTCGTGAGCGTAACGAAGACGGTACTGAAGCTATTGATACTTTACGCTACTCTAAAATGGAAGTAGAGCGTATTGCTCGTCAAGCTTTTGAATCAGCAATGACACGCCGTAAGAAATTATGTTCTGTAGATAAAGCTAACGTATTAGAATCTTCTCGTTTATGGAGAGAAACAGTACAAGCACTTTCTGCTGAATATCCTGAAGTAGAAGTAACACACATGTTCATTGACAATGCAGCAATGCAATTGATCCGTGATCCTAAGCAATTCGATGTAATTGTAACTGGTAACATGTTTGGTGATATCCTTACGGATGAAGCTTCTCAAATTGCAGGTTCTATGGGTATGTTACCTTCTGCTTCTGTTGGTTCAGAAATCGGATTGTATGAGCCAATTCACGGTTCTGCTCCTGATATTGCAGGTAAAGGTATTGCTAACCCTATCGCTTCTGTACTTTCAGGTGCATTATTATTAGACATCTCTTTCGGATTAAAAGAAGAAAGCGATGCGATCATCAGTGCAGTTGATCAATTCTTAAAAGATGGCTACAGAACATTAGATATCGCTACTGAGGAAACTCCTGAGGATAAGCGTATGAATACGGAGCAAACAGGTAAAAAATTAGCAGAGTTACTTTCAGTAGTGACAGCATAATTTTTCCTTAGCCTATATAATTAATAGTAAAGCTGATAGTGGTGTAAACTGCTGTCAGCTTTTTTTATTTTATACCTTAGTAAATGAAATAAAAAGAATATGAAAATAGATAGAACACTTATTTGGTTTTATGATGGAAAGGATAAATCTAAAGACCTACTTTATGATTATTTTGGGCTTTCATTTTTATTAAATTCAATGATAAATGATAATTATGATGGAGTAAAAATAGGACTAATAAATATTCATTTTTACAATAAAAAATCTACTGAATTTAGCTCGACTTTTTCTGAAAATAAACCAAGGTTAGCTAAAGGGCATGCACTACATTGTTATATTGAATACAACTCAGACGAATTTTTGTCATTATCTTCATCACAAAGGAAAACTTATGTTTGGGATAAAGTATGTGAATCTTTAAAGTTTGCTGCTAAAAAATTTAATAATGAACTTTTATTTCAGGCTGTTGAAAAAGCAAAAGAAGAAGGAGTAAAAACAAATTACAATACAAATTTCACCTCCAAAGTAAAGGAAGTACTAATTAATGATGTTCCTCATACTGTATCTATTATTATTTCTTTTAAAGAAGATGGTTTGTATTCTAAATGTGTCATAATTAATAATGAGACGAAGAAAAAATTATCAGTAGATCTTATTAGGGAGCCTAAAAGAGCAGATGAATATTTTTTAGTGATGGTTAGATCTATCGTCGTTCAGAAAAAGAATTTGGTAATAAAAGGAGATAGACAAGAAACAAGGCTACCAATTAAAGTTCCTATGGAAGATATTCTACGACTTTCATGAGATTTCAATATTATCCACTGTTCGATGTGTTAAGCTAACAGGCACCACTACGAACCTGCTCATTATCAAATTTATTCGGATGATTTTCTTACTTTATTTTAAAAGTAAAAGTGTTACAAATTAATAATTCAATAAAGTGTTATCAAATGGTATTTGGTGTTAAAAAAAACACAATCAAATAGTTACTATTCTTTTATTGTAATAATTTTATAAAACTATAACTACCTACTAATAATAAATTAAACCTAACAATTTGAAAGCTTTATTATTTTACTTTACTACTGTACTGATTACTGTTTCTTGCACTATTTCTTTATTTGCTAGTCAATCAATTGATAGTTTAGAACAGAAGTTATCTGAAACTTTTGAGCCCTTAGAAAGAGGAAAATTAATGTATTCTTTAGGTAAAAAGTATCTAGGTATAGATATGAATCGCTCTATGGATTATACTCTTGAGGGGGTCTTACTTTTTGAAGAAAATAGAGATCAGAAGCTTCTTGGTAAACTTTTACATCTCAAAGGAAATATACTTCTTCTAAAAGGGAATTCTCTTGAAGCTAGAAATGCCTATTTTAAAGCAATTCAAACCTTCAGAAAAATTCATGAAAAAGAGCTCGAAATAAGGTCTCTTATTAACCTTTGTCAGATTTATCAACAAGAAAATAATTATGAAAAAGCATTGTTTGAATACGATAAGGTAATTATTAAAGTCAAAAATCTTAGCCAAAAAACACAACGTGAATTATTACCTCATGTACTACTTAATAAAGGCACTTTGTATGACGAAATGAAGGAAGGTGAAAAGGCGATTCATCTTTTTAATGAAGTAATCCGAATGTGTGAAGGAGAGGATTTGTTGTCGATGAAAGGAAAAGCTCTACATAATTTATCCAATCAGTATGCAAATCAAAAAAGATATGAAGATGCACTATCTGTCTTAGAAGCATCTTATAAGATTAAACAGTCAACAGGCGATACAAAAGGAGAAATTAACTCACTTATGGCATTTGCACATATCGCTTGGCAACAAGGAAAAGTCAAAGAAGCGGAGAACTTTTATCTATCAGCTTTATTTAAAAGTAAAGCATTAAACTCTCCAGTCGATTTAAAAAATACCTATCATAATTTGTATTTACTTTTTGAGGAAAATGATCAAATTGAGAAAGCTTTTGACTATTTCAAAGAGTATAAAAGAGTATCTGATGAATTATGGCAACAGAAGTATTTTAAAGGAATTAATGACCTTGAAAAAAATCACCTTAAGGCATTAGAAAATATTCAATTGATCAATGATAAAGAAGAACAGCAAAAAATTACATTATTGTTATCCTGCATTTTCATTGGTATCATCTTTATCATTTTGATGATTCTTAGAGTACAGCGTCTCAAGACTATTAATGCCAAACAGAATGAAGAAAAAGCCACTATTGAAAAAGAATTAACCATTGTCGAACATCAATTTACTCGAGAGCAAAATAATGCTTTAAAGAATCAAGTCGAATTCAAGGATAAAGAATTGACGACAAACATCATGCATCTTATGCAACAAAACGAATTGATTAATAATGTCTCTGAAGAACTTCTAACATTAGATTCTGAACTAGATCCAAAGAATAAGAAAAAGATCCGTTCTATAGTTTATAACTTACAAAATTCTAATCAAGGTGAGGTTTGGAAAGAATTGGAATTCCGTTTTGAACAAGTTAATGCTGATTTTTTTGATTTGCTTCATCAGAAGTTTCCGGCACTTACACCCAATGAAAAAAAGCTTTGTGCCTTTTTAAAATTAAATTTAAGTACTAAAGATATTTCTAACATTACCCATCAAAGTATTAAATCTATACAGATTGCACGCTATAGGTTACGTAAAAAATTAGAAATCAATAATACTGATCTCGATTTCCAAACCTTTTTCGATGAAATACTTTATCAAAATAAATAACTAAAAATCAACACTTTACAAATAGATGTAGTCATAATGTAGTAGTACTACAGCTTCATTACACACCTTCATGTAGACAAGATATAGACTTCGTTGTAGCAGTTTAATAGGTCTCCCTTTTTACCCTCTTATTAGATCAAGTATTTACTATTGTAAATGCTGTTGGCCATTTTTTATAGAACGTTTATGCCAGCTAATAAGAAAAACTCTTCTTCCTCCAACGACAAGGAAGAACTATTCAAATTAATAGAAGTACGAAAGAAGGAGACTGACGTACTCAAGAAGCTTCTCCGAAAATTAGCTTCTACCAGTTCAATTTTTAAATAAACTTATTGATGAAAAAACTACATCTATGGGTTGTGTTATTTTTGGTATTTTTTAGTCATTTGACTGTACCAAAAATAAGTCATGCACAACAACTACCTCCTACATCTACTTTCAATGCTAAAGGGCAAGCAATTGGTAAAGTGAGGGTAAAATTTACCAAAGAAATGACTTCAACTTTGAGTTTAAGTCCAATGGGAACTTTCAGCACAGCCAAAATCGGAATAGCCGCTTTTGATGCTACTTCTCAACATTTTAATGCTCAAAATCTCAAACGATTATTTCCATTTGATCCCAGATTTGAACACAAATTGAGAAAACATGGACTTCATTTATGGTATGAAGTAGAATTTGATTCGAATTATGAACCTGAAAAAGTAATCCAAGCTTATGCTCAATTAGGCGAGGTTGAACTATCTGAACCAATTCTTGAAAAAAGTATTATTGGTGGAAAAGGAAAGGTGAAAATGCTTGACTTAGAGGATATCAAGGCATTGAATCAAGAAACTGCACCTACAAATGATCCATTACTAGGAAATCAATGGCATTATGAAAATGATGGCACAAATGGTTTCCTAAGTGAAGCAAGTATTCATCTTTATGAGGCTTGGAAAACTTCAAAAGGTGCAAGTAACATTATTGTTTCTGTACACGATGAAGGTATTGATATTACTCACGAAGATTTAAGAGATAATATGTGGGTTAATGAATCAGAATTAAATGGTACTGAAGGTGTCGATAATGATGGAAATGGTTATATCGGTGACGTTTACGGTTTCAATTTTAGTAACAACTCTGGTAATATTTCACCTGATGAACATGGTACTCATGTTGCTGGAACAATAGCTGCTGTCAACAACAATGGGATTGGAGTTGCTGGTGTTGCTGGTGGATCTGGAAATAATGATGGTGTAAAAATCATGTCATGTCAGATATTAGGAGGTGCTTATAATGGTACTGCACAATCGTTTGTTTATGCAGCAAATAATGGTGCTGTAATTTCTCAAAATAGCTGGGGATGGACCGCTCCAAATATATATGAACAAGCTGTTTTAGATGCAATTGATTACTTTATTGCTGAAGCAGGCGATTATGAAGGTAGCCCAATGAAAGGTGGTATTGTCATTTTCGCTTCTGGTAATTCTAGCAGTGACTCTCCATATTATCCAGGTTATTATGAAAATGTTGTTGCTGTTTCCTCTAATAATGCTCAATTAGGAAAAGCTTGGTATTCAAACTTTGGTGATTGGGTAGATATTACTGCACCTGGAGGTGACGTTTCCGTTTCTTCTTCATACGGAGTATTATCTACTTTACCGAATAACACGTACGGTTATCTTCAAGGCACATCGATGGCTTGTCCACATGTATCAGGAGTTGCTGCTTTAGTAATTGCTACAATGGGAGGAGAAGGATATACACCTGATGTTTTGAGAAATCAATTATTATTCTCTACCAATAACATCGATAACTCTTTAGGCGCTTTTAGTGGAAAAATGGGTAGTGGACTAATTGATGCAAGTTTAGCTGTCATCGAAAATCAAGGTGTTGCCCCTGCCATAGTTGATAACATTTCCAATACAGGAATCACTGATGCTTTTATTCGATTGGAATGGGCAAGCGTGATTGACGAGGATGATGGACAAGCTTCAAAATATGCACTTTATGTTTCTGAAGGTGATCAAGTAGACTTTTCTCAAGATCCAATTTTTGTTTCTTCTTCTGCAGGAGTAGGTGAAACAGTAAAATTTACTTTAGATAATCTAAAAGCTTCGACGAACTATGTTCTTTCAATTATTGCTTCTGATAGGTGGGGTAATAGTTCTGAAGCCTCTGAAGTATATGCATTTGCAACAAACAATGGACCTGAAATCATTTACCCAAAACCTGCAAATTCTTGGAGTTATGTAATCGATGAGACGTTAGATATTTCATTGGGTGAAACTTCAGTTGAGACAACACTAGAAATTGGAAATAATAATGAAGCGTTATTGGATTGGGATTTAGAAGTATTACAAAAGCGATTTTCTGTTAGAACTTGGTCATCAATCAATGTTGGAAATATTCAAAATATTGGAAAACATCTTATTGGAGCACCAATTACAACCAATGATGTAATTAAAGCAGAAACTCCAGAAGAGTTAGAGCCATTCGAAAATCAGTTACTTTCTTATAGTGTTTCTGAATATGCTTCAAATGTTATTGGAGAAACAGATCTTAAACTTTCCAATTCAACTGCAGTAGCTCATGTTGTAGAAGATGTGAATGGTTTTCATTTTACTAAAGCAGCGGTTTGGTTAAATGAATTAACAGTAGGAAAAGCAACTATTGAAGTTTATCAAGGAAGTAACTTATCAACAGCAGAAAAAGTACTTTCAAAAGAAATTGAAGATACTTCTAGTGGTATCAAAACAATCAATTTTACAGAAGATGAAGTGAGATTTTTCCCTACCGGTTCTGTATTATGGGTTGTTACACATGTCCCAGCAGGAAATTTATACCCAATAGGGATCAATAGAGCAACAGAAAACCCTAACAAAGGCTATCAATGGATGAGTTTTGATCATGGTAAATCATGGGAGTTTTTAGAAGTTGCACTAGGTGATGCTACTAAAGCATTTTGTGTTGATATTATTGGGGATGAAGAACACCAAGGAGATCATATAACAATTACTCCAACTGAAGGTGAAATCAATGGTATTAACACAACTACTTTAGCGTTTTCTGCAGATGTCTCTCAAATTAAAAATGGATATGTTCGATCGAATATTGTCGTTCACTCTAATGATCCTTTAACTCCTGAAGCAAGAATTCCTGTGGAAATCAATGTAATAGGTCATCAACCTAATGTTGTTGTTCCAGGTATTGTTGATTTTGGAAGTGTTCAAATTGGAAGAGAAAAAGCAATTGAAATTAGCATTGACAATTATGGATATGGTGTATTCAAAGGAGGTTTAAATTTCACTATGAATGGGACTGAATTTGCTATTGAAAATAAACCATACCGTGTAGACCCAAGGTCTTCCGAAACCGCTACGATTGTCTACAAACCAACTGTTGGAGGAAATATTAATGATATTCTAACAATTACTGACAGAAATGGAGTTGAAGTTCAAGTACATTTATTTGGTAATGGTGAAGAACCTGCAAAAATTGCTGTGTCACCAGCTGAACAAACACATGCTATAACCTTAGGTGAAAAAACAACAGGAAGTGTGACTATCACTAATGAAGGTAACTATCCATTAGAATATGTAATCCCTAAATATAGCGAAAGCATTCCTGAGGGTTCTCATAAATATGGTTACTCTTGGTCTATTGGTGTAGATGAAACAGCATGGGAAGAAATTGATGGAATGGAAGATGTACAGGACTTTACTGAACAGTTCAAAGCCAATCCTTTCTTAGATTTTGTAGAAGTTGATTTGGGCTTCAATTTCCCATTCTATGATACTTTAGTGAATAAAATGTATGTTTCTCATATTGGTTTAATTGCTTTAGATACAAAAGACCCTGTAAATGGATCATTTGGTCAGTTATTAGGAAGAAGTTTTACTTCAAATGGATATATCGCCTTTTTATACGAGTATTTTGATTTCGGTATTGATTCAAAAATCCTTTACAAAACATTTAATGACCATGTAGTTGTTGAATATGTAAAAATGAAATCAAAAGTAGAAAATGGAAGAAGTGGTGATCCTATGACTTTCCAAGTCGCTTTGTACTATGATGGAAATATTGAAATGAGATATTTAGATTTATCTCGTTCTAATAGAGATTCAACAAATCCATTTATAGGGTTAGAAAGTCCAGATAAACAAGATGGTTTTTATATCTATGAATTTAGAGTAATGCCAGAAAAATTATTTGTAAATGACTATCAAAATGTTGTAATCAAAGTAAATTATCCTGGTTCAAATATCATTTCTAACTTATCATCAACAGAAGGTGTAGTTGGTATAGGTCAGTCTCAAGAAATTTCATTTGATATAGCAACAGAAGGACTTGTTGAAGGACAAAATACGCAACATATTGCCATCATAAACAATGATCCTTTACAACCAAGTATTCCATTTACTGTAAATGCTAATATTATTGATGGAGGTGAATCAATCGTTACGACTTCTGATAAAGATATCCATTTGGGTAGAGTAGTAAGGACTGATGTTGGGAAGCATAAAATTGCTTTTATCAATGAAGGTTCTGCTATTGTAAATATTGTTTCTTGTGACATTGCAGGAGGTGTTGATTCACCATTTTCGGTTGATAAATCAACGTTTACATTAAACCCCAGACTTGGAAATTTTGTCACACTTTCATTCCATGCTGAAACAATAGGTAAATACAATGAAACGATCACTTTTACAGATGATATGGGTATTGAATATGTATTTACAGTATCTGCTGAAGTTGCTCCAATGCCAAATATTACCGTAGATAATACGCCAAAGGTATTCAACCTAAATGTTGGTGATCAAGCATCATTCTCATTACCTATCAGCAATGTAGCAGGAGATACAGCATTAAGAGTCGCTCCACAAATGAGTAATTGGTTAAGTATTGATGAAGAGATGAGTCCATTGAGTACTATCCCTGACTTTACTTATGCTTGGAAAGACAATTATAATGTTTTAGAAGGTGCTGCCGATCCTAATGCTCCATCTTACAATTGGATTGATATTACAAAGACAGGGACATTCTTGAATGTTCGTGACACCGAATTATACTGGTATGAATTAGATCTTCCATTTGAGTTTGATTATTGGAATCTTCCTTACAGCAAACTTTGGGTCGGTTATACAGGTATTATTACTTTCACAGAGCCTGATGCATTTGCGACACCTTTCAGTTTAGAAATTCCTAATGCAGAAGAAAAACCACACAACTTTGTTGCACCTCTTTGGGGTCTAGTTGGTGAAGATATTTATGATGAAGACCCTCGCAAAGGTATCTGGTATTATGAGGATGAAGATAAGTTTGTCATTACTTACGAAAGATGGATCCACAATTGGGGTTCTCAAGGTGGTTATGTATCTGCACAAACAATTTTCCAAAAAGATGGAAGCATTAAAATGCAGTATAAAACAGAAAACCAAGCAGGTGTTGATCATTTTAGTAAGTGGTTCTCTCTAGGGTTAGAAAATATTGATGGTACTCAAGGTGTAAATAATAACTTCTATAGAAAATACATCACAGATGGTTTAGCAGTTGAATATTCTCCATCGAAAGCATATACAGTAGCAATTGATGATATGAAAGAATTTACTGTAACTGTAGATGCAACTCACTTAGTAGAGGGAACTTACAATCATGACTTAGTATTAAGAAATCACATGCCGGGTATGGAAGATGTAACAATTCCTATTACTGTAAATGTTACTGGTAAATCCGACATAGCATGGAGTACTGATGTTATTGATTTCGGTAATATTATTTATGACCCAATGATGGGTGATTTAGTAGCAGAAGTAACTATAAACAATAATGGTACTGCTCCATATGCATTACAAGAAGATAAATTACAATATAGTGATGGTTTTGGTGACCCAAGAAGTGGAATGGGACCTTTCTTCTGGTGTTTATTAGAAGAAGATTCTGATTTTGGATTTCCTGCCCAACATAACTGGAATGCTCCAAGTCTAATATTTTCTAAATGGTGGGGAACTGAAGATTATCAATACTTACCTGTTCAAGTAGATATAAACGGAGATATTCCTGTACGTTTAGCGGTTTCTCCATCAGGAGTTGGAGTAATAGAAAAAACAGTAACTATCATTGATAATGATGGAAGTGAGCACATTCTTACTTTCAAAGCAAATATCATTGATCCTCCTGTATTTAAAAGTGATAATCAATCAGAATATCATGTCGTAGCCAATACACTTGATTACACTGAAACGCATACTTTCACGATTGATAATATTGAAGGTGCTTCAGACCTTGATTACTCTATCAATTTAAATTTTGAGAGAAATATTGAAAACGTCAGTACTTCTCAAACTCCTTTCTCTATGGGTGTTCCTGCTGGTTTAGGTTCGGTACCTGTTCCATTTGGAATACAATCGAATACTATCAAAGAGGAAGATTATCATGCTACCATCAGTTATGATACTGAAACAGAAGCAGCAAGATCAATTGGATATGGAGGTCCTTCTTTAACAACAATGACAGCTTTTAAAGCTCCTGAAGGTGGGTTTGAATTATCAAATGTAGCAACATGGTTATCTCCTCAAGGAAATATTAGTAATGGAGAAATTAAAATTCAGATTCTTTCTGGAACAATTGAAAATCCTTTTATTCTAGGTAGTCAAACGGTTCAAGTTGATTTTGATGCATTGACAGCTACAGGTCAGATGGTATTATTCGATCTTGATGAATCAATTACTTTCTTTGATCAAGAAAATATATTCATTCAGATTACATACCCTGATGGTTTATCTTATCCTCAAGGCGTAGTCAACTTTGATGATCGAATCGCAAATGCTTTCTTTATTCCAAATGGAAATGCTTGGTATGATATTACTCAAGAAGGTAACTTCGCTAAAACTGGATTTATGGTAAGAGCTCTTGCTAAAGATCCAATCAGTGGTAAATGGTTATCAATCAATACACAAGGTGGAACTTTAGCAGCTGGAGAAGCTAAAATTGTTGAAGCTATTTTTGATGCTAGTCATACAAGAGGTGATCATACTGTAACAGCTCACATGACCATCTCTTCTAATGATCCTAATCAGGAAGAAAATGTAAACATTGATCTTTCTATGGCGATCAACCAAGCTCCAATTTTCAATAATTTTGTTAGTGAAATTTCAGTCAATGAAGCAGACATTGTTACACTAGAAATGGAAATTACAGACCCTGAAAATCATGCATTGAATGTAGAATTGTCAGGTATTGAAGCGATCGGTTCTGGAGTTTATGAAAGTGGTAAATTGTCTATTTCTTTAGCTCCAGCTTATGAAACTTCAGGTGAATATACATTAAATATTGTAGCTACTGATGAACATGGTTTAACGACTTCAAAGGATGTTTCTGTTAAGGTAAATCATACAAACAGAGCTCCTGAAGGTACTGTCGAAATGGATACATTAGAAATTATGCTTGGTGATGTAGCTTACATTGATCCAACTACTATTTTCTCTGATCCTGATAATGATGAACTTGTCTACTCAGTTGCTGCTTCTGATAATGGAGTAATTCTAGCAGGTGTTGCTAATGATCAATATGCCGTTTCTTCATTAACAGAAGGTATTTCCGAAATAGCATTAATGGCTACTGACCCATCAGAAGCATCTACTATTGTGGTATTACCAGTGAAAGTTTCTGTTGAAAATGATGATACAGTCACAGCGATTGATAATACTCAAAATATTTCTTCTTTATCAAATTACCCTAACCCTGTGGAGGATAAGACGTCAATTTCTTTTGAGTTAAATACTTCTGGACATGTTTCCATTAAAATATATGCTATTAATGGAATAATGTTAGATGAAATTGAAGCAGGATTAATGAGTGCAGGAAAATTTGATATAAAATATAATGCGTCCACATTACAAAGTGGAGTGTATGTATATGTTTTACATTTGAATGGAAAACCTCAGCAATTTAATCGATTAATTAAAAAGTAAATCTTCAATATACAGTATGTAAAGGTGGTAGTTCTAATTTAGGACTATCACCTTTTTTCTTTAAAATTCCCTTTGTTGAAAAAAAAGCTCCGTTCGTTGAATTAATCTTTAAATATTAAAGTATCCTTCTTTCTTTGTATTTGTAAAGCAACTATTTCTGTTTTTATACATTAATAGACACACTTATTCTTCCATCCATTGAAATGAAACCTCTATTTACTTTATTATTTATTTTAATATCAATTTCTGCATTCTCTCAGTCCATTATCATACAAGGAAATGTCAAAGGGAAAGAAACAAACGAACCTTTGGTAAATGCCTTGATTACAGTATCTAACACTGAACACAAGTACCAAGTACTTTCTAATCTTGATGGAAAATATAAAATCACCCTAAAAGAAGTAGGAACGTATAAAGTAGAGGTTATGTATCTCGGTTATCATAATTATTCTGCCAATATAGATATCTCTGAGAAAGGCAATAATGCTTTAAATTTCACTTTAGAGTCCATGTTTACTGAACTCGCTGAGGTGGAAGTGAAAGGTGATGTTCCAATTGTCATTAAAGAGGATACAATACAATTTTCTTCAAGTGAATATAAAACACATGAAGATGCTACAGCAGAAGAATTAGTCACAAAGATTCCTGGTGTTGACAAAGACAATAATGGTAATATCACTGCTGAAGGAGAGGAAGTCAAAAAGATTTTAGTAGACGGAAAAGAGTTTTTTGGGGATGATCCTAAAAGTGCTTTAAATAATCTTCCTGCTGATATGATTGATTATGTTCAAATCATTGATCAGAAAAGTGATCAAGCTGAATTAACTGGATTTGATGATGGTCAAAGAAGTAAAGCCATCAATTTTGTTACAAAAAAAGATGCTAAATATGCTTATTTTGGAAAAGCAGAAGCTGGTTATGGCACTGACAACCGATACAGTGCAGGAGGTAATATCAATATTTTTAAAGGAGACCAACGTATTTCATTTACTGGCTTAAGCAATAATGTCAATCAACAAGGCTTTATGTCGGATAATCTTTCTTCCGGACCAAGTAGAAGAGGTAGAGGCGGAAGAAGAGGAGGTCGTGGCGGTGGACCCACTAACAATATGACAGCACAATCCAATGGAATCAACACTTCTCATTTGTTAGGAACAAATTATATTGATAAATGGGGTGAAAAAGTTGATGTTTCGGGCAGTTATACCTACAAAATCGTCAACAATGAAACAGATGAAGCTTCTACTACAGAATATTTTGTTTCAGAAAGTACAAATCAAATTGTTGACGAGATTCTTGATCTTGGTTCTCATAAGGAAAATCATAATTTTAATTTCAGATTAGATTATGAAGTTAGCCCTAAAACTTCTATTCGAATTCGTCCTTCCATTAAATTTGAGAATGGGAATAGCGAAAACGAAAGTTATTCATCTACGGGTCTTCAAGATGGAACACAATTGAATAATTCTTCCATGAGCGAATTCAATACAAATAGTTCAGCTGATATCAACAATAGTTTCTTATTACGTCATAAATTAAATGACAAAGGAAGAACATTCACATTGGATTGGAGAGTATATTATCATAATGATGATACTAATCAAGACGTTTTTAATTCTATCAATTACTTTGAAACAGGTCGAACAGAAAATGACTCAACAGCACAAAGAATCATTGGAGATACTGAAAAATTTAGAACCTCTGCGAATTTGATTTTCACTGAAAAATTAGCCAAAAACCTTCAGTTAAAATTAAATTATTTTCAAAGCTGGGAACAACAAGATATTGATCGAAAAACTTATGACATTTTAAGTGATTTTAATGAAAATGATCTCATAGAAGATTTATCCAATACCTTTACTTCTCAGCAAAATATCTACAGACCTGAAGCTGGTCTATTATTCAAAAAAGACAAAATCAATATTAATGCTTCTCTTCAATATCAATATTCAACATTACACAATGAAAGTGTTTATCCTCAAGCAGAAGTAACAGATACAGATTTCGGAAATTGGCTTCCATCATTTTCATTGAACTATATGATTTCTAGAACACAGCGTTTACGATTTTCTTACCAGAAAAATATCTCATTACCTTCCGTAAGTAATCTTCAATCTGTAGTTGATTATAGTGATCCATTAAATGTATCATCAGGAAACCCGTACTTGGAAGGAGAAGAAAGTCATGTACTTCGATTTAATTATAAGAACTTCAATTTTGCGAGAAAACAGCTCTTTTTCATCAATGTTTCAGCACAACAAACAGATAATAAAATCACACAATACTCTTATATCGCAGAGAAAGATACAGTTATTAATAATGTGCCTTTAAAACAAGGTTCATCTTATACATACCCTATCAATTTGGATGGCTATCAGAATGCAAGAGCTATCATGGTTTTCTCTAAACCGATCAATCCTATCAAAACAAACATTACCTCTATTACCATGGGGAATTATACAAGAAATGTTGGTATCACAAATAATATCACTTCTTATACTTTTGATAGTTCATTGGGACAAGGCATTAAGTTGGCTAGCAATATCAGTAGAAGAGTCGATTTCAATATTTCTAGTATGTGGACTTATCACTGGATAAATAATGATCAGAATGAATCATTGAATGGTAATTATCTCCATAATAATATTCGTGCAGGAATCAATGTTGAACCTGTTAATCGTCTTATTTTGAGTACTTCATTTACCGGAAATATTTATACTGGTGATGATGATCTTATTCAAGATAATATCTACAAATGGAATGCGGCGATCGCTTACAAATTATTCAAAAAACGCCAAGGAGAGTTTCGCTTTTCTGTTTCAGATATCCTAAATCAAAATAGTAGTATCAAAAGAACAGTAACCGAGAGTTACATTCAAACTAGTACTTATAACGTCTTGCCGCGTTACTTTATGGTCTCATTTATTTATCGTCCAAAAGGTAAAACGAATCAAAAAGGAAGAGAAGGTAGAGGGCCAGGAATGGGGAGAGGTGGTTTTAAACCATTTTAATAGAACTAAAATTTTAAATAATAACAATATGAAAAAAAGTATTTCAACCTTACTAATTGTTTTATTGAGTATCACAGTATATGCTCAAAGAGATTTTTCAAATTTTACTCCTAAGAAGTTGCCAGATGTTGTAGCTGAAGACTTAAAGTTAGAAGGAGACACACAAAAGAAATTGAATAAAAGCTTTGTTCGCTTACAAGAAGATATCATTAATACGATGGTTTCTGCAAGAGAAAGTGGTAACGTTGATCGAAATGCCATCAAAAATGAAATGGAATCGCTACGTACAGAACATCTTGAACAAGCAAAAACGATGTTAGATGATGAAACCTATCAAAAATATGCTGAGTTTGTAATGATGGATAGAAGAAAACGTCAAGCTTATGTGATGGAGCTTAAATTGAAATTAACACCTGATCAGAAGGAAAAATATGATGCCATTTTAGCTTCATCAGATGCGACAATTGAAAAGTTAAGAGAGCAACATAAAGGTGATCGTGAGGCAATGAGAGAAGCAATTATGCCTATTAAAAAACAAGAAATGATGATGCTTTCTCAAGTACTGACGGAACAACAAATGGAAATATTAAAATCTTCTAGACAAGGAAAAGGAGGAAAGAAAAGAAGAAATGAACAATAATTTACATCCATAAAATTCATTTATATATTTCATGAACTGATAGTGGTCATACTGCTATCAGTTTTTTTATATATTGTGATAAATATGATTACTCAAAAAATTACAAATAGATATGATTGAAAATAAACAACTCATGTACGATGCTAGAGCACGCCTTGATGGAAGATGGGGTGATGCTATTATTGTACTTTTAATACCTACTCTAATTTCTCTTTTCTTTGGTACAGGGTCCTACTTGTTTCCTGAATATTCAATGGGTACATCCATAGTTTCTTTCATTATTTCAGGTCCTTTAGCCTACGGTGTTGCTCTTTATACTTTAAATTTTTCAAGAGGTGAAAAAGCTTCTATCAATGATATAGTAAATGCACTCAAAGATGGTCAGACATTAATGAGATCCATATTATTATCCTTATTGAGTGCTCTGTATGTTATTCTGTGGTCGTTATTATTGATTATTCCAGGGATAATTGCAGGTTTATCTTATTCAATGGCCTTTTTCATAATTGTAGAAGATGATGAAATTGGAATTGATGATGCCATTACCTTAAGTAAAGAAATGATGAAAGGTTACAAATGGAAGTTATTTTGTTTGTTTTGTCGTTTTATAGGATGGTATATCGTTTGTCTACTTACAGCAGGCATTGGCTTTTTAATTTTGAATCCATACATTCGAATTTCAATGGCCAACTTCTATGATGATGTCAAAAGAGACTTTGAATTGAGAGGAGATTATATTTTATAAAAAATGATAGGCTAATGTATTTTAAAGATAGATTAGCCTTTTTTAATTCAATAGGCAAATGAAAGCAATTGCATATCTCTTCTTATTTTTTCTTTCCTTTTCGGCATTTTCTCAAAATAGTCTATATCTAAATAAAGAGAATAAAGCTGTTCTTTTTCTATTTCCTGGCTTTGGTGAAACTTTAGAAAGAATGGAAAACAATTTTCAAATTTCCGAAAAAGCCAATGCAAAATCTATATCAATTGTTTATCTCAATTTCAATCATCATTTATTCTTAACCGATTCTGAAAAAGAAAAATTAGGGAAGGAAATTAAAATAATCATTGATAATCATTTCAAAGACATTCCAATTTACTTAGGAGGTTTTTCAAGTGGAGGAAATATGGCGATGATAATGGGAGATTATCTATTCACTCAAAAAAAGCAAAAAGTACAAGGATGTTTTGTCATAGATTCTCCTCTCGATCTAACTCATTTACATCAAACAAGTCAAAAAAATATAGCTCGTAATGTTTCTGCTGTTTCTGTCAATGAAGCAAAATATATTAGTTCAATCCTGACAGATGATATCCTTCATCAATACAACAACTTTAATATTGAAGAAGGAAAAATCAACCTTTCTCATGATTTTATTCGTCAAAATAGATTTCTATTCTTTAGTGAATATGCACCTGACTGGTGGAAAAAAAATCGTGGAAATGAATGGAATGAAACCAATTATTATGCTTTAGAAAAACTTTACCAACTATTGAAAAGCATAACTTCTATTGAATTTATTTCAACTAAAAATAAAGGGAAAAGAAGTGATGGGACAAGACATCCACACTCATGGAGTATTGTCGACCAATCTTTATTAATGGATTGGATTTTAAAAGAAGAATTGCCTCATTAGAAAAATTCAACTTTTATAAATCACTCTTATCTATTAATATCGCACCTCAAAGGTATTTCTTATTTTAAAAAATGAAATTAGAGGGTTTAAAGTTCATAGATTTATTTTCAGGCATTGGTGGGTTTCACCAAGCATTATCAAGCTTTGGTGCACAATGCGTTTTTGCCTCAGAATGGGATAAGTTTGCCGCCCAAACTTATGAGGAAAACTATGGATTAAAACCTGAAGGAGATATCACACAAATTCAAGAATCTTCTATTCCAACTCACGACATTTTGTGTGCCGGGTTTCCTTGCCAAGCTTTTTCAGTTTCTGGAAAACAAAAAGGTTTTGAAGATGCTCGTGGTACTTTGTTTTTTGATATTGCTAGAATTGTAAAATACCATCAACCTCGATTTTTATTCCTAGAAAATGTAAAAAACTTTGAGAAGCATGATGGCGGAAATACCATTAATGTTGTTTTAAAAACGCTAGATGAACTAGGATACAATGTTAAGTATAAAGTATTAAATGCGTCAGACTTTGGTCTTCCTCAAAATAGAAAAAGAATTTATTTTGTTTGTTTAAGGAAAGATCTAAATATTGAAAGCTTTCAATTCCCAACTCCAGAAAAAGTTTTTGTTTCATTATTAAATTTCTTGGAGAAAAAACCTGATGCAAAGATTGTAGAGCGACCAGATATTGATTTTTATAAAAAGTATGTTCCTAAAAAAGACCTCGATGGTAATGTTATTTTACCTAATCGTCCAATACAAATTGGTCGTGTTAATAAAGGAGGGCAAGGCGAACGTATTTATGATCCTATTGGGCATGCTATCACACTTTCTGCTTACGGTGGTGGAGTCGGAGACAAAACAGGTTTATATAAAGTGGGTAAAAAAGTAAGAAAACTATCTCCTAGAGAATGTGCTAGAATCCAAGGTTTTGATGATGATTTCAAGATTATTTCAGCTAGAAATCAAGCCTATAAACAGTTTGGTAATAGTGTCGCAATAAATGTGTTGAAAGGAATCTTATCTCAACTTGAAAATACTATTTAGCTTTTACCTTTAAGATGCTTAAAAAACTCATCTGACATATTTTTACTGATCTCATCATACTCTGCAATTGTCAGCGGTTCTATACTTTTTATTAATCTTATAGTACTCGAACTTCTAAAGTAACGTATATCGATCAAGGTATCTTCAAATTGAAAAGTAGAGTAATTCCAATCATACAAATCATACTGTTGATCTATTATAGCACCGTAATGAGCAATGCTATCCACCACTTTAAAATACTTGGCATGTGCATCATTATACGTTTTGAAGTGAGCTTCTTCTAGGTAAAACTCTTTCCCTTGAATCATTAAGTGTTTTTGCCAAGATAATTTTCCGTATTCTATCCATCTTTTTTCTCTTTTGAGAAAGAAAAATACTATCAGAGTAAAACTTATCAATATTAGTAATAATACTTGCCACATATAATTGATAGACCTAGAGATTAAACTTTAAGATAATAAAAAACACCATCAAAAATATCTAATATGATACTTCTAATGGTGTTTATATATTTCTTGACTAAAAAACTAAGCCTTCACCAATTGCCCTTTATTGACAATCGCAATTGCTTTACCTTTTAATTCCTTTCCTATAAATGGAGAATTATTTGATTTCGATTGAATATCACTTTCTGAGAATGTCCAAGTTGCTTCAGGATCAAATACTGTAAGTACTGCTTTTTCACCTTCTTTTATACTTCCTTGCTCTACCTTTAAAATTTGGCGAGGGCTAGTCGTTAATTTTTCGATGATTGTATCCACTTCTATTTCTTTTGGTAAATTAGAGATGATAGAAGCAAAAGCTGTTTCTAAACCTATGATACCATTATCTGCTAAATCAAACTCTAAACGTTTAGATTCAGTATCTTGAGGAGTGTGAGAAGAAACAATCGCATCAATAGTTCCGTCTTTAATACCTTCCCACAGTGCATCAATATCTTTTTGAGACCTGAAAGGAGGGTTAACTTTTAGATTAGTATCAAAAGAGGAAAGATCTTCATCTGTAAATGCTACTTGGTGAGCTGCAATATCACAAGTGACGTTTAAGCCATCTGCTTTTGCTTTGCGAATAATCTCAACAGACTCTGGAGTAGAAATATTTGCAAAGTGAATTCTACCTTCTGTGTAAGACAGTAAAGAAACATTTTTTTGGATTGCTAACCATTCTGCTACATTTGGAATACCTCTTGTTCCCATTAAAGTAGAAGGAATACCTTCATTCATATGACCATCATTATCCAAAGTCTTTTCATTGGCTTTTTCCACTATTAGACCATCAAATAATTGCATATACATTAAGGCTCTTTTGATTACACCTAAATGCCAAGAAGATTTAACTCCATCTGTAAAAGCTACTGCACCTGTATCGTACATATCCTTTACTTCATTCATTTCTTCTCCTTTACAGTCTTTTGTCAAAGCACCCATTGGATGGATTTGAACGGGAGAAAAAGTACTCATTTGCTTAACAAAATGAATGCTTTCCTTTGATTGGATAACAGGGTTGGTATTTGGAAGAGTGGCAATATCAGTAAAACCACCAAAAGCTGCTGCTCGTCCTAATGAAGCAATATCTTCTTTGAATTCTTCACCCGGCTCATTTAGCGTAGCTCTCATATCAAACCAGCCTAATGAAACATATAACTTTTCATTTCCTTCGATTACCTCTGCACTTGGAGCATCGATTGCTTCTTTAGAAATTTTTTGGATTAGACCATCTTGGATTAAGATGTTGACAATTTGTTTGTGATATGTCGAGGAAGGGTCGGATACTCTTACCTTACTGAGCAGAATTTCTTTCATTACCATGTGACTCAAAAAGATCTTAGATTAATTTTTGGTCACACCAAAGTCAGAAAGATATTTGGAGTAACCGAACAAATGTAAGGTCTAAAAATTATTTTTAGAACACTTTTTTGCAACAATTTCTTAAGAGTGGGTTGACAACATCAATTTCAATTAAAAAATTATTGAATTTATTAATAAAAAGGCATAAAAAAAGAGATACTTAAGAGTATCTCTTCTATAAAAAAATGCTTTCAAATGTGTTTTACCAGTCGGCAAACTTGATGTTTTCCAACTTGAACCACTTGAACAGCATCCATAATATTTTTAACTAATCTCAAGCCCATACCACCTTTACGATGTTCTTTAATTACATCAGTAATGCTTGGAGATTGATAAGTTTTTATGTCAAAAGCTTCTCCGTTGTCTTTAATTTCAATAACTACATCTTTCGTATCGATTGTAGTTTCAACGGAAACTTCAATTTCTTTATTTGGGTCACAGCTATTAGAATGAATCATTCTATTAGCACAAACTTCATCCACGGCAACGATTATCATATCACGTTCAGATTGAGGCACACTGTAGCTATCCAAGGCCGAGAGTAAAAACTCACGGATTACATGGAGATTAGCTGTTTCACAGTTGACTTTCTTTCTAAACATCACTGTCCTTTGTAATTTGGATGGCTTCTTCTTTATTGGTCGCCAGATTTAAAAATTGATCTACGCCTAAAATTTCAAAAACGCTTTTAATATTTTCTGCCACATCGTATAGAACCATAGTGATCGAATCGGCTTCAATATCGTCAAGGCGAGAAGTAAAAACGCCTATACCAGCAGATGAAATGTAAGTTAACCCTACACAATTGATCAATAACTTTTTATCCCCTCTATCGATTACTTCTTGTAGCTTTGTATCAAGCTCAACAGAAGATGAGGCATCTAGCTCTCCGATTACATCAATACAAGTAAAGTCACTTTCTTGTACAACATTAACGTCTACTTTAGTCATTACGTATACGGTTTAACATCATTAAGGTTTCCCTTATTTTGATTTTTTTTTACATTTTTTACCAAACCATGTAATATAAGGTTACAGAACGTGAAATTCTGTAACCTTATAACATGTTTTCTTGAAGAGAAGTTTACGTTGAATTATAAAATCAACATTGCATCTCCGTAGCTCAAGAAACGGTATTTTTCTTTGATTGCTTCCTCGTAAGCTTGCATTACTAAATCATAACCACCAAATGCAGTAGCCATCATTAATAAAGTTGACTTTGGTTTATGGAAACCAGTCACTAATGAGTTTACGATTTTGAAGTCGTATGGAGGGAAGATAAACTTATCAGTCCATCCTTCATTTCCTTTTAATGTATTTGATGCAGAAACTGAAGTTTCTAACGAACGAAGTACTGTAGTACCGATCGCACAAACATTTTTCTTATTTTCTAATGCTTTATTGACAATAGAAACAGTTTCATCACCTACTCTGTAGTGTTCTGAATCCATTTTATGTTTTGTCAAATCTTCAACATCTACGTCTCTGAAAGCACCTAAACCAACATGTAATGTGATTGGCGTCATTTCTACGCTCTTGATCTCAAATCTTTTTGCAATTTGAGGAGTGAAGTGAAGACCAGCAGAAGGAGCTGCAACAGCACCTTTTTGAGTAGCAAAGATTGTTTGGTAACGCTCTCTATCGGCAGGTTCTGCCTCGCGTCCTAAGTCTCTTGGGATTGGTGTCTCACCCAATTCTTCGATAGTTTTGTAGAATTCCTCATCTTCTCCATCTACTAAGAAACGGATCGTTCTACCTCTTGAAGTTGTGTTATCAATTACTTCCGCAACTAAACTACCATCTCCAAAGTATAGTTTATTACCTACACGAATTTTACGAGCAGGGTCCACTAATACATCCCATAAATGAGATTCTTTATTGAGTTCACGAAGAAGGAAAACTTCGATTTTAGCACCTGTTTTTTCTTTGTTACCATAAAGGCGAGCAGGAAAAACTTTTGTGTCGTTCATTACCAACACATCACCGTCATCAAAATATTCCACGATATCTTTGAACTTTCTGTGTTCAATTTCACCAGTTTTACGATGTAAAACCATCAAACGTGCATCATCACGGTTTTCCTCAGGATACTGAGCGATTAGATCTTGTGGTAGATCAAATTGGAATTGGGATAGCTTCATGGAATGAAATTACGTATTTTTTCTTTCTGTAAATATCAATATTCGCTTAACTTTACACAATACGTACAAAATACGTACCTTGAAAATCAAGACGGTAAATTTAACAAATAAAGATCAGATAATTTCCTAACATTCTTTTAGATAGCGTTTTTATCATCTTTTTTCTACTATTTTTTCTAATATATATGCTTTTTATTAAACTTTTATTCGAAAGTTTCCGATTTGCGGTCCATGCATTAAAAGAAAATATCTTAAGAACAGTACTTTCTCTTCTTGGTGTGACTGTCGGAATCTTCGCCATTATCGCAATTTTTACTCTCGTGGATGCCTTAAACAATGGTATTCAAAACAGCCTTTCTTCTTTCGGAAATAATATTATTTATATCGGGAAATGGCCTTTCGCTTTTGGAGACGGTGATTACCCTTGGTGGAAATATTATCGTCGACCTAACCCAGATAGAAGTGAATTGAAATTTATTCAAGAAAATGCTAAATGGGTGAAATCTATCGCCATTTATGAATCTAAGGGAGGTAATACCATCAACTTTGGAAGTAATACTTTTGAAGATGGAAAAATTATCGGGGGTTCTTATGAGTACAACAAAGTCAATTCAATGCCAATTGGAGAGGGACGTTATTTTACTCAAGGTGAAATGAACGCCGGTGCTCAAAAAGTCTTGATTGGTGCTGAAGTTGCCAAACAACTATTTCCTAGAGGAGATGGATTAGGTAAAATCGTTAAAGCCAAAGGAGCTAAGTTTCAAGTAATTGGAATTTTTGAAAAACAAGGCGAAAGTTTCATTCCAACTCCAAGTGTTGATGATGTAATTTTTATTCCTTACAATTCTTTCACTAAAATTTACGCCTCAAAAGGGAGATGGATTAGTACAAACCTTATTGCCAAAGGATTTGATAAAGATGAAGATCTAGGTGAAATGCTTGCAGAAGTAAGAGGCTTATTAAGAATCAAAAGAGGTTTAAAACCTAAAGAGGAAGATAATTTTGCCTTGAACAGAACAGATGCTATCGTAGAGTTTGTAGAAGGAATTACATTTACCATGAAAATAGCCGGTGGTATTATTGGACTATTCTCCATCTTAGTGGGTGGATTTAGTATTGCTAATATTATGTTCGTTTCTGTTAAAGAAAGAACATCTCAAATTGGTATTCAAAAAGCATTAGGAGCTAAAAACTATTTCATTTTACTCCAATTCTTATGTGAATCTATGTTTTTGAGCTTCTTTGGAGGAATAGGAGGATTATTTTTAGTTTCTCTTCTTTCCTTGCTTTCTACCGAAACTTTTGTGATTGCTCTTAACTTTGCCAACTTACTTATTGGCCTAGGAATCTCTGCTGTTATTGGTATTATTTCTGGAATTGCTCCAGCAGTATCAGCTTCTAAAATGGATCCTGTAGAAGCCATGAGAGCGGCATAAATTATCACTAAAGATATGATCACACCTTCTGAAAGAATAAGTGCTTCTTTTCCTTTTGAACCTACTGATGGTCAAAAGAAATTATTCGACCTATTGGATCAATTTGTCCTTGATAAAGACATCAAGAGAAGCACTTTTCTTTTAAAAGGATATGCCGGTACGGGTAAAACTTCCGTATTAACCGCTTTCTCAAACATCCTTCGTTTTTACTCTTATAAACCAATGATGCTTGCTCCTACGGGTAGAGCAGCAAAAGTGATGTCCTCTTATGCCAAAAGAAAGGCTTATACAGTACATCGAATTATTTATAAACAAACGGAAGATAAAGATACTGGCCTGCTCAGATTTGAAAGGCAAAAAAATAAAGCACAAAATACTGTGTATATTATTGATGAAGCATCAATGATTGATGATCAACCACATACCGCGGGTGAAGGTCTTTTAAAGTCTATCATTGATTATGTTTTTGAAGATCCTAAATCAAACAATAAACTCTTTCTGATTGGTGATTCTGCTCAATTGCCTCCAGTAAAACAAGAAGTCAGTCCTGCCTTAGATGCTCTATATTTACAAAACGTTTTTAGGTTAAATATCATCAATCATGAACTAACAGAAGTAGTCAGACAAGCATCTACTTCAGGCATTTTGTATAATGCCACTTTAGTCAGAAATTGTCTAGCAACTAATCAGGATATCAAGTTTAATACTTCTTCTTTTAAAGATATTTATAAGATGGGATCTGACCGATTAGAGGATGGTTTATTGTATGGATATGATAAGTATGGAGTGGAAAATACCGTTATTATCACAAGGTCAAACCGTGCGGCTACCCAATATAATCAGTATATAAGACGGCAAATTCATTTCCGAGAAGAGGAATTAGATGCTGGCGATTATTTAATGGTCGTTAGAAATAATTATTTCTGGCTAGATGAAGATTCCCCTGCCGGATTTTTAGCAAACGGTGAATTTATTGAAGTAGCAGGTGTAGGAAATATTGAAGAAAAATATGGTTTACGCTTCTGTGACATTCGTTTTAGATTACTTGATTATGAAAATCATCCTACTGTTGAAGCAAAAATTATTTTAGATACACTGCATTCCTTTACTCCTCAACTAGAAAGAGAAGAATCAAGAAGTCTCTATAATCAAGTTGTAGAAGAATACGCTGATATAGAAAATGCTAGAGTACGTTTAAAAAGAATTAAAGAGGATGAATACCTCAATGCTCTTCAAGTAAAATTTGCTTACGCATTGACATGTCATAAAGCACAAGGTGGACAATGGGATGCTATTTTTGTGGACATTGGTTTTTTAAGAGATGATATGTTAGATACTGATTTCTTAAGATGGCAATACACAGCAATTACTAGAGCCAAATCAGAATTATTTTTAATGAATTACCCTGATCGTTTTTTTGAGTAAAAAACAATTAAAATATTAAAGATCTAGACTGTTAATATTTACAGTTATTCAGATTTATCCTTAAATTTGCTTTCATGTTTTCTATAACATTGAAAGCTATTTTTTTATTTAACCTACAGCTGAGCTAATCAGCCAATCCTACATTAACAATCTATCAACATGACTGACAATAAATTTTGCATCTTAATTGTAGATGATGCTCCTGAAAATATTGATATACTTAGAGGCCTTTTAGGTAAAGAATATAAATTAAAAGTAGCCTTAAACGGTAAAAGAGCTATCGAATTGGCCAAATCTTCACCTCAACCTGATCTTATTCTTTTGGATGTTGTCATGCCTGAAATGGATGGGTATGAAGCTTGTCAAATTCTTAAAAATGACCCTGAAACAGAAGGGATAAGTATCGTTTTCTTAACGTCTAAAACTAGTACTGAAGATGAGCAAAAAGGATTTGCTTTAGGTGCTTCCGATTATATTAGAAAGCCTTTTGATCCAGACACAGTAATGTCGCGTATCAAAACGAGAGTTCGTATTGTTTCTCAAGAAAAAGAATTAAGGGAGCAAATTGAAAAACTAAAAAACCAATCAACACCAACCGCTTCAGGTCTTTCTGAAACGGAATTACAATCACTGGTCAATCAAGGTGAAAGTGAAATTTTAGAATTCAAATCCACGTTACGATTCAATTTATATACAAATAAAAATGAATCTAGAATTGAGAATCAATGCCTAAAAAGTGTAGCTGCTTTGCTTAATGGTAAAGGAGGATATCTTCTAGTAGGAGTTGATGATGATGGTAATGCTTTAGGAATGAAAAAGGATGGCTTCAAAAATGAAGACAAACTACTTTTGCACTGGCATAATTTATTAAGAGAATATCTTGGTGCCGACCTTGCGGGTGCTGTCAATACGAATGTTATCGATCTTCAAGGAGAAAGAGTAATGGTCATACATTGTGAACCGTCACCTCGTCCAGTATTCTTTTCAAGAGATTCTGATGAAGCATTTTATGTGCGTATGGGGAATTCAAGTCAAGCATTAAAACCAAGTGAAATGCTTTCTTATGTAGATTCTCGTTATGGTACTGCCCGTTAATTTTGACTTTAATAATCCTACATCATGACTACTTCAAAAGTACTGGATCCTAGATATAAAAATAAACGGGAGACCACATTTTTCATTATCGCTTCCTTACTGACTGCTATTGCTTTTTCATTTTTCGGATGGGAGTTATACCAATCTTACCGAGATTCTGAAAGAGAAAATAGAATCATTTGGAAAGTTTCTGCACTTCAAAAACAAATCATCTACTTTGATGAAGTACTAAGTACATCCACTAAACTCGCTGCTTTAACAGGAGAAAGAAAGTGGGAAGACAAGTACAGAGTGTATGAAGAAAAATTAGATGATGCGATCAAAGAAGCTCTTGTTTTAGAAGATGCAAAAGAGATTCGTAATCTATTAAAATCTACTAGTTCTGCTAACGAACGTTTGATTGAAATTGAAAACGAAGTCTTTCAATTGATTGCTCATGGTCACAAAGAGCAGGCTCTAGTACTTTTAGAAGGGGAAGAATATGCGGAGAATAAGGTAATTTATGCTGCTTCAATGGAAGAATTCTCTGAACTTTTAGATCGTCAAATCAAAATCATTTTCAACAATAAAGAAAAGCGTATCCGTATTGATCTTACGGGAGTGATTCTTTCAATTGTTGGAGCCATTGTCGGATGGATTTTGGTTTTTAGAATGAATAGAAGACTACATAGAAACCTTTACAGAAACAATACAAAACTTCAAGACAATCTTCAGGAACTTGAAGAATTAAATAAAAATCTCGATGAAATTGTTGAAAGCAGAACACAAGAACTTACCATTTTCAGGCGTTTTGCAGAGTCTTCTTCAAATGGCTTAATCATGGCTGATATTCATGATCAATCGATCATTTATGTCAATGAAGCCTTAAAAGATTTATTGGAAGAAGATCAACTCGACGCAATTTATGATAAGCCACTTCATAGTTACTATACGGAAGATTCTATTCAAAAAATTGAAAGGACAGTCATACCTGAAGTACGAAAAAATGGTTCTTGGACGGGTGAATTAAAATTAAAAACAGCCAACAACAAATACCTCTCTACTTTTGAAAATTATTTCTTAATAAAAAATGAAGTAGGAGAGCCGGTATATATTGCGGATGTTATTTTCGATATCTCTGATAGAAGAGCAGCTGAAGACGAATTAAAAGCAGCGAAAAATATCGCAGAAGAAGCAGCAAGTGCCAAAAGTATGTTCTTAGCCAATATGAGTCATGAGATTCGCACTCCGATGAACGCAATCATGGGACTGACCAACTTGGTATTAGATACTTCTCTTGATCCAAAACAAAAGGATTATCTAAAGAAAATACAGCTTTCATCTCAATCATTATTAGGTATTGTCAATGACGTACTCGATTTCTCTAAAATTGAAGCGGGTAAAGTAGATATCGAAAGCATCCATTATAATTTAAATGAAGATGTTCTTGAAAATATATCCACTGTAGTCGGTTTAAAAGCAAAAGAAAGAGGTATTGATCTTCAATTTGAAATTGCTTCTGAATTACCGAAGGTACTTAGAGGAGACCCATTGCGTTTAGGACAGATTATTTTAAATCTATTGAACAATGCTATAAAGTTTACCAAAAAAGGGAGCGTTACATTAAGGGCTTTTATCCAAGAAAAAGGGATCAATGGAGATCTTTTACGTATTGAAGTAACAGATACTGGTATTGGATTGACAGATGATCAAAAGCAACATTTATTTGAATCTTTTAATCAAGCAGATGCCTCTACTACGAGGAAATATGGAGGTACAGGACTTGGTTTAGCTATTTCCAAAAAACTTTCTGAATTAATGGGAGGTGAAATTGGAGTTGAATCTACCTATGGTATTGGATCGACTTTCTGGTTTACAGTAAGATGTGAAAGAGTGGATCCAACTACTTTGACATCCGCAAAAAATCCTCATCATATCAAGAGTTTAATCGGAAGTAAAGTATTAATTGTAGATGATCATCACGAGTCTTGCCTCATTCTAAACAAACACCTTGAAAGCTTTGGTTGTGAAGTGACAATTAAGAATAGTGGGGAAGAAGCTTTGACTTTGGTGGAAGAAACTAAAACGACTTTTGACTTTATTTTGATGGATTGGCGTATGCCAGGTATTGATGGTGTAGAAACAACAAAACGTATTCGACAGTTATCAAAAATCCATGCAACGACTGATATTCTAATGGTCACCGCTTATGATAAAGAAGAATTAGATCAGAAAATAGAAAAAGATCAAGTCTCTGGCATTATCACTAAGCCAATTGAAGAGCAAGAATTACTTGATACTTTACTTTCTAGATTTGGTTTTGCTGCTTCATCTGAATACAAAGGCACGCAAGAATTTCCTAAAAAAGTAGTAGGTGCGAAAGTTTTATTAGTAGAAGACAATGAAATTAATCAATTGATTGCTTCAGAAGTTCTTGCTAAAAATGGGGTATATATCGATGTAGTCAACAATGGAAAAGAAGGTGTTGATGCTGTGATTAAAGCTTACGAAGAAGGAGATCCTTATGAAGGTGTCCTAATGGATATTCAAATGCCAGTAATGGATGGTTACCAAGCTACAATCGAACTTCGTAAAGACCCTCGATTTAATGGGTTGCCTATAATCGCAATGACTGCCAACGCAATGTCTCAAGATAAAGATAGAGCAAGAGAAGCAGGCATGAATGATCACATCGCAAAACCTATCGAAAATGATCAGTTGTTTGCCATTATTGGACGTTGGATTGTTGCAAAAAATCCTGATAAACATACTCCTCCTTCTCCACAAGGTACTATTGAACTACCTAAACAAGAAGGTTTATTTATCGAAGGAATTGATACTGTCTCAGCCATTAAAAGATGTGGTGGAAATGAAGATTTGTTTATTAGTGTTCTCCAAAAATTTGCCGAAAAGCAAAAGAATGCCGGTAATCGATTAAGTACTTTAGAGCAACAACAAAACTTTAAATTATTACAAGAAGAAGCACATGCCATAAAAGGTGTGGCTGCTAATTTGGGTATTTCCAATGTTTCTACTCATGCAGAAGTAGTAGAACATGCATTAAAATATGAGAAAGGCTATACAAAAGTTTTATTGGACAACTTAATTCAAGAATTTAATAAAAGTTTAATGATTATCGATGCCTTCCTTCAAGGATATCATGGTGTTTCGGATGAAAATACTCCTCAAGAAATTATCGAAGATCTTACACCTTTCATTGATGAATTAAAAGAGCTTCTAGAAGCTGGTGACCCTGAAGCCGCTGAAGTCGTTAAGAAAATATTACCTTCTATTTCTGATAATGATACATTAGAACAACTCAAGGAAATTGAACAAAAAGTCAATCAATATGAGTTTGAAGAAGGATTATTTATTCTTAGTGTGACAGAGATCTAGATTGTTCTTTACATAGAAAAGCTCTAATTCTTTTACATTGAATTAGAGCTTTTTTTCTATTCTTCTAAATCCTTTATCATTTGCTTTATCCCATTCAACTCTGTTCCATAAATTTTATTGACCCAAAAGTCTGTAAATTTTGGAAAGAATTTCCGGAACATAAAAAAGGCTACAGTTAAGAATATAATTGATAGAACGACAACTTTTAAAGTTCTTTCATTTAACACCAATAATTCTGAAATATTAGAACCTCCTTCTTCCATACCAATTGACAGCCCTAAAGTATAACTGATAATCAATGTAACAGGAGTGATATAATAAATAATAAAACGTAACTGTTGCTTGTAACTCTTAATAATGTAAGCATGTACATTTTTTAGATATTCTAATGTATTTAAAGTATCAAATTCTTTTATTTTTCGAAGCCTAATCAGGTAATCAATAAAGTAAGGAACGAATGGAAAAACAAAAAATGCAATGATGCCCCAACGTCCAGTATAGACCCCAACAGGTATACTAATAGCAACAATTATTATCCACGTTGCTATCCACTCGATTTTCGTTTTGTTAATAATATTCTGAATTAAATTCATTGATTCTTTTTTATGAGATTTAGCTGTTTTTTCTACTGATTTTAATGATGGTGTAGTTTGATGCCCCTCAGTCCACACCTCTTTGATTAAGTCAAACTCTTCCATAACATATTCTCTTTTAGCTGTTTTTTGATTCGATTAATTTTTGCACCAACATTACTTTGTGTTATACCCATGACGTTGGCAATTTCATCATAAGAATGTTCTTCTAAATAAAGTAATATGATTCCTCGATCCACTTCCTTTAGTAATCGAATAGCTCTATATAATTCTTCCAAACGTTCTTCTTTTTCTGAAAAGGGAGGGAGCTGATCAATTTTCTCATTGATTTCAACAGTATCTAGCTTTTTCTTTTCTTTTTTCACAATTGAAAGACAATTATTCAACGTTACTCTATATACCCATGTGGATAACTTCGATTGATGTTGATAACTTTCTCTTGAACGCCAAAGTTGTAAACATACTTCTTGGAAATAGTCTTCAAACTCTTCTTGAGAATGAGCATAAGCACGGCAAATTTTATAGATAATTGCCTTATTGCTTTCGATATACTCTTCATAAAATTCTATAGACATCCGTTAGATTGTTTATTCGTATATACTGTACTAAGGTAAGACATAAAAGCATTCAACTTGCATTCAATGACGCTGTCAAAGTTCTTTCTTTCCATTTTTAAAGGAGAAATAAGTGTCTCATAAGCTGTGATTCTTAAACGATCTTGATTTTCTTCTCTTTCAAGACGAATGTAGCATTGTGCTGACATTAACCCTTCAAAAGAGGAAGCGAGGATAACATTACTTCCAATCATGAGCAAGTGAATCTCATTTTCTTGATTCTTGATATGCTTCATTCCATATTTTTTACTGACCTCTTGGATCAAAGTAAAAAATTCTGACTGTGTTCCTGAAAAAGGAAATGTTCTACTTGCTTTACTGTCGTGAAATAATAATGAAAAAGCTTCTGATAAGAGACTCATAATAGTTATGTTTTTAATTAATGTATATCGGGTTAGTAGCCACTTTTTCGAGTTTCTTACAAATGCCTTAATTTTTTTCAAAAAAAATACCCAAGTTCTAATTTTTAAAACTTGGGTATTTACAAAAATCTATAAATAATTATTCTTCCATCATTGCTACAACTCTTGCAGGAGCAGCCGATACACCAACAATTTTTAATGGAAAAACAGCAATTTTAAAACCTGAATAAGGCAAAGCATCCCAAAAAACATCATTACTCCCTGTTTTTTTGGCTTGTTCAATTTGATAAGGCAGTGGTAAATCCCATCCCCATGAATCAATGCCCATTACTTTTATGTCTTGATCAATCAAAAAGTACGGTTGCTTCAGCACTCATTCCAGTTCCTACTTTATGAAAATCTTCAGTTCCATTAAATTTATCTCTGCCTGTTTTGATTAAAACAATCATTTCTTCTTATAAGGATAATTATCCTTTTTTAAAAAACGAACTAAGTCTTCTTTCATAATAGGATCAACATCTTCTTTGTGTTTCATATCTATCACAAGACCTTCACCATAACACCAATCTAAGGGAACTTGATCAATCGTTTTTGCTTTTTTCTCTGCCACAGTAGGAGAGTAGTGCCAAGGTGCATCGATATGAGTAGTGGAATGAACTCCCATTTTTTCAATGATATCATCTGCCCAGCCATCAAATCCTTTAGGGAATAATTTAAAGGGAAGACCTAAAAATCGTATCAGCCATTTTGCTTTACTGTGGGGTTTATGTTTGATTTTTACTCGCATAAACCAAGGGTCTTTTTTATTGAACTGTATTGGTTTTGAAAGATCAATTATCTTCATAGCTCATTTATTAGTTTAAGTTTTTGAATTTCATTTTTACTCAATTTAAATTAAATTTTAGAAGCAAAAAAAGCCAACCCGAATCAGGTTGGCTTTTTCTTTTCATGTAACCAAGTATTTAATCGTCCTATTTAATCTTGCCGTCACTCGATAGGCAAGACAAATATTTTATATTAAATGACGAAGAAAGGATACGCTTCCTTCTCAATTAATGTATCTGCTAACTCTCTACGTAACACGTGAATGTTTTCTAAATCATATTTAGTGAAACGTTTCAAGCCCATCAACATCACTTTTTGCTCATCACCTTTAGCGATACCAGCAATTGCTTCTCTACCAGAAGTTGCTACTGATTCTGCAGCCTCACGGATAAACACTTTAGAGATATTGATTTGTTCTTTGCAAGCTTCCTCACCTTTATCTTCTACCATTTTCTCAGTACGTAGAATTGCTGATTCTGCTGCATAAATTTGAATCAACATATCAGCAACATTCATAAGGATTTCTTGCTGATCATTGATTTTAGCTTCAAATACTTGAACTGCTCTACCAGCAACCATTAAAGCTGCCTTTTTCAAGCGTTTCAAGATATCTTTTTCTATGTTGAATAGGACAGAAGCATCGATAGTTTCGAATGAAGGAACTGAAGTAAGCTCTTTAGCAACGTCCATTGCTGGTGACACAATATCTAATTCACCTTTCATAGCACGCTTGATCATCATGCCTACTAACAACATACGGTTGATTTCGTTTGTACCTTCATAAATTCTTGAGATACGAGCATCACGGTAAGCTCTTTCCATTGGAGCATCCGCTGAGAATCCCATACCACCATAAACTTGAACACCTTCGTCTACTACGAAATCTAAAGTTTCTGAACCGAATACTTTAAGGATAGCACATTCAATAGCGAATTGCTCAACACCTTTTAATTTTGCTTTTGCTTCATCCATACCACTTGCTAAAAGCTCATCAGTATGGTCTTCAATATTTTGACCAGCTCTATAACACATTGACTCTATCACATAAGTCTTTGTTGCCATCTGCGCTAATTTTTGCTTGATTGCACCAAAGTTTGAAATAGGTTGTTTGAACTGCTTACGTTCTTTTGAATATTTGATCGCATGGTTAATTACCGCACGACAACCTCCTAACACACCTGCACCCAATTTAGCTCTACCGATATTTAAGATATTTACGGCGATTTTAAAACCGTTTTCTCTTTCAGAAAGCATATTCTCAGCAGGAACCTTACAGTCATTGAAGAATACTTGACGAGTAGAAGACCCTTTGATCCCTAGTTTTTCTTCTTCTTCGTTCATTGTAATACCACCGAACGATTTTTCTACGATAAATGCTGTGTGATTTTTATCGTCTCCGATTTTAGCGAAAACAATAAATACATCTGCAAAACCAGCATTAGAGATCCACATTTTTTGTCCTGTTAATAGGTAATGCTTTCCATCTTCTGTTGGTACTGCTTTCGTTTTACCAGAGTTTGCATCCGAACCTGCATCTGGCTCAGTAAGTGCATAAGCTGCTGCCCATTCACCTGTAGCTAATTTTGGTAAGTACTTTTCTTTTTGAGCTTCAGTACCGTAGTACAAAATTGGAAGTGTACCAATACCAGTATGTGCTCCATAAGTTGTTGAGAATGAACCTGCTTCGCCAAAAATATCTGCAATTAACATAGAAGTGTTAAAGCTCATGCCTAAACCTCCCATCTCTTCAGGTACTGAGATACCTAATAGACCTAAGTCACCTGCTTTCGCAAATATTTGTTCTACTAATTCCCAATTGTGACCATCGATTTCTTTTGCATTAGGTGTAATTTCTTGATCGATAAAGTCTTTTGTGGCTTGAGCCATCATTACCTGTTCTTCTGAAAATTCTTCTGGTGTGAAGATTTCATTCGCCTCTGTTTCGCGGATTAAAAATTCTCCGCCCTTAATTGCTTTTTGATTGGTTACAGTATTCATTGTTCTGTAAGTTATGTGTTGTTTTTTGGATATAAATAAACGTCGGGTGTTTATTTATGTGTTGTCTATTGGATGTATAATTTCTTAAGAAAAGCCACTTAATAGATTGTATTACGAAAGTGACTCTTCATTTATAAATGTATGCAAGCATAACACTTATTTTCAAATATATGAAAATTATTATGCAAGCATAACAAAAAAGCAAAAAAATGTTCATTTAACGCTTAATTTTTATAAAAAAGCCTTTTATAAGACTATAATTGAGGAGAAACCATTCATTTTTTACGAGAATCATTAAAATCTATTTACGATTTATGACTAATCTCACTTATGTATTGACGAATGCATTGTATTTTTGCAGAGTTAATATTTGCATAAGCAGTTTGACACCTAACAGTAAATAAAAATAGAACAGACAATGAGCGATTTTTTTTATCAGAAACCTTTCCCGATAAAGGATGATACCACAAAGTATAGATTATTAACCAAAGATTATGTTTCTACAATTGAAGTAGATGGACGTAAATTTTTAAAAGTAGATCCTAAAGGGTTAGAATTACTTTCTCAAGAAGCCATGGCGGATGTATCTTTTTACCTTCGTACAGCTCACTTAGAAAAAGTAGCCAAAATCTTAGATGATCCAGAAGCTTCTGATAATGATCGTTTCGTTGCTCGTACATTATTACAAAATGCAGCTGTAGCAGCAGAGGGACAATTACCATCTTGTCAAGATACAGGTACTGCTATTGTGGTTGGTAAAAAAGGAGAAGGTGTTATTACCGGAGCCAATGATGCTGAGGCATTATCACGTGGTATTTATGAAACGTATAAAAATAGAAACCTACGTTACTCTCAAGTTGTTCCATTAACAATGACTGAAGAGAAAAATACAGGTACAAACCTTCCTGCACAAATCGACATCTACTCTGAACAAGGTAACTCTTACGAGTTCTTATTCATGGCAAAAGGTGGTGGATCTGCAAACAAAACTTTCTTATATCAACAAACAAAAGCATTATTAAACGAAGAAAGTTTAACTGCTTTTGTAAAAGAAAAATTAAAGTCAATTGGTACAGCAGCTTGTCCTCCTTATCACTTAGCATTTGTAGTAGGTGGTACTTCAGCAGAGGCTAATATGGCAACTGTTAAGAAAGCATCAGCAGGATATTATGATCACTTACCTACAGAAGGTAACATGGGTGGTCAGGCATTCCGTGATGTTGAGTGGGAAGAAAAAATTCAAAAAATATGTCAAGAGAGCTTGATTGGTGCTCAATTCGGTGGTAAATATTTCACGCACGATGTGAAAGTAGTTCGTTTACCTCGTCACGCCGCTTCTTGTCCAGTAGGTATTGGTGTTTCTTGTTCAGCTGACCGTAATATCAAAGCGAAAATCAACGAAGATGGTATTTGGTTAGAAGAATTAGAAAGAAATCCTCGTCGTTTGATCCCTACAGAAGAGTCTCAAATGGATAATCCTGTGGATATCGACTTGAACCGTCCGATGGAAGAGGTTTTAGCAGAATTATCAAAATATCCAATCAAAACGCGTTTGAACTTAAAAGGTACATTGATTGTAGCTCGTGACATTGCTCATGCTCGTATCAAGGAAATGCTTGATAATGGTGAGGAGATGCCTGAGTACTTCAAAAACCACCCAATCTATTATGCAGGTCCTGCGAAAACTCCAGAAGGAATGCCTTCAGGATCATTTGGACCAACAACAGCAGGTAGAATGGATCCTTATGTAGGACCTTTCCAAGCAAAACGTGGTTCAATGATCATGTTAGCAAAAGGTAACCGTTCACAACAAGTAACAGATGCTTGTAATGAACATGGTGGATTCTACTTAGGATCAATCGGTGGTCCTGCTGCAATTCTTGCAAAAGAAAATATCAAATCTGTGGAATTGGTTGACTTTGAAGATTTAGGAATGGAAGCGGTTCGTAAAATCGAAATCGAAAACTTCCCAGCCTTCATCATTGTTGATGACAAAGGAAATGACTTCTTCGCAGAATTATAATTCTGTGCTGACAGTTACATAGATTTCAAAAATATAAATCCCTTACAGTTTGTGCTGTAAGGGATTTTTTTATTTAGGGAGCAAAAATTATATCACCAACATAGTTCCCAAATTTATATCCGTATTGAATTATTTTGAGAGTTGCTAGTACTATAAACATGCCCGTAGCTATTTGTCCTTCTTTAGAACCTAAACTTTTACCATTTCATAGTTAATTTTTTGTTTATAATTCACTTTCAATATAAGTCAATGTTGAGTTTATCATCCATTTAAAACGTTTACTATCTTTCCATTCTCCTAAAATTGAACGTTTTGTCAAACCTTTCTTTTTCCCTGTCATTCCAATATATGGTACTTCAAGATTTGCATCAACCCACTGAAATGCCACGTAAAAGCTTTTTTCAGTGATGATATATTGATTTTTTAGATCAACTTTTAACCATCCTTTTTCTAAATCAGAGTTAATGATTATTTGCTCTTTCAAAATTGAATTACCAGGTAAGTTTAACTTTTCATCTTTCTCATAAATGTTAGCTAGGAGCGTAAACTGTTTCCTTTCTCGATTATTGACATATACCCCTACTTCCTTGATCCATACTTTTCTAGTATTAATAAATTCTTGAGCAATCTCTGTACCTTCTTTACCTCCAACGACAAAACCAGATGTATTTGTTTTTCCTTTATCTCCTACAATTTTAGTCTTAAGATTTAAACCTTTTTCTTTGATTGTTACTTCCTCGAGAATTGTCTCTTTACTTTTCAGTTGAATTATTTTATTTTGTTTTAAATCTTTAAGAGGAAGTTTTTGTTCTTTATATGATATATGTCTTACTGTTATTTCAAGATTATTTTGATTTGTTGGTAAATCCATCTTAAAATTACCTTCCACTGATGAAACAGTACCATATTCTGAATTTTCTATACCTATAGTAACAAAAGGAATACCTTCACCTTTACTATTGATAATTCTTCCCTCTAATTTATTGAGTATCTTTTTTCCAATTTTAATATTTCTTATGGGCGACTTTGTAATAGTAGTTTCATTCGTTCTATAACCAATTCCTATTAATTCAATAGGGGTCTTTCGATAAGACTTTACAAGTTCACTTACCTTTTTTCTTAATGCTAACTCTGAATTATACTCAACTCCAGATAAATCTATGCAATCCGCAATATACATCCCTTTTAAATGAGAAATTTCTTCAGTATACATCTCTATACTTTTTATAGCTAAAGATGTATTCCCATTAATTAGATGATATAATAAAAGACTGTCTTTACAACTAAACTCAAAATACCAAGAATCTATCTCTTGATTATTTTTTTGACTTCCTTCGAAAGAATTGACTATAATTTTGTCTCGTATTTCATCATAGTTTACATTTTTAGCTTTTTGAGCGAAAGAAATATTTGAGCTAAATGTTATAAATAATACCAGTAATAAATGAGTTTTATTTGAGATCATATTTAGTTTTAAAGAATATTTAGTAGTAGTTAGTTTTATATGGGACAAGAAGATAGCCTTTCAAAGTTTGAAAGGCTATCAATCATTTATTAATTATTATTCTTAACAGGCCTGTAAGGATGAACCCAACTCAAGAAAGGACTAATTTTCCTTGTCTGAATCCATACTTTTCCTGATCCAGAAAATTTACATACAAGACCTTCTCCTGAGAAGAAAAGTGATTTATAACCACCAACTTTAGAAACTTTGTATTCTAAACCTTCTGTAAATGCCACAATATGTCCTGTATCTACTACATATCCATCCGTAACATCTACCTCTATAATTCCTCCGTAAGAGTTAAAAAATAAGTCTCCAACTCCAGAACATTTAATTAAAAATAAGTTCTCTCCAGAGAAGAAACCTTTCATAAGTCCTTGAAATTTCGTTTCGATTTCAATACCCATTGAAGAAGCGACATAAGCTGAATTTTGAAGATATATCGTTTCATTTTCTAAGTAAACGTGATCAACATCTCCTGGTGCATTTGGTGCAATTTGGATTTGTCCGGGACCATGTTCTGCTTCAAATTCATTGATAAATAGAGATTCACCAGTTAAAAACCTTCCTAAACCTCCTTTAAATTTAGTATGCATCTTAATATTTGTATCCATGGTCGCCATGGCTGATGCTTCTACTTTTATTTTTTCTCCTGCTGGAATATCAACAGTAATAAATCCGTAATCTGGTTTACAATCAAACGTAAAGTTTAATCCTTTTTTGTCTACCGCTTCCATTAGCTTCTTGGTTTTAATTTTGGTCCTAATAAACTACCGAATGATGATGGGTTATGAGATTGTACCCATATTGTTCCTTTTCCACTAAACTTACAAACAAGTCCTTCGCCACCTAAGAATGAACTTACCCAGCTTTTTCCTGCTTTTGTAATTTTGAAATTTAATGACTCATCAAAAGCCACAATATGTCCGGTATCTACGATGTAATCACCATTTATTTCAATTGGATAAATGGCACCAAATGAATTCACGATTACAGTTCCATTACCATTAAGGTTTAACCAAAATAAACCTTCTCCTGAAAAAGCACTTTTCATTCCTTGCCAGTTAAAATCGACTTCTATATCTGGCGAAGATGCAACATAACTTCCTCCTTGAACAATAATACCTTCTCCACTTAATTCATGAGCCATCATATCACCGGCAAGTGTAGTACCTAACCAAACTGTACCACTGCCATTCACTGATGTGTAATGATTCATGAAAAAGCTTTCTCCAGATAATAACCTTTTCAGTGCTTTTCCTATTCCTCCAGAATTCTTTTTATGTGTCGAAGTAGTCATTTGGATATTAGGACTCATAGCGATCATAGCTCCAGCTTCTGCTGTGAAATGCTCGCCTTCTTGTAGTTCTATTTTTACTGCTGAAGAGCCAGGTCTCATGACTATTTCAGCATTTAAGTGATTCTTGATAATTCCTTCCATTGCTAAAATATATTTTTATTCACCCATGATGATAATCCTGACATACTTCTTGTCTGAATGATTACCTTACCTTTTCCTTCGACTCTTGTGACCAATCCTTCACCTCCAAATAGAGATGAAAATATCCCTCCAGATAATTGAGGTTTTAATTTCATATCTGGTTCATAGGCTACCAAGTGGCTTGTATCTACAATATATTCTCCATTTATTTCTTTTTCGAGTAAACCACCGAATGCTCCAAAAATTATTTGTCCGTGACCTGAAACCATAAGTTTAAAAAGGCCTTCACCACCAATCCATGATCCAAATCCAGCATATTTCACTCCTAGATTTACACCCGGAGTAGAGGCAATATATGCTCCTCCTTGTAAACAATAGCTTTCTCCATTCAGCTCTTTTACTTGCATATCACCAGGAGTAGCCTGCGTAATAGTTAGTTCTAAAGTTTTGGATGTGTTGTTTGTGTAGTGATTAATAAAAAATGATTCGCCTCCAAAAAGCTTTTTGACAATTGCTTTTAGAAAGCCTCCATTTAATTTCGCATCTACATCTAATTCAGCAGACATACTAGACATTGCATCTGACTCCGCGATAAATGTTTCCCCAGGCTCCAATTTTATATGAGCATGGGCAAATACAGGTTTGCCTTTAATTTCTAAGTCCATGGTTATTGATTTATTTCAATTAAAACAGCTGATTTAAAATCGGCATAGTCCGATAAATAGTCAGCATATTCTCGAGTAGTTTGTTTTTCTAATTTATCCTCTAAATAATTAATTCTTTTTTGCGTATCGGGGTGTGTTGATACAAAAGCAATTAAACTATCTATTTTCGAAGGTTCATTTTCTTCTTCTAATTTTTTAAAGAAAGTAATCATTCCTTCAGGGTTCATTTTTGCATCATTGAGGTATTCCCAGCCTTGTATATCTGCTTCTTCTTCGTAACCTCTAGAATAAGATAACGATTGTAATTCTACTGCACTTTCAGAAAGTGTTGCTGCAACAGCTGAAGCATCTCCAAAAAATAATGATACAACGGAGAACAACCCTACTTTATTAATCATTCCTCTTACATGATGACGTAAGGTAACATGTGAAATTTCATGGGCTAAAACTCCTGAAACTTCATCCCAAGAATTTGATTTTTTTATTAATCCAGAATTAATCACTACTTTTCCTCCCGGAAGAGCAAAAGCATTTACTGTAGGATCTTCGGCAATGAAATATTCAATTCTGAACCCTTCTGCAGTAGCCTGTTTTGTTAGTGGCTCCATTTCTTTTGAAAGAACATTTACCAACGAATCATTCTCTAATACTTTATACTCTTCTTCAACTAATGAAAAAAGTTGATCACCCATTTCTTGTTCCCATTCTACAGGAATTGAGTTTGCAGTTGAAGTAACAATATTTTCTTTAAATAAATAAAGGGTAACAACAGTAAGAATACATATACTCACAATTGCCAAAACTCCTCTATAAAGACCATTGATTTTACTTTTTGTTGATGAAATTGCTTCTTTAAATTGAGATGTACTCAACAATTCTTCATCTTTCAAAATAGATTTATCTTTTGTATAAATAGAAATTTCTTTCTCTCCTTCCTGCTTAAAGAATACAAATTGATCTGATGCTCCTCCTGCTTCTAAAATTAATTTTGAAAAAGGAATAGTATAAACAACTTCATCTACTTCAATCAATACTACTTTATTGTAAATATATAATTTACCCGCACCTCTTCCTGTTGGTAAGTCCGGATGGATTAATATTCCTTGATAGGATTGTTTAGGAAGTTTATAATCTGTTTGAATAGGCATTATTGCGATTTAAAAATAAACAAAAAATGTTTGCTCTGATTAGTTAGTACATCTATAAATCTCGTGTAAAATCACCAATTTAACAAAGTGTTTTATCTATTTTATGAAATAAAAATGTAGGTTTTCCATTAAAATATATTATACGAAATTGTTTATAGTTCAAATATATATACCTACTTAAAGTCATTACACCATATTTAGTTGATCTTCAAAAAAAATAACTTTCTACCTTTTTATTCCATTGGTCTAAAATTAGAACCTAACTTTTTCAGTGATTTAATGAACGATTAAAAAAAGGCTTAGTAGATTTTCAAACTCTACTAAGCCTTTTCTTTATTTATAAAAACCTTTACTCTGAATTAAGGTTCTAACACCTTCTGGCACTAAGTAACGGAAGTCTTTTTCATTTTTAATACTATTTCTGATATGTGTAGCAGAAATATCTACCATCGGAGCCTCAATCAGTTTCACATTCTTATGTTCTTTCAAATCTGAAGGTTTTGCATGAGGTCTTGGATAAACCAATAAACCATAATCTTCAAGGATAATTTCATGGTTTTTCCACTTTCTAAAACCCGCTAGATTATCTTCTCCTACAATGACTTTAAAAGAGTGTTTAGGATGTCTTTCTTGTAAATAAACAAGAGTATCCACTGTATAGCTTGGCTTAGGCATTCTAAATTCAATATCAGATGCTCTAAACTTATAGTTATCTTGGATAGCAGCATTTACCATATCCAAGCGATCAAATTCATGTAATAGTGTATTTCTTTTTTTAAAAGGATTTTGAGGAGAAACGACAAACCATACTTCATCGACTTCACCACTTTGCACCATTGCATTCGCTAAAATTAAATGTCCTATATGGATAGGATTAAAAGAACCGAAAAATAAACCTGTTTTCATTATTCTATTATTACACCAATTACTTCTTCCAACCTCTCAACATCTCTCTTTTACCTGGAGGTCCTGGATATCTTTCTACATCATAACCAACACTCACCAAATCTCTTCTCAATTGTCCTTTTGCACAATATGTCACAAATAAACCTCCTTGTTTATTGACTTCAAAACATTTCTCCAAATTCTCAACATACCAAACCTCAGGTTGCTTATTTGGAGCAAATGCATCAAAGAAAATAACATCAAATGTCTTTCCTTCTGCATTGAAATCTTGAAGAGTCATTTTCTTTTTCACTAAAGTGAAGTTAGGGAGAATTTTTACTTCTCCCTCCCAATTGGATTGATGAATTTCCTTAAAATAGATTGTTAAATTATCATCTAATAAACCTGTATAATTTAATCCTGCTATTAGTTCCTGGCTTAATGGAAAAGGTTCTAAAGTAATCATATAAAAATCATGATCAGGGTTTTTCAAAGCTTGTTCAATCATTAAAATAACATTCAAGCCCGTTCCCATACCTACCTCTAGGATGGAAGTATTTTCTTTTCCTTCTCTGATATCTTCCCATCCAGACTTGATAAATACATATCTTGATTCTGTCAAGGCACCATGATTAGAATGATACGTTTCATTTAATTCTTCATTAAATAGAGAACTCGAACCATCACTTGTTTCTATGATTTTAATCTTTCCCATTTTTTCTTCCTCTTTATCTTTTCTCGAAAGTAAAAAAAACTTCCTATAAACAAAAAGAGACCACCCTTTTGAGGTAGTCTCTTTGATATATCTTAACGAGTTCCTAGAAGAACTTGTAACGCTCATCTTTAACATCAGAAAGTGTTTTCACAGCTTCTAAGATGTTGTAGTTAGCAGATCTGTTGTATCTACCTTCAACTTGTTTTTGGTAGATAGAGTAATCAGCAGTTTCTAAAGCTTTTTCAGCTTTTCTAACTTTCACGATTACTACACTGTTTTCATCAACGATTGGTGCAGAAGTTTGACCTTCTTTAAGACCAAATGCAGTACCAATAGTTTTTGGAGCAATTCCAATACCTTGGATAGATACGTCGTTTAATGAAAGATCAGTAGCGATATCTGCTTTAGCACCGTTACCATAAGCTTTTCTGATTTCTTCAATAGAACCAGATGCTTTTGATAATTTAGCTAAGATAATTTCAGCTTTCTTTGCTTTTTTCGCTTCAACGATTACTTCGTTTTTCACATCAGCAAAATCAGCGATACCTTCTTCACGTGCATCAATAAGAGTAGCAACAACAAAACGATCATCTAAGTCAAATACTTCTGATACATCATTGATGTCTGCATCATTGTAAGCCCAGCGGATGATTTGTCTAACTTGATTACCTCTTAAGCTATTGATAAATGAAGCTGAAGGAGCAATAGTTAATGCTTGCTCGATGAAGATTTTTTGCTCTTCTGCTAATTTTTCGAAATCAGATCTTCCACCTTTTGCTGAAGAAGCAAATACTGAAGCCTTACGGTAAGCTTCGTTGATCGTTGCATCAGAAGCAGAAAGTTTCTTTTCTACGATCGCCAAGTCGTATTTTGTTTTCGTCTTAGTAGCAGTTACATTGATAATATGGTATCCGAAGTCAGTTTTGATTACTCTGTTGATTAAACCAGTTTTTCTTGCTGAGAATACTGCTTTATCAAAAGCAGGAACCATACGACCTTCAGTGAACCACTGTAAATCTCCACCTCTTGATTTAGTAGTAGGAGCAGCGTCACCTAATTTCTTTGCTAAAGTAGCGAAGTCTTCACCACCTTGAATTTTCTTTAAAGTAGCATAAGCTTCTTTTTTTGCAGCAGCATCATCTTTATCATTTTTGAATAAGATGTGAGATGCTCTTGCTGAATAAATAGTATCTTCTGAAGTACCTAATACTTTGTAGTCTCTGAAAGCACTAGCAGCGAAGTAAGGACCATAAACTTTACCTTGCTCTAAGTTATCAGCGTCTAATACCGTAGGAAGACCTGTCATGTTTACAGACATGAAGTTTGTTGCTCCTTCAGAGTTAGCTTCTACGAAAGCTGAGTCATTGCTAGTTCTTTCGAATGCTCTAGCTAAGTCAGACATATCAGCTTCTAAATTCTTTTTATCCACATCTGATGGCTTCACTAAGAAACTTACAAATTCGATACCTCTGTTAGCATCTCTTTTGAATTCATCTTTGTGAGCACTATAGTATGCTTTTGCATCAGCGTCAGATACGTTTGCAACTGAATCAGGAACTGAGTAGAAAGGAACATTTACGAAAGCGATCTCCACTTTGTCATTTTGCTTCTCATACTCTTTCTTTCCTTCTAAATCAGTAGCAAAGTAAGTTCTTGAAATCAAGTTTTCATATTTGATACGCTCACGAGAAGTTCTGATTTGCTGCTCGAAGCTTAAGAATTGTTGATATTGAGGAGAATTAGGACCTTGTTGCTTTAAAGAAGAAAGGTACATTTTGATGTTCTCTCTGCTTACCTGTCCAGTAGAATCTCTAAAGTATTGACCGAATTCAGGAGCAATGTTGTTTCCAGAGATTAGATCGTCTAATTCTTCATTTGTGATAGTGATACCAAGTTCTTCCATTTGGTTGCCATAAGCAACGCGGTAGATTAATTCATTCCAAGCCATTTGACGAACACCATTCATTTGTTGCTCATTCGGAGGAGTTGGGTAATTTGCTTTTATCGCGTCGATAATTTCACCAAATTGACTGTATTCAATTTTTTGTCCATCGATTTCACCAACAATTTGCTTGTTGTCTCCTAATAATCTTGAGTTAGGTGACATTAAGTCGCCTCCCACCATAAATAAAATCAGACCTATTGCGATTGCTCCAACCGCAACACCAGATTTCTCTCTGATCTTTGTAATTAATGCCATGTTAAACTAAAAAATAATGCTTTATATATGAATCTGTTCGTATTATATATCTTAATGTTTCTAGGTTGTTACTGTCAAATATTCTTTTGCAATCATTAACTAATTTGTCAGTTCAACTAAAGTCACTTTGTGATATTAAAAACATGCAAATGTAAGAAGTTTCATCGATAGCAGCACAAATAAATCCAAAAAATTGTATGAATAACACCAAAAAAGATATAAAAAAAAGCCTAACAGTATTACTGTTAGGCTTTTAGAGCGAAAAACGGGGTTCGAACCCGCGACCTCAACCTTGGCAAGGTTGCGCTCTACCAGCTGAGCTATTTTCGCATACTTAGTACCAGGAGTGGGAATCGAACCCACACGAGGTTGCCCTCACAAGATTTTAAGTCTTGCGCGTCTACCAGTTCCGCCATCCCGGCTCATCTACCACAAGGATAAATGAAAAGTATTTTCTTGTTTTTATTGAAAGGAAGTCAAGTCTTCCTTATTTCCTTAGCTATCCAAAATAACTTGGCACTTAGAGCGAAAAACGGGGTTCGAACCCGCGACCTCAACCTTGGCAAGGTTGCGCTCTACCAGCTGAGCTATTTTCGCAGCTTAGTACCAGGAGTGGGAATCGAACCCACACGAGGTTGCCCTCACAAGATTTTAAGTCTTGCGCGTCTACCAGTTCCGCCATCCCGGCTC